>DASSFS010000068.1:0-68553 GCA_035694165.1 Solirubrobacterales bacterium | reverse complement strand
CCTGACGGCGACAAAGGCCCGACCGGTGACGAGGGTCCTCAGGGTCCCATCGGTAACCAGGGCCCCAACGGCGACAAAGGTCCCGATGGGGACCAGGGTCCCGTAGGTAACAAAGGTCCTGACGGGGACAAAGGTCCTGACGGCGATCAGGGCCCGGTGGGTAACAAAGGCCCCGACGGCGACCAGGGTCCCATCGGTAACCAGGGTCCGGCCGGCGATAAAGGCCCTGACGGCGACAAAGGTCCCGTCGGTAACCAAGGTGTCACCGGCGAGCAAGGACCGCAGGGTCCGACCGGCGACAAAGGTCCTGACGGCGACGAGGGTCCGGCTGGACCGCAGGGTCCTGTCGGCGACAAAGGCCCGACTGGCGACAAAGGCCCGACTGGCGAGCAGGGTCCTCAGGGCCCCATCGGCAACCAGGGTCCCGTCGGTAACAAAGGCGCGACTGGTGAACAGGGTCCTGTCGGTAACAAAGGCGCGACTGGCGACAAAGGCCCGACTGGCGCCACTGGTAACCAGGGTCCCGTCGGTAACCAAGGGCCTGTTGGTAACCAGGGCCCGACCGGAGCGACCGGTAACCAGGGCCCCGTCGGTAACCAGGGTCCGACCGGCGAAGGCATCCTCCTGGCCGGCGTGACCGGCTCGGATGCGTCCACCAGCGCGACGAACTATCTCGGGCCGTTCGCGAACGCGCTGTCGGCGACCGAGTCGAGCGTGCAGATGGTCGTTCCCGTTGCTGGGACGATGGCCAACCTGCAGGTGAAAATCGCTACCGCTCCCGGGAGCGGCAACAGCTACACGTTCACGGTCCGGAAAAATGGCAGCAGCCAGACCGCTACCTGCAAAATCGAAGGCGGCACCGCCACCTCGTGCAGCAGCGCCACCACCGTGGCGTTCGCGGCAGGCGATCTGCTCTCGCTGATGGTTGTTCCGAACAGCAACCCGAACAACTGGGACGACGCCCACTGGGCGGTCACCCTCACCCCCTAGTAGCCAGGGACAGAGCTAGGGATGCCACCCTGGGCCGCGCTGCGAGTGAACCTCGCGGCGCGGCCCTTTTTTTGCGCCGCTAGTCGCTCGGGACGATCTGGCCCGAGTTGACGAGCTGCAGAGCCTGTTTGAAATTCGGGTCGAAGACCTCGATCTGGGCGTCAACGTCCGCGAAGGCGACGTAGACGCTCTGGGGCTGGGCACTGTTGAAGTAGACGGTCGCGCCACCTGGCGCCTTGCCCAGCACGGCACCGTCTTCTTTGCCCTGGCGTTGTAATTCCGCCACGGGGTCCGCCGACTCGTAGGTGCCGATCGTGAGGAAGTTGGGCCTCTGGTCTCCCGCCTTCGCTCCATCGGTCAGGTAGCGCACGTAGGTCCGCTGTGCGTCGGGCCGGCTCAGCTCCAGCTCGGTGCCCTGCCGCTCTCCCGCCCAGTAGATCGGCGTCCCTTCCGCGCTTTCCTCGCGCAGTTCGTCCACGCTCACGATCGCAGCCTCGCCGGAATCGCTCGAGGAAGAAGAGGAGTCGTCGTCGCCCGAAACGAGCCAAACCACGAAGAGGACCACTGCGAGTGCGACCAGGCCCAGGGCGATGTAGTTGCGAACCTTGTTGCCGGCGTCGCCACCGGACTTCTCAGCTTTCGGTTTGTCCATGGGCGAAGCCAATCAGAGCGCGCGGCGGCTACTGCCGGGTTCCCCGCTCAGCCTTCGCAGTGCGAACCGAAATGGCTGGCCCAGATCTGGGCTCCCGAGTTTCCTTCGAGGTTGCCGCTGAGGAGGCTGATCCCGACCTGGCTGTAGTCGCCGAGGATGTTCTGGCGGTGCGCCGGGGAGTTCATCCAGGCGCGGAAGATCGCCCTTACCGATCCGTACTCGCCGGTCCCCCAGGCGAGGTTCTCGCCAGCGTGCCAGCAGCCTTCGCCGATGTAGCCGGCGGCGCGGATCCAGTAGGTGAATTCACGGCCGCAGGCGAAGTGGCTGAATTCGTCGCAGCGCAGAACGTCTGCGGCCTTGCCCGCGGCCGACTGGTCGAGCTCCGGGGCCTCGGCCAGCTCACCGAGGCCGGCGTTGGCGCGGGCGAAGTTGGTCATGCAAAGCATCGCCTGCTCCTGCTCTGCGACGGGAGAGGTGAGGCTGCTCTGATCAGGGCAGTTAGCTGACGGTGCGATCAGGGCACTCGTGGTGGCCGTCCGCGGCGCCGCGGAGGCCTGCGTCGCGGCAACTGCCCGCTGCTCGCCGACGCCAACTGCCACTGCGTTGGGCACGAGGACAAGGCAGGCAAGCGCGGCAATCGCAAGCGCAGTGCTGAATTTGGAGGCCATAGCACCCTTGTCGTCATCGCCTCATGCAACAGGCAGCCGTTTGCAACTGTGCTGGACGTATGTATGAGACGGATGTACTAGGGAGACCGCTCAGACGCCTCTGATCGATTCGGCCGCTCGCCTTCGCAGCGCGGGCGGGAAGTCCGGATCAATCGCGCCGATATCCTTCGCCGCCCGCCGTCAACCGACCCGAGCAGGAGAAATGGCCGTAGACACCGCCGCATACAGCGAGCAGACCGAGCTTCAGCGCGACATCACCGAAATGGTCCGTCTGTTCGCCGATGAGAAGATCCGTCCCAACGCCGAGCACTTCGACCACGAGGACGCCTTCCCGGAACAGATCGTCGAGGAAATGAAAGAGCTGGGCCTGTTCGGGGTGACGATCCCCGAGGAGTACGGCGGCATGGGGCTCGACCTGACGACCTACGCGATGATCGTCGAAGAGCTCTCGCGCGGCTGGATCTCGATCTCCGGCGTCGTCAATACCCACTTCATCGGCTCCTATCTCTTGATGAAGTTCGGCACCGACGAGCAGAAGCAGCACTTCCTGCCGAAGATGGCGACCGGTGAGATCCGCGCCGCCTTCTCGCTCTCAGAGCCCGAGGTCGGGTCCGACGTCCAGGGCATCAAGTCGACCGCCGAGAAGGGCGAGGACGGCAAGTGGGAGCTGAACGGCCAGAAGATGTGGGTCACCAACGGCCTGGGCTCCAGCGTTGTCTTCGTCCTCATGAAGACCGACCCGAAGGCGGAGCCGGCCTATAAGGGGATGACCTGCTTCATCACCGAGAAGGAGCCCTGGGCGGAAACCAACACGGGCGACTTCGAGGGCCTGATCGTGCCGCCGAAGATCAAGAAGATGGGCTACAAGGGCGTCGAGTCGACCGAGCTCGTCTACGACGGCTACCGCTGCCCGCCCGAGCGTGTGCTCGGCGGCGAGGAGGCGGGAGTCGGTGAGGGCTTCGTGCAGATGATGGACGCGCTCGAGGTCGGTCGCGTCAACGTCGCCGCTCGCGGCGTCGGTATCGCCCAGCGCGCGCTCGAGTTGGCTCTCCGCTACAGCCAGGAGCGCAAGACCTTCGGCAAGCCGATCGCCCAGCACCAGGCGATCCAGTTCAAGCTCGCCGACATGGCGACCAAGATCGAGGCCGCCCGCCTGGTCACTCGCAAAGCGGCGCGGATGAAGGACGCCGGCGAGCGCTCCGACCTCGAGGCCGGCATGGCCAAGCTCTTGGCCTCAGAGACCGGCAAGGAGTGCGTCGAGGAGTGCTTCCGTATCCACGGCGGCTACGGCTACTCGAAGGAGTACGAGATCGAGCGGCTCTACCGCGACGCGCCGCTGCTGCTGATCGGCGAGGGCACCTCCGAGATCCAGCGCATGGTGATCGGCAAGAAGCTGCTGCAGCGCCACAAGATCTAGGCGCGTGCAAGCAGGGCCGGGGTGTCGGCTAGCATCGGACCCCGATGGCCGACACCAAAGCCCTGATCGAGACTGCGATAACGCGCTTTCAAGCCGAAGTCCCGGCTTTGCAGAAACTCAAGTTGATCTTCGGGCTGGAGCTGAAAGCCAAGCACGACGTCCAGCTCTACCGGGTCGAGCTGCCGGGGCCGAAGATCACCAAGGACCTGGCCCAGGACGAGCGCGTGCTGGTCGAAGTCGACCGCCCGCAGTTCAACGAACTGGCCGAGAAAGGCACGCTGAAGAGCTACCGCAAAGCGGTCGAGACCGGCCACATCAAGGCCAGCGGCGACTCCAACGTGCTGAAGCTGATCGCCCAGGTGGTCGAGCGCCAGGAGCAGCGCTCGAAACTGAAGAAAGTCCACTGAGGGACTCGCCACCCGCTGCCGTGCGCGGATAGCATTCCGCGCCGTCCACACCCAGAGGAGAACCGACTAGATGAGCGAGCAGAAGTTCGAGCTGTCCACCGACCAGGCCGAGCGCGAGGCATCCGGCGCGCACGCCTATGGCCGCTACCTCGAGGAGTTCGAGGTCGGCGCCGTCTACAAGCACTGGCCGGCCAAGACCGTGACCGAGGCTGACGATCACCTCTTCTGCCTGATCACGATGAACCACCACCCGCTGCACATCAACGACGTCTACGCGAAGCAGTCCCAGCAGGGGCAGAACGTGGTCGTCGGGCCGCTCGTCTACTCGCTGGCCCTGGGGATGTCGGTCTCCGACGTCTCCGGCAAGGCGATCGCCAACCTGGCGACCGAAGACCTCAGCCACCCGAACCCGGTCTTCCACGGCGACACCCTCTTCTGCGAGACCGAGGTGCTCGACGTCAAGCCCTCGAAATCGAAGCCGGACCGGGGGGTCGTCAAGGTCCACACCCGGGTGCTCAATCAGGACGGGCTGCTGGTGGCGGAGTTCAAGCGCCTGGTCCTGGTCCCGCGGCGGGAACCGGGTTAGGCCGGTGGCCGGCTGATGGCGACAGCTCTGACTGATCGCCTCGGCCGGCTCTTCGCTGCGCTGGATCGCCTCTCCGACCGGCGGGCGGTGCTGCTGCTGCTCGCCGTCGGCCTGCTGCTGGCGGTGCCGGGCCTGGTCCTGCAGGGGGACCCAAACTCCGACGGCCTCTTCTATGAGGTGCAGGCGAAGGAGCTGCAGGGCGCGTCGCACGCGCAGGCGATGCACGAGGTCTTCGACAGCGAGCGGGCCCGGGAAGCGGCGGCAATCGAGGACGAGCCCTCCGGCGCCTACCGGGTCCTGAACCCGGTCTGGCAGGAATTCAGCGCCCAGTTCTACGAGCGGCGCTGGCTCGTGCCAGGGCTGGCGATCGGGGTGGGCGCGGTGACGGGGGAGAGCGTCCAGACCGCGGTGAAGACGGTCTCGATGCTCGGCTACGCGCTGCTCGGGGCGATGCTCTTCCTGCTGCTGCGGCGGCGCTTCGGGGTCGCGACCAGCATCGTTGGCGCCCTCGGCTGTCTCCTGCTGCCGCCGTTGTACCGCTGGTCGTTCGGTCAGTTCGTCGACTCCTGGGGATTGCTGCTGGAGACCCTGGGGCTATTGGCGCTCGTCCTGGTCGCGGACCGCGGCCTGCGCTGGCTGCCGCTCTGGATTGGGGCGATGCTGCTGCTCTCGATCACCCGTGACGCGACGATGATCCTCGGCATCGCCGCGGTCTGGCTGGCGGTGGCCCAGTGGCGCAATCGCGACCTGCTTCGCCGCAATGCCTGGATCCTCGGTGCGGGCGCCGCCGCCGCGTTCCCAGCGCTGTTGCTTGGCGGTGCGCCCGTGCAGGAGAACCTCTCCTACATATATGCCGGCTACAACATTCCCACCGATACCAGCTGGGCCCACGTGATCGCCGGCTACCCAGACCAGCTCTGGGCGACGATCCACGGCAATCTCACCTATCCGCTCGACCGCGGCAAGGCGGGGCTGGTGCTCTATGCAGTGGTCGCGGTAGCGATCGCGGCGATCGCCTTCGTCGTCGTTCGGCGCCCGCGCGGTGACACCTACTGGCTGACGGCTCACGGCGCGATCCTTGGCTGCGTCGTCCTGCTGCTGGTCGCAAACAACCCACAGGGCTACCGGCTGGAGCTTGTCTTCGTGCCGGCGATTGCGACCGGCTTCGCGATCGTCCTGACCCGCCTCCAGGCCCTCAGTCGCCGTTGAGCGCCGAGGCCGGCAGCGACTCAACCGTGTGGGTGCCGACCGGGCCGTTCGGCTTCAGGCCGGGGCAGTAGCTGCCGCCGACGGCATAGACGCGGTTGCCGACCACGGCAGCCCCAAACGCGTGCCGCTCGATTGCAAGGTCGGGCAACCGCTGCCAGCGTCGGGCCTGCGGGTCGAACGCCCAGGCGCTTGGCGTCACCGACCCGTCGCCGTCTTTCCAGCCCAGCTCGTCATCGCCGCCGAAGACGACGACCTTGCCGGCGGCCGCGGCGACCCCGAGCGATGAGTACTTGCCGGGAGGCAAGCTCGGCAGTCGCTTCCAGCTCTCGGTTCTCGGGTCGTAGCGGAGGAATTCGTCCGTCGATTCTTCGGGGTCCGTCCGCCCTCCGGCGACGTAGAGCTTGCCGGCCAGCGAGGTCGCGCCGAGATGGTGGACGGCGATCGGAGGAGCGGGTCCCGAAGACCAGCGCTCGGACTTGAAATCGTAGATTTCGAGACTTGCGTATGGCCCGCCGGGGTTGCTGACGCCGTACGTCTGCGGCGCCCCGTCGACCACGTACAGCCTGTCCCCGATCACGGCCGTGCCCGCGGCACCCCGTGGCTGGGCCATCGAGGGCAGCTCGGCCCACCGATTCGAGCCAGGGTCATAGCGCCAGAACCTGCTGGTGGGCTCGACTCCCTCGAGGTAGCCGCCGGCGAGGTAGAGGTCGCCGCGGTAGGACACAGCCTGGCTGTGGTTCAGTCCCGACGGCAGCTTGCTCGGCTCGCTCCATTGTCCGCTGCGGGTGTCGTAGGCGAGGAAGGTGTGAAGGTTCCCCGGGCGGCTGCCGCCGGCGGTGTAGATCACCGGGCCGACCGCGACGGCGCTGCCCTCGATCTGGGTTTTTGGAGTTTCGGGCTCGAAGCGCCAGTGCCCGGCTGGTGCCGGCGGGAAGGTCGGGCTGTCCCGATATAGGCCGAGGCGGCAAGGCGGATTCGGCGTCTCTTCAGCCAGTCCCAGGGTCGTCCGCCAGCGCCCCGGTAGGTCGATCACCTCAGTGGCGGCGAGCGCCCCGATGACGAAGACTGCCGTCATCAGAGTCGCGAGCGCCGCCAGCGGCTTCATCCGTTAGTGAGGTTCCAGCGCCGAGGCCGGCAGCGACTCGACCGTGTGGGTGCCGATCGGGCCGTTCGGCTTCAGGCCGGGGCAGTAGCTGCCGCCGAGGGCGTAGACGCGGTCGGCGGTGGCGGCGACGCCGCTGCCGCGGCGTTCGAACTTCATGTTGGGCAACCGCGACCAGCGGTCGGTCTTCGGGTCGAAGGCCCAGGTGGATGGGGTGACCCAGCCGCCTTCGTTCTCCCAGTCGTACTGATCCTCGCCGCCGACCACGACCAGCTTGCCGTCGATCGCGACCATGCCGGGTGAGGCGACGCCGAGCGGGATATCGGGCAGGCTTTCCCAGCTGTCGGTCGCCGGGTCGTAGCGTTCGAAGGTGGCGAGCGAGTGATCCTTTTCGCCGCGGCCACCGACGACGTACAGCTGCCCGTCGAGCGCGGCGCCGCCGACGTGGTGGCGGGGACTCGGGATGTCGGCACCCAGCGACCACTTGCCGGTCTTGAAGTCGTAGATCTGCAACTGGGGGTAGGGCGCGATCGGGCCGCTGACGCCGAAGGTTTGGGGGGCGCCGCTGGCGACGTAGAGCTTGTCGCCGACGACCACGGTGGCGCCCGCCGCCGTCGGCCGCAGCAGCGGCGGCAGCTGGGTCCAGCGGTCGGTTCGGGGGTCGTACTCCCAGAAGTTGTTGGTCGGGTCTTCGCCGTCGAGATAGCCGCCCGCGAGGTAGAGCTTGCCGTCGTGGGTCGCCGCCTGGCTGTGGTTGAGCCCGGTCGGCAGCTGCGTCGGCTCGCTCCACTTCTTGGTCCGCGTGTCGTAGGCGGTGACCGTGCGAAGGTTGCCGGGCGGGCTGCCGCCGGTCACGTAGATGATCGGCCCGATCGCGATCCCGCTTGCCTCGATCTGAGTTTTTGGCGTATCCGGTTCAAACGCCCAGCGCCCCGGCGGCGCCGGGGGCGACTTCGGGTCGTTGAGATACAGACCGATGCGGCAATCGGGGTTGGGCGTTTCCTTCTGCAGCCCGAGCGTCGTGCGCAGATTGCCCGGCAGGTTGATCACGTTCGCCGCCGCCAGCGCCCCGGCGACGAAGACGACAGCCATCAGGCCGGCGAGAACCGCCAGCACCTTCATTCCTCTACCTTGCATACGGGTCGGGAGTATGGCGCAGGATTCCTCGCGGGCTGCAGGCAGGGATTCACCGGTCGTTGGTTGAATCAGTCGTCTCGATGCCCGCCGATCCCGCCACCGACCCGATCCCCGTCTTCGACGTTCGTCTCGAGGAGTCCCACGTCGAGGCCGTGGCCGCAACTCTGCGCTCGGGCTGGCTGACGATGGGGCCGCGGATCAAGGAGTTCGAGGCCGAGTTCGCCGCCCACCTTGGGACCCCGCACGCGGTCGCGGTCAGCAGCTGCACCTCGGCCCTGCACCTCGCCTACCTGGCGGCCGGAATCGGCCCTGGCGACGAGGTGATCGTGCCGGGAATCACCTTCGTCGCCTCGGCGGCGGCCGTGCGCTACTGCGGTGGCACGCCGGTGCTGGCGGAGATCGCCGGCCAGGAGGACCTGGGGCTCGATCCCGACGACGTCGCCGGCCGCATCACGCCGCGGACGAAGGCGATCTGTGCCGTTCACTACGGCGGCTACGCGGCGCCGCTGGGGTCGTTGCAGCAGCTCTGCGACGAGCATGGTCTGGCGCTGATCGAGGATGCCGCTCACAGCCCCGAGGCGGTTCAGCCTGGGGGCGACGGCCGCAAGCTGGGCACGCTCGGCCTGGCCGGGACCTTCAGCTTCTTCTCGAACAAGATCCTCTCCTGCGGCGAGGGAGGCCTGCTGGCGACCGCCGACGAGGAGGTTGCCGAGCTGGCTCGCAGCCGCCGCTCGCACGCGATGACCTCCGGCACCTGGGACCGCCACCGCGGCCACGCGATGGGCTACGACGTGGTCGAGGTCGGCTACAACTACCGCCTCGACGAGCCGCGGGCGGCACTGCTCTCCTCGCGCCTGACCGGGCTTGAGGCCGACATCGCCGCCCGTCGCCAGCTCAGCCACCGCTACCGCGAGCTGCTGGGCGAGATCGGCGGCCTGGTCCTCCCCTACAGCGACGAGCAGGTCGACGCCAGCTCTTGTTACGTGATGCCGGTGATGCTCGAGGACGAGACCTTGCGGGACCCCGTGCGCAAACTGCTCAGCGAGAACCACAAGGTGCAGACCAGCGTCCTCTATCCCTCGATCAGCGAATTCACCGCCTACGGAGCGGGGGAGACGAAGTTGCCGCGTTGCGAACGGGCGGCGCGGACGCAGCTGACGCTGCCGCTCTATCCGCACCTGGGCGAGGAGCGCCTGCAGCGCGTGGTGGAGGCGCTGCGCCAGAGCCTGGACGAAGCCGCCGCGGCCTGAGTCAGGCGGCGGTGCGGCTCGCCGCGACCGCGGTGCGGAAGTCCGCCCAGTCGGCGACCCGCCCCTCGAGCGCCTGGCAGAGACGGCGCAGGGAGGCGAAGTCGTCCTTCAGCTCCCAGCCCCAGTGCAGAGTGATCGGCGCCCAGAGCGCGGCTTCGAGCTGGGCCAGCCGCTCGATCCCCGCCGCTGCCTCTGCCGCGGTCCCGTAGAGCGGCGCGTAGGAGGGCAGGTAGACGGCCTCGCCGTGCCAGACGGGGGTGGAGTGGAAGCCCAGCAATCGGACGCTCTCGGGGCCGCCGCAGACGATCTCGAAGCGCTCGGCGAGCGATGGGTACTGGGCGGCGTCGAAGCGGTTGAAGGTGGGGACGAAGGCGGGGGTCTCGAGGCCGAGCCCGTCGAAGACGGCGCGGGCGCCGTCGATCCGCGCGGCCGCCTCAGCCGCGTCGAGGCCACAGAACTCGGAGTGATGCCGCGGCAAGGCGTTGCGGGTGCGGTGGTCGGCTCCATGCAGTCCGAAGACGACGCCGTCCTCGCGCAGCGAGCGCAGCGTCTCGATCTCGCCCTGGTCGAGGTCGCGGCGCTCGGTCAGCTCCGGATCGAGGTAGTCGCGGGAGACGTGTGGGGTGATCGCCAGCAGGTAGGGGATGCCGGCCTCGGTGAGCACGGCGTGGAAGCGGCGAAAGGCGTCGCTGCCGAACTGGCCGGCGGAGTCAAAGGCGCGCGCGTGGGGGAACTCGTCGACTCGGACCAGGGCCCGGGGCTGCCCGGCCGCGCCGTCGCCGAGGGCGGCGCGGCGAAACTCCGTCAGCGGCTCGACCACGTTGGTCTGCCAACTGAGCCGTCCCTGCCTCTGGGCCAGGGCCTGGGCGAAGCGCAGCGGCTGTGGCGTCGGCAGCCGCCGGACCCCAAGCTTCCTTCCTGCTCCCGCCGCGGCGGCGCTGTCCTCGGCAGGCCAGAGCTGCAGCGCCGCGGTGCGTCGTTCGTCCACATTCACGCCGGGCATGATCGCGCAGGCGTCGGCGTTCCCGCCGGGCGCCGGGGGCGTGGATAGGCTTCGCGCCGATGAAACGCGCTGTCGTGCTTGCGGGAGGGCTGGGGATGCGGCTGCGGCCGTACACGACCGTGCTGCCGAAGCCGCTGATGCCGGTCGGCGACCGGCCGATCCTCGACATCATCGTGCGCCAGCTGCGCCACCAGGGCTTCGAGCGGCTGACCATCGTCACCGGCCACCTGGCGGAGCTGATCGAGGCCTTCTTCGGCGACGGCGAGCGTTACGGAATTGCGATCGACTACTACCGCGAGGACGAGCCGCTCGGCACGGTCGGCGCCCTCGCCCTGCTCGAGGGCCTCGACGAAGACTTCCTGGTCATGAACGGCGACGTCCTCACCGACCTCGCCTACGGCGAGTTCCTCACCCAGCACAGCGCCTCCGGAGCCGCCGCCAGCGTCGCCGCCCACCAGCGCGAGGTGCAGGTCTCCCTCGGCGTCCTCCAGTTCGAGGACGAGCAGGACGGCGACCGCCTCACCGGCTACATCGAGAAGCCGACCTACCACTACGAGGTCAGCATGGGCGTCTATGCCTTCTCGCCGCGGGCGATCGAGCAGATCGAGCCGAACCAGCGGCTCGATTTCCCCGACCTCGTCCTGCGCCTGCTCGACGCCGGGGAGACGGTGAAGGCGCGCCGCAGCGAGGACGACTACTGGCTCGACATCGGTCGCCACGACGACTACGAGACGGCGATGGACGAGTTCGAGCGGATGCGGGACCGCTTCCTGCCTGACTCCCCTTCGGGGTGAGGCTCGAGGGCCGCGACATCGTCTGCGTCGGCTCGGCCGACTGGGCGACCGAGCTGCCGATCAACCAGCACCAGTTGATGGGCCGCCTGGCGGCCGCCAACAACGTCCTCTTCATCGAGTCGCTCGGCCTGCGCCGGCCGCAGCTGGCCGGCCGTGACCTCAGCCGCCTCTGGCGCCGCCTCCGCCGTGGCTTGCGCGGCGCCCAGCCGGCCGACGGCCTCCACGTGCTCTCGCCGCTGGTGCTGCCGCTGCACCACATCGGTGCCGTGCGCGCCCTCAACCGCTGGCTGCTGCGCTTCCAGGCCGGGCGCGCGGCGCGGCGGCTGGGGATGCGGGCGCCGATCCTCTGGGCCTACGTGCCCCAGGCCGAGGTCCTGCTCGCGAGGCTGAAGCCGTCGCTGGTCGTCTATCACTGCGTCGACGACGTCGCCGCCCAGAAAGGAGTCGACGCCGAGAGCTTCCGCGCCGCCGAGCAGCGCTTCGCCCGCCGCGCTGACCTGGTCCTGGCCAGCGCACCGGCGCTGGCGGAGCGGATGCGGACGCTCTCCGACAACGTCCTCTACGCCCCCAACGTCGCCGATACGCCGACCTTCGCCAGGGCTCTGGAGCCAGGGCCGGTCGATGCGGCCGTCGAGGCGCTGCCGCGCCCGCGCCTGGTCTTCCAGGGCGCGATCGTCGCCACCAAGCTCGACGTCGGGCTGCTGGCCGAGCTGGCCCAGCTGCGGCCCGAGTGGAGCCTCGTCCTGGTCGGACCGGTGGGAGCGGGTGACCCCGGTGGCGATCTCTCGGCCCTGCAGAGCGCGCCCAATATCCACCTGGTCGGCCCCCGTCCGGCCGACGACCTGCCCGAGGTCCTGCGCGGTGCCGATGTCGGTCTGATCCCCTACGCGATCAACGACCTCACCCGCAGCGTCTTCCCGATGAAGGTCTACGAGTACCTGGCCGCCGGCCTGCCAGTGCTGGCGACGCCGCTCCCGGCCCTGGAGGGCGTGGAGGCGATCAAGACCGTTGTCAGCGCCCAGCAGCTGGTCGAGGTGGCGGAGCGAGAGCTGGCCGCCGATTCCCCCGAGCGCCGCCGTCAGCGCTCCGCCGACGCCGCCGCTCACTCATGGGAGGCCCGGATCGAGGAGATCGAGCGCGCGATCGGCTAGCGCTAACGGGGAAGTAGCTGGGCCAGCTGACTGCCGCCGTTGAAATAGCTCGAATGAGTCTGTTCGATCGTCTCTAGAGAGTCAGCGCTCAGAAGCACGATGTCGAGCTTCGTCCCGATCCCGTTTGCCTGCTCTGCTTCCGCGTAGGCCGCCTGAGCCGCCTGGTAATCCGTACCGAACGACTGTACGTCGGATTTGCCGCTCGCGGGATCAAAAATAACCAGGAAGTGCTGAATCTCGTCAGGGCTCATTGGCTGCGTCTCTCAACAAAGTACCGACCTGATCGTCCAGCTCCTTCATACGAGCGAGGAGATCGAGGGCAATCGGCAGCTTTTGGTCATCGGCGGCGTATATCTCTCCCGTGAGGAGGAAGTATTCCTTGAGAAGGTCAGGCCCGCCACCGAATTTCAAGCCGGGTGCCACGGTCCGCGACAAGACCTCCACGAAGTTTGCCCATCGATCTTGATGGGGAGTTCGGAGTTGGATCTCTATGAGTCGACCGCGGTGCCGGTTGATGAGGTGCAAAGCCCTGTAGCCATCCGACTTCGGTTCAGCGACGTAGTCTCGAAATTTCGTGATCGTCCAGTTCTTTCGCAAGCGACTCGCCACTCGGTATGCCGCATCCTGGCTGGGTAGCACGGCTCGAACACCGCCGATGTCTCCCATGCGGGACAACTTCATTTTCGGCTCTCGTAAAAGCTTGCCTGCGAGGGTGGGGCGCTTCTTCAGGCGCTGAGCAACAACCGGTTTTCCCTCTTTCGCAGCGTAGTAGCGAAGACTTGCTGCCACTCGAGAGAGCGGCGTCGCATGGTCGCTGCGCCACCACTCGACGATCTGCGTGGAACGCATTACCTCGGCGTTCATCTCGTCCTTGTCGTCTGCAACGGCCTGAAGGTAGTTGGCGAGTACTTTGCCCGCTCGATCAATCTGACTTTTGCTGTACCTCATTGCAGGGCCGCTTCGGCCAGCACTTCGCGGGTTTGGGCGGCGACGACTGGCCAGCGGAACTGGGCGGCGTGCCGGAGGCCGCGCTCGACCAGCTCCGGTGGGCGCGTCAGGGCTTGCTCCAGCGCTGCGCGCCAGGCCTCGCCGCTGCGCTCGGCGACGACGATCGAGGCGGGGCCGCTGACCTCCTCGAGGCCGCCGGAGTCGGCGGCGATCACGGCTGGCGTGCCGCAGGCCATCGCCTCCAGCGGGGCGATCCCGAATCCCTCATAGAGGGCCGGTGCGGCGAAGGCCCCGGCCGCGCGCAGCAGGTCGAGCAGCTCCTCGTCGCTAACCGGCCCCAGCAGCGAACAGGCGCCGCTGGTCCGCGCTGCCGCCTCGATCTGCTCGCTCTGGAAGCCGGAGGAGCCGGCGAGGACGACCCGCCAGCCGCCCCCCTCGCGCGCCGCCAGCGCCGCCGCCTCGACCAGCACCTCGATTCCCTTGCGCGGCTCGTTGGAGCCGACGTGGAGGACGAACGGCTCCTCGATACCCCAGCGCTCGCGCACGGCCGCCCGCGCCGCCTCGCGGTCCCCAGGGACGAAGCGGTCATCGACGCCGTTGGGCACGACCCGGACCCGCGAGCCGCCGACCCCGTAGAAGCGCTCGACGTCGTCGGCAGTCGTCTGCGAGACGGCGATCGTGCGGGTGGCTCCGCGCACCGACCGCGCTACCTTGGTTTCGAACAGGCGCACGTGGTGGGCCGGCTTGATCTCCGGGAAGCGCAGCGAGGCGAGGTCGTGGATGGTGGCGACGGTGGCGACAGGTGAGCGCCAGGGCAGCACGCTCTCGGGCGCCCAGAGCACGTCCGCGCGAGCTTTGGCCAGCCACAGCGGCACGAAGGCGTTGCGCCAGATGTCGGTGCCCTTGACCCGGACTCCGACCTCGTGGGCGCCGGGCAGGGGGCGCTCAAGGCGCCGCGTGTTCGCCAGCAGGTCGACCTCGTCGCCGCCGGCGATCAGCTCGGCGGCGATCCGGCTCAGGTACTTGGGGATCCCGCCCCAGGCGCCGTCGAGCACGTTGGCGTCGATCGCGATCCGCATCGGCTCGCTCACACCGGCTCCGGCGCCTTGCGGTTGCGCAGCAGTCGCCGCAGCTCGTCCAGGTCGAGTGCGCGGAAGGCGATCAACAGCGCTGGGTAGAGCGCCGTCATCGCCAGGATCAGCACGATCGCTCCGGCGCCGGCTTCGCGCAGCCCCCAGACGGCGAGGGCGGAGACCACGGCGGCGAGCAGGGCCAGGCCCATGCGCAGAAGCGAGAGGCGCAGCTCGATTTTGCGCAGGACCATCCAGAGGCTGAGCGAGACCACAACTACCTCGGTCAGCAGCGTCACCCAGGCGGCGGCCTCGATCCCGTACTTGGGGATCAGGATCAGGTTCAGCCCGACGTTGAAGACGAGGCCGAGGGCGGCGAACCAGATGTAGCGGCGCTGCAGGTCCATCGCCACGACCATGTTGCCGGCGACGTTGCCGATGCAGATCGGGATGAAGGCGGCGATCAGGATCGTCAGCACGGTCGAGCCGGAGACGTAGTCGGGCCCGTAGAGAAGCTCGACGATCGGCTCGGCGGCGACGATCGTCAGCGCCAGGCCGCCGAGGGCGACGATCATCAGGTAGTCGATCGCCATCTGCATCATCCGCCGCAGCCGTGGCGGGTCGGCGGGGAAGAGGCCGGCCATGATCGGGAACAGGGTCACCATCAGCGCCATCGGCACGAAGCCCGCGTTGTCGAGGATTTTGTACATCGCGGCGTAGACGCCGACGTCGGCCGCGTTGGAGGCCAGCTCGTAGACCAGGATCTGGTCGATGCGACCGTAGGTGAAGGTCAGGGTGCCGGCGATCCCAACCGAGACCCCGATCTTGAGCAGCCTCGGCCAGAGCTTGCGAGCGCCGCGCCAGCGCACGTGGATCGTCCTCAGGGCAAGGACCGCCAGCGCTCCCTGGATCACGATCGAGACCGCGAGGAAGGCGACCGCGAAGGCGACCATGCTGCCGCCCACCGCCGCGATCGCGATCACCGAGCCCGCCCAGAGGATGCTGTTGGCGGT
This sequence comes from Solirubrobacterales bacterium, assembly GCA_035694165.1. Taxonomy (GTDB): domain Bacteria; phylum Actinomycetota; class Thermoleophilia; order Solirubrobacterales; family 70-9; genus VAYN01. The sequence continues at coordinate 53,156 of DASSFS010000068.1, read as the reverse complement.
CGTGAAGGCGACGGTGATGTGGTTGCGGACGTGGAGGCGGAAGATGATCCGCAGGGTCGAGATCGCCGCGGTTATGTAGAGCAGCGAGAGGATCAGCCCGGTGACCAGCATTTCGTCGTCGCTGGCGAGCACCGCCAGGGCGACGACGAAGGCAGCCAGCATCGGGATCGCGATCAGCAGCCGCAGGCCGGTGGTCGCCCCGACCCAGGCTCCCTCGCGCTCGGGTTCCTGGGCGGCGAGCCGCACAGCCACGGTTTCCAGCCCGAGGTTGCCGACGGTGGCGATCAGCTCGATCGTGGCCAGGATCGTCGCCCACTCGCCGTAACGGCTGGCGCCGAGAGCGCGCACGATGACCACCGTCGTGACGATCCCGAGGGCGATGTTGACGACCTGGCCGCCAAGCTGAATGACGATGTCGGTGACGACGCGGCGGGAGCCGACTTTCGTCGCGTGGGTGTCGGAGGTCGCCATCAGGAGGGCGCGGAGGGGGCCCGGTCCTTCGGCGGCGGCAGGTCACGCCAGGCGGCGGCCAGCCAGCCCAGTGCGGCGCCGAGGATCAGCGAGACGCGCGGCTCGATGCCGGTGAAGGTCGCGGTCAGCTCGACGACTCCAAGCCCGAGGATGGCGCCGAAAGCGGCGATCGCGCAGACCTGGATGATCTCGTCGGGATGGCGGCGCCATATTCGCACCGCCGTCCACAGGCCGCTGGCGAAGATGGCGACGTAGGCGATCAGCCCGAGCGGTCCGAGCGCGAGCCAGTACCAGAGCGTCGCCACGTGGGCATAGCGGCGGTCGTGGGCCTCGGCCAGCGGCTGGTGGACTTTCCAGTTGACTCCGAGGCCGATCCCGGTCAGCGGCTGCGCCTCGATGTTTTCGATCACGTTCTGGCGCTCGTCGACGCGGTAGCGGTCGCCGCGATTGGACCCGATGCTGCTGGGGCTGAGCGTCTGCGCCCGCTCGGCCAGGGGGCTGGCGGAGGGATCGTCGGAGGAGCCGATCGTGACCGCGGCGCCGACAGCCAGGGCCAGGGTGATGGCGCCGATTGCCAGCACCGCCCGGCCGCGGCGGCGGCTGGCGATGATGATGACCACGATCAGGGTGAAGGCGGCGGCGATCCAGAAGGAGCGGCGGAAGGAAAGGACGAGGGAGAGCAGGCTGATCGGCGCCGCGGCCATCATCCAGAGCGGAATCTTCACCTTCCGGATCAGCGCCGCGACCACTCCCAGCACGAGGATCAGCATCAGCAGGTTGGGGACCGGGTTGAGGAAGCTGATCGTCTCCTCTTCGACCGTGTTGCCAACCCCGCCAAAGGCGACGTAGAGCCCGGCGATGCCCTTGATCGCGCCCAGGGCAGCGACGATCACGGCGAAGAGCTTCAGCGAGCGGGTGTCGCGGATCACGTTCACCGCGAGCAGCGGCACCAGGAAGATGTAGGCGATGTGCATGCCGCGGTGGAAGAGATCGCCCTGGCTGACCCCGGCATTGGCACCGAGCGCGGTTACCGCCCCCGCGGCCAGCGCCAGCGCCATCAGGATCAGCGGCAGCGTCAGCGGATCGGGCAGGAGCGGTCGCTCGTCGTCGGTGACGAAGCGAAGCAGGACCCCGCCGAGCCCGATCAGCAGCAGGATGTCGGGTGGGGTCAGGCTCGACGCGGCCTTGTTGTAGTACTGGGCGCCGGAGGGGATGATGCCCGTCGCTTCGGCTTCGGCCATCACCGCGACGACGACCAGCAGCCCGAAGGTGAAGCCGGGGAAACGCAGCAGGACGATGCAGAGCAGCGCCAGCGCTGGCGCCACCGCACCTTTGGGGCCCGCGTACTGCAGCCCCGCGGCGACCAGGAGACCGGTCGCCAGGCCGGCGGCCGCGACCCCCACCGCCACGCCGAAAGCCGGCATAGCGAGGGCCGGGCGGTTCAGACCTGCGTCTCCTTCGGTCGCCCGGCAGGCTGCTGTGGATTGGCCGGGCGGTAGGCGTCGTAGCGGGTCTGCTTGGCGTTGGAGCGGTTGAAGGCGAAGCCCAGCAGCGGTGCGCCGGTCGCCCGCAGCGCCTCGATCGCGCGGCGGGCGTCGCGGCGGCGCGTATGGCGCGAGTCGATCACGAAGACGACGCCGTCGGCGTAGCGCGCGAGCACGACCGGATCGACGACGACCAGCGTCGGCGGGCTGTCGAAGACGACCATGTCGTTATCGGAGCGGAGGAACCTGACGACCTCTTTCATCCGCGAGGAGGAGAGCGACTCGACCGCGTCCTCAGCGTGGGCGCCGGCCGGCACGATCTGCAGCTCGCCGCTCGGCGCCGCGGCGCTCTGCGTGAGGCGGACGTTGACGGCGACGCTCTCCGGCGGCGGCGGCGGGTCTTCGACCAGCAGGTCGCTGAGGCCGGGGGAGAGGGAGGTCCTGAAGACTTCGTGCAGGGTGGGGCGGCGCAGATCGCCGTCGACGGCGGTGACGCGGCGGCCCTCGGTGGCGAGGGTGCGGGAGATGTTGGCCGAGACGTAGCTCTTGCCGCAGCCGGACTCGGCGCCGGTGATCAGGACCGTGCCGGCGCCGCTGCCGGCGCCGTTGCTCTGGTAGTTGCCGGAGCGCTCGAGCGCAAAGACCATCGCCGTGCGCAGGCTGCGGAACGCCTCCAGCGCCGGCTCGCCGCCGCGGGTCTTGGGGATCTCGCCGAGCAGCTGCAGGCCGAGATCGCGGGAGGCGTCCTGAGCGGAGCCGTAGCGGTCGAAGAGCAGATCGCGCAGATAGATCACGCAGGCGCCGAGGATCAGGGCGACGATGAAGGCCAGGATCGCGTCGCGTTTCGGCTTCGGCGCCACGGCGTTGGGGTTGGGCCCGGCGCGCTCGACGATCCGCAGCGAGTCGCCGGGATTGGAGGTCTGGCTGGCGATCTGCTCCTGCAGCGCCTGCAGCTCGACCTGGAGGCTGGCCCGCTGCAGTTCGCCGGCCGGAATTTCGTTCAGTTCGGTCTCGATTTCGTTGATCCGCTGTTGGATCGGCGCCAGTGCTTCTTTCACCTGACTGACCTGGAGGCCGCTCAGGTACTCCGAAAAGGCCTTCGCGTAGGCGTTGGCGAATTCGGCTGAGACCGTCGGGTCGCCGGTGATCGCGGTGAAGCTGAGCACCCCGACCCGCGACTCGGGCGAGACTTCGACGCTGGAGTTGAATTCGCCCTCGCGCCCTTTGACCTCAGGCTCCTGGTGGGCGAGGTCCAGAACCGTGCTCGTGTTCGCCAGCTCGTGGTAGACGTTGGAGAGGCTGAGTAGCTGTTCCTCGCTGAGGATTTCCCCTTCGGCCTGGCTGGTCGAGACGATCTGACCCAGGGCGGTGCTTTCGTACTGGTCTTCTTTGGAGGCGGAAATCGCGTACACGACGACCGCGGCGACCACTGCAAACAGCAGCAGCCAGCGCTTGCTGGACCAAATTAGACGTAGGTAGCCGTTCAGTTCCACAGTTCGTTGACCTATCGGGCGAGCCTTGGCACTCCTTGAATCAGGATACGGCTCAACCTAGATGATTCTCGGTAGGCGAGTTTGCTCCTGCACATCCCCGACCGTCGCCTCCGGCCGTGATGATGGGTCGAGCGGATCGACGGCGCCGCGCAGCGCCCGCGGCGCCAGTCGCAGCTGGCGGCGCTCACGGCGGCCGGCCGGCAGCAGAGCGTCGATCGGGCGCAGCTGATCCTCGGCGTCGAGCGCTCGCACCAGCTCTCCAGCGCCGTTTCCGCGCAATGGACGCCGGCGCACCGGCGTCTCGTCCGTGGCGGCGGGCCCAATCAGGGCGACGTCGGCACCAGCGCGGCCCGCGGCCTCGAGCCAGGGCTCAAGCTGCGCGGCGCCGGCGCCGTCGAGGGCGACGCCGACGATTCGCACCGGGCCGAGCCGCGGTGCCTCCTGGCCGAATCCGCCGCTTGCTCCCTCGACCCCCCGCCGCAGCCGGTAGACGGTCGCCAGCGAGTCGGCGGCGCACTCCATCCAGACCTTCGCCAGTCCCCGCCAGCCATCGCGCCAGGCGCCGTAGAGCAGCACCCGGTAGGCGAGCTTGGCGGTGGGTCGGAGGAAGATCCCGGTCAGCGCCTCAGCGGCGCCGGGGCGGCTGTGCTGGGTGCCCTCCAGCCGCGCGTAGGCGCGAGCGTCCCGAACCGCCTCGCCCCAGGACGAGGCGAGCAGGTGGGTCATATCGGCGCCGAAGGGATGAGTCGGCCCGTCCGGCCAGAGCCCCTCGTGGACGCTGCGCGACTCGTCGTGGCGGAAGGCGCCGCGGCGGAAGAGCCGGTGGCGGTAGCGCGGGTAGCGGCTGGCCGGGCCGAGCTCGGCGCCGAGAAAGACGTCGCGCATCGGGATCGCGGTCATCCGCACCGCGGTGGGTGGGTCGGCGAGGAAGGCGCGGACCTCGTCGGCCAGATCGGGGCTGATCCGCTCGTCGGCGTCGATCTCCAGGACCCAGTCGCCGCTGGCTTGGTCGAGGGCGACGTTGCGCTGGGCGGCGAAACCGGGCCAGGGGTTCTCGACGACCTTGGCCCCGGCCGCCTTGGCAATCTCGATAGTGCGGTCGCGGGAGCCGCTGTCGACGACGACGACCTCGTCGCAGAAACCGAGGCTGGCGAGGCAGGCGGGAAGGCGCTCCTCCTCGTCGCGGGCGATTACGCAGGCGCTGATCGTCGCCGTCAAGCGGTCCCCTCGGCGAGCAGCTCGCCGAGCCGGAGGGCGAGCGCGGCGATCGTCAGGGTCGGGTGGACCGGGCCGTAGGTGGGGAAGGCGGAGGAACCGGCGACGAAGAGGTTCTCGACCTCGAGGTGGCGCAGGTCGGCGTCGACGACCCCCTCGCCGGGGGGCCCGATTCGGCAGGTGCCCATCAGGTGGCCGCCGCGGGGGCCGGGGGCCGCCTCGACCGCCTCGACGCCGAGCGGGGCCAGACGGCGCCGGACCTCGGTGGCGACCCGGTCGATGCCGTCCTGCTCGTAGCGGCTCGGCGGCGGGTAGGCGGTGCGGTTGAGCGGCAGGCCGAAGGAGTCGCGGTTGGGCGAGAGGGTGACCCTGCGGTCGGCCCGCGGCACGTCTTCGGTCAGCATGTCGAGCGCCAGGCGCCGGCGCCAGCCCTCGACCGCCTCCGCTCGCGCTTCCTCGCCGCTCTTGCGGGCGGCGACGGCGGGGGCGAGCAGGGGGCCGATCGGGACGCCGGGGTTGAAGGGGCTGAGGATCGCCCCGGAGCGGCGCGAGCGGAAGCTGCCTTCGCGGAAGGCTTCCGAGATCCCGGTCGAGAGCGTGGTGCCATAGCCAGGCTCGAGCGCGCGGCGAAGCGTCACCGTCAGGGTCGTGTGGCCGTGGTCGAAGAGGTAGCGGCCGACGGCGGGGCCGTCGAGCCCGGAGCGCAGCAGGATCCCCGGGTTTTCGATTCCGTTGGCGGCGAGAACGAAATGCTGGGCACGGATCAGCAGGCGCTCACCGCCGGCGCCGATCGCCTCGATCGCCTCGATGCGCCCGCTGCCATCGCGCCGCAGGCGGGCGGCGACGGTCTCTTGGTGCAGGTCGAGGCCCGGGTGATCGAGGATCGGGGCGAACCCGTTGAGGGCGGAGAAGCGGGCGTCGACGGGGCAGAGCTCGCAGGTCGCGGAGCCGCAGCAGGCCGGCCGCGATCCCACCGGCTCTGAGGGCCGCGCCTGCGGCAGCGCCCGGAACGGCTCCAGATGCGGGGCGACGGCGCGGTCGGTCGGGCTCAGCGGGTGGGCCGGCTGGGCGCGCGTCCCCGGAACCGGGGCGCCGGCGGTCGGCCCCGATCCCGGCGGCGGGCCGGCGACGCCGAGCGCCGCCTCGGCGCCGCGGTAGAACGGCAGCAGCTGCGGCAGCGAGAGCGGCCAATCCACCATCACCCCGAAGCTGCTGCGCATCTTGAAGTCGGCGGCGTTGAAGCGCGGCGTTGCCCCTGACCAGTGCAGAGAGGAGCCACCGACCCCGTAGACGTAGCTCCAGGGGTAGGGAGGGGTGCCCGGGGCGGTTTCGTTGTTCGGCTTCGCCCCCGGCACATTTGCGGCCCACTCGCCGTCGGCGATCTGTTCGGCGTGGGTCTTCAGCGCTCCCCGCTCCAGCACCGTCACCCGCTTGCCGGCCAGCAGCGACTGCCAGGACGCGAGCAGGCCGCTGATGCCGGAGCCGACGACGGCGATATCGGTCTCGATCGTCTTCAACTCGGGTGCACCAATCCGGCGCAGGCGGGGGCGCCGGGATCGCGGCCGGTGACGGCGTAGGCGAGGTTGGCGGCCGGCGGCGAGAGCATCGGTTCGAGCAGGCCGTCGATCGCCTTGCGGCGCACTTCGTCGGGCATCACGATCGCGACCGGATCGCGCACCGCGAGGGCGAAGGCGGCGGCGCGGGCGTCGTACTCGGTGTCGCCGTACTCCTCCCGCGCCCGCTTCAGCAGCTGCGCCGCCAGCTCCGGTTCGATCCCCAGCCGCGAGGCGACCAGCTGCTCGAACTCGTCACCGACCGCGAGGACCGCATAGGGCGCCGCGACCGCGACGCCGGCGGCGCCGGCGCCGAGGGCGACGAAGGTCCGCCGCCGCATCCGCAGCCGCCCGACCGCGTCGGGCTTGCTCGCAACCTCAGCCAGCAGCTCGACCAGGCGCGGCGCCTGGATCGCGCTGTCGTAGTGCTCGCCGACCCGCTCGCGCGCGCGCTCGCCGAGCTCCCCTCGCCGCTCCGGGTCCTCGAGTCGGCGCAGCGCCGCCGCCAGGCCGTCGACGTCGCCGGGCGCCACCAACTCGCCACTGCCGCCGAGCAGCTCGCCGATCGAGCCGACGTCAGAGGCGACGACGGGCAGGCCGGCGGCCATCGCCTCCAGCACCGCCCAGGGGACGGCGTCAGCGCGGGTCGGCAGCGCGAAGACGTCGGCGCTGGCATAGAGCGAGCGCAGCTCCTCGGTGTTGGCGGAGACACCGCGGTGCACGCGGATGAAGTCCCGCGCGGGGATCTCGTCGCCGCTGACGACGTCGAGGACTGCGGCGCCGTCGAGGAGGGCCACGGCCTCGATCAGCGTGCCGAGCCCCTTGCGTTCGACGTCGTTGCCGACGAAGAGGATGCGCATCGGGCCCTCGGGGCTGGCCGGGCGCTGGGCCGCGGCTTCGCCCCACCAGGCGACGTCGAGGCCGGGGTGGATCGTCTCCAGCCGCGTCTCGGTCATCCCGTACTCCTCGCGCAGGGCGGTCGCGTTCCAATCGGTCCAGGCCATCACTGCGGCGGCGTTGGCAATCGCCCGCCGCTCCAGCCTCGCGATCAGCCGCTGCTGCCGATCGGAGTGGCGATCGCGCGGCCCGTTGTACTCGAGGGCGGTGAACTGGCCGACCGTGGCGTCGACCGAGAGCACACAGGGCAGGCGGCGCATGGGGCCCTTGCTGAGCAGCGAGGAGGCCTGGGTGATGATCAGGGCGACGTCGGCCCAGCGGGCGTTGCGCTTGAGCAGGCGCCGCGCCTGCCAGGACCAGCGCAGCCGCCAGCGCAGGCCGTGCAGATCGCCGTCGCCGAGCCGCCCCAGCCGTCGCAGGAACAGGCGGCCGAGCCGGCTCGGGGCCGGCACGGTGACCATCCGGACCTCCACCTCCGGCATCGCCTCCAGGGCGGCGCCGAGCTGCTGTTTGAGCGTGCGGTGGCCGAGCACTCCCTCGTCGATGACGAGCAGCCGCAGCGGCTCCGCGGCCTGCTTGTCGAGCTGGGAAGGGGTCATCCGCGTGGCTCCCGGGCGGCTTCGATCAGCCGCTCGGCCTGGGCGGCGACGACGGTGCGGTCGAAGCGCTCGATCGCCCTTTTCGCCGCCAGCGCGCCCTCGCGGCGGACCCGCTCCGGATCCTCTTCATAGGGGCGCAGGGCGGCCGCAACGGCGTCGGGGTCGTTCTCGGGGGAGACGATAGTCCCGAACTCCTCCTCGATCAGGCCGACGACCCCCTCGGCTCCGGTCGAGACGCAGGGGCGCTCGGCGAGCATGCCGAGGATCACGGCGCGAGGCTGGCCCTCGGCGGGGCTGGGGCAGAAGACGGAGACGTCGAAAGCGGAGAGGACGTCTCCGACCTCGGCGCCGGGGGTGGTGAGGAAATGGGCGCGCTCGCCGAGCGACGCTGCATGCGCGCGCAGCTCGGCCTCGGTCTCGCCCGAGCCGGCGAGGATCAGGTGGGTCCCCTCACCGAGCATGGCGACGGCGTCGATCAGGACGTCGTTGCGCTTCTTCGGGTGGAAGCGGGAAATACAGCCGACGGTGAAGGCCGCGTCCGGGATGCCGAGCTCGGCGCGGACGCGGACGCGGCCCTCGGCGCTGAAGCGGATCTCCTCGGTCCGCATCGCGTTCGGCAGCGCCGTCACCTTGGCCGCCTCGACGCCGGCGTCGATCACCGAGCGGCGGGTTCCCTCCGAGATCGCCAGCACCGGACCGACCTGGCGCGAGGCCCGCGCGTAGGCCCAACGGCCTGGCCCCTGGCGCATCTGCCGCGGGACCGGGCCCCACTCGCACCAGGCGATCTGGGGGCGGAGCGCCGCGGGCAGGCCGGGCGCCAGCAGCTGCTCCTTCTTGTAGTGGAGCAGGAGCAGGTCATAGGGCGCCTCGGCTTCGAGCGCCCGCCGCAGCTCGCCGCGCAGCGAGCGCCAGCGCAGCGCCAGCCGCGGCCAGGTGCTGCCCGAGAGCTTCGGTCCCAGCTGCAGCGGGTGGACCTCGACCCGGGTCTCACGCCCGATCTCGGCCGAGTCGCTGAGCATCACCGCCTCGTGGCCGCGTTCGATCAGCGCGTCGAGCAGCTCGACCGCGGCGAACTCGGCGCCCCCCGGGGCGGCACCGGTCATGACCGAGACGATCTTCATGCCGCCAGGCGCCGCTCCAGCGCCTCGATCGAGTACTCGCGCTCGGCCAGCTCGCGGCCGGCGGCGGCCAGCGGGTTGCCGCGGGCCGGGTCGAGTGCAGTGAGGAGCGCGGCCGCGAAGGCCTCGCCGTCGGCCGCGCCCTCGACGTAGTTCTCCCCCGCCCGAACTTCCAGGCCGGCGGCGGCCAGCGGGGTCGCAGCGACGGGCACTCCGTAGGCGAGCGCCTCGACGAACTTGAGCGGCGAGCCACCGCCCTCCAGCAGCGGTACCGCGACGCAGCCCGCCGCCAGGTAGAGGTCGCGCAGGTCGGGTACGAAGCCGCTTGCCTCCACCCTGGAATCGGTCGGCCCGATCGCGTCGCTGCCCTTGCCGGCGACCACCAGGCGGACGTCGTCGGCGCGCCGCCAGAGGCTCGGCATCGCCTCGTCGAGCAGGAAGCGCAGGGCGCCGCGGTTGGGCTCGTAGGAGAGGTCGGCGACGAAGAGGACGACGCGCTCGCCCTGGCGCGGCGGCGCCGGCTCGATCGCGGCGACGTCGACGACGTTGGGAACGAGCCGGAGACGAGCGTCGGGGGCAAGCGCCGCCGCTCCCTCCATGTCGGCCGGCGAGACCATCCAGCTCTCCTCGAAGCGCTGCAGCAGCAGCCGCTCGAAGCGCTCCAGGGCGGGCAGCGACATGCCGGCTTCGTCGAGCCGGTGGCGGAAGGTGGACTCGAGGTTGTGGGCGCTGTAGACGGCGGGGCGGTGGGAGGCGAGCGGGAGCAATGCTGCTGCGGCGACTGGGCCCTCGGCGATCAGCCGGGCCCCGCCCTCGTCCCCGGCGAGCTCGGCCGCCTTGGCAGCGAGCCCCGGCCAGATCCCCCGCGCGAAATCCTCGGGGACGCCGCGCAGGCGGGCGCGGGCGTAGGCCGGCAGGCGCGCCACGGTCCCGGGTCGCTCAACTCGGTGCAGGCGCAGGTCGGCGATCTCCTCATAGGCGGGGTCCGGACGATCGGCACCGAAGGCTCCGTAGATCAAATCCGCCGGCCCAGCCGCGGCAAGTGCACGGACGATGCCGTAGGTACGTCGCGCACGGCCGGAGTCGAGAGTGGGCGTGAATGAGGTGGCGATGACGGTCCGCATCGGGCGGGGCCGGCCGTAGGGCGGACGGCGCGGCGAGTATAGGGCGAGCTGCGGACCTGGATCGGCGCTTGAGTGCCGCTGCTTTAGCGGTACAACTGCATTGCCGCGCGGATGATCGCGTAGGCGGGCTTGGGCGTCCCGTTCTCACGCAGCAGTCCGAACTGCAGCTCACGGTCGCTGCTGTTGGTGCCGCGATCGATCAGCTGGAACACGGAGAGCAACCCGACCTTCCAACTGCTGTTGGTGATCACAGCCTCGAGCATCTCCTCCAGGTGTTCGGCCTGGACAGCCTCGCTGACGCACTCGCCGCCGCAGTCGGCGGTCGACTCGCCGTACTCGGTCAGATAGATCGGCTTCGGCTCGGCGCCCAGCTCGTTCAGCCGCTGGCGCAGCGTCTGCATCCGCCCGAGCGGGCTGCTGTCGCCGGGCTCGGACGGGTCGTGTCCATACCAATAGGGGTGGAAGGCTCCGGCGTAATAGAGCGAGTTGAGATCGGGGATGCGCTCGTAGAGGGTGTCGATCCAGGAGACGTCATCGCCGTGCAGGTAGACCGGCAGCAGCACCTTCACCGGCAAATCGAGGCGCTTGATCTCTTCCAGCGTCGGGCGCACCGTGTCGGCGTAGTCCTCTGCCGACATCTCGCCGAAGTAGGGCTCGTTGCCGAGCTCGATCGTGTCGATCGCGTAGCGCGACTCGTTGAGCCCGGGATGGGCCGCCCAGAAGGCGCCGCCGGGCCCGTAGTGGCGAATGAAGCCGATCACCCAGTCGCGGTAGTGGGCAGCGTCGCCGAGGTCGTTGCCGCCGAGGAGGGCGAGGATCCGACTGTGGAATTCGGTCGCCGCGGCAAGCACTTGATCTTCCTCACTCGTGACCGGGTTGGAGATGTCCCACTCGTGGCGGGTGACGGCGGCGTCGAGCGCGGTCCGCTGTTTCACTTCCGGGGCGCTCCAGCCGGCGTAGCCGCCGTCGATGCCAAGCACCAATGAGCTTTTGGGCGTTGGCACAGGGGGTTCGAGCGGAACCCCGGGGTCGACGTCCGGGGGTGGTGGGTCGGGAGTCACTGGAGGCGGTGGGTCGGGAGTCACTGGGGGCGGCGGATCTGGAGGCGAAGGTTTCGGCGGCGGATCTGGAGTCGACGGTTTGGGCGGGGGCCCCGGGGTCGGTTTGGGCTGCGAAGGCGGCGAGGGGGTGGGAGGCGTGACCACGGGCGGAGCGGGCGGGTCGGAAGGGGTCGGTTCGGGAGGCGTCGGCTCGACTGGCGGCTCCGCGGCCGGCGGTGCCGGTTCGGCCGGCGGTTCGGGCGCCGGCTCAGGGGCAGCCGGCGGTTCGGGCGCGGGACCGGAGCCCGAAGGCGCCTGCGCTCCCGGTGCCGCGGCTGGGGCCGGCGCGGCGGCAAGGAGACCCGGTGCGGAGGCGGGCGGCGCCCCGAGGCCGCTGCGAGTCTTGCGCGAGCCAGTGGCTCGGGCGCGGCCGATCGCGCCGCCGACGCGGCGGCTGCTCGCGGCCACCTGCGCCTTACCGAGTGCCAGCTGCTTGCCGGAGGAGCTGCTGGAGGCGAGCTCGTCCTGGTCCGGGTCCGTCGAAGCCAGCGAGAGGCCGGTGGCCGCGGCGATCAGGATGATCGCCGCAAGAAGGACCGCCTTCAATGGGGAGCTGGGGAGTCTCATACGTCCGTCCACACAGGCTCAGCCTTGCGTGGACGGACCAAGTTGTCAAATCGTTATCCCCGGTACTGCTGGATCAGCCCGCGCACGATCGAGTAAGCGGGCTTCTGAGTGCCGTTCTGGCGCAGCAGCCCGAACTGCAGCTCGCGATCGGAGCTGTTGGTGCCGCGGTCCTGCAGCTGGAAGACGGAGATCATCTCGACCTTCCAGTAGTCGCGGGTGATGACGGCGTTCAGCATCGCCTGCAGGTGCTCGGCCTGGACCGCCTCGCTGACGCACTCGCCGCCGCAACTGGCGGTCGACTCGCCGTACTCGGTCAGATAGATCGGCTTGTCGGCGGCGCCTTTTTCGTTCATCCGCTTGCGGACCACGTCGATCCGCCCGAAGGGCCCGGCGGCGCTGACCTGGGCCGGGTCGTGGGCATACCAGTAGGGATGTTCGGCGAAGCCGTAGAAGAGCGAGTTGAGGTTGGGGATGCGGCTGTAGAGCGTGTCCATCCAGCTGGTGTCGGTGCCGTAGACGCGCTGGGCCAGGATCACCTTGATCGGCAGGCCCAGCCCCTTGATCGCTTCCAGTGCCGGCCGCACGCTGTCGGAGTAGGAGGCAGCGGAGACGTCGAAGTAAGGCTCGTTGCCGAGCTCGAAGGTGGTGATCGCGTAGCGCGACTCATCGAGCTCGGGATGCAGGTCCCAGAAGCTGCCGCCGGGGCCGTAGCGGCCGATGAAGGCGATCACGAAGTCGCGGTAGCTGGCGCCGCTGCCGAGTTCATTGCCGCCGAGCAGGGCGTGGATGCGGGTGTGGGCCTGCGCCGCGGCCTTGAGGACCAGTGCGTCCTGGTGGTTGACGGGCTCCTCGACGTCCCACTCGTGGCGGGTGACGGCGGCGTTCAGCTGGTCGCGGAAAGTGGTTTCGGCGCTGCTCCAGCTGCCGTGGCCGCCGTCGATGCCGATCACCAGCGAGCCGTCGGCCGGGGGCACCGGCGAGGGCGTGGGGGTGGGGTTCGGCTCGGGGGTCGGGGCGGGCTCCGGGGTCGGGGTCGGGGTCGGGGTCGACACGTTGGAGACGTTGACCGCGGTGGTCGCCGTGCGCGAGTTACCGGCCTCGTCGTAGGCGATCGCGGCGAGCGTGTGGGGGCCGTTGCTGACCTTGGTCGAGTCGAAGCTGCAGTTCCAGGGCGCGTCGCTCTCGGTGTTCAGCGTCGCCCCGTCCACCTTCATCACGACGCGATCGATGCCGCGGGCGTCGCTGGCGTTCGCCTCACAGCCCGAGCCCTGGACCTTGCCGCTGACCGTGGCGCCGCCGGTTGGAACCTTCCAGCTCACCGTGGGGGCGGTGGTGTCAGCAGTCGGAGTCGGAGTCGGCTCCGGCGCCGGCGTGGGAGTCGGCTCTGGTTTCGGCGTCGGGGTTGGCTCCGGCTTCGGGGTGGGGGTCGGCTCGGGTTTCGGAGTGGGGGTTGGAGTGGGTGCCGGCGCGGCGGTCTTGTTCGCGACCGTGACCGCGATGGTCGCGGTGCGCGAGTTGCCCGCCGCGTCGTAGGCGATCGCGCTGAGGGTGTGCGAGCCATCGCTGACCTTGGTCGAATCGAAGCTGCAGTTCCAGGGCGCGTCGCTCTCGGTGTTCAGCGTCGTCCCGTCGACCTTCATCACAACGCGTTTGACGCCGCGGTCGTCGGAAGCTTTGGCCTCGCAGCTCGAGCCCTGGACCTTGCCGCGAACCGTTGCGCCGGCGGTCGGAAGCTTCCAGCTGACCGTGGGGGCGGCGGTGTCGACTGACCGGCTGGAGGAGCGGAGCAGGTTGGTCACGCAGCGACGGGTGGCGCGCCGCTCGGCGGCGGCGTCGAGGGTGGCGACCCGCTCGGCGCGCTTGGCGCAGACCGCGGTGGCGCGCTGGGCGGAGGCGTTGGCGCCGGGCCCAGCGGCCGATGCCGTCGAGGCGCCGGCGAGCGTGGCGAGGCTGGCGAGGGACAGGACGAGGGCGGCGCTGCGGGCGATCTTCATTGCCCCTTGATCGGACACGCGTCGCGACCCGTTTGGAATTCCCCTGCATTTGGACGCATGTCCGGCGAGGGGCGGACGAAGCGCGGCTAGCCGCGGTATTGCTGCACGGCACCGCGCACGATCGAGTAGGAGGGCTTCGCTGAGCCGTCCTCGCGCAGCAGGCCGAATTGCAGCTCGCGGTCGCTGCTGTTGGTGCCGCGGTCGACGAGCTGGAAGACCGAGAGCATCTTCACACCCCAGTCGGGGCGGGAAACGATGGCGTCGATCATCTGCTGCAGGTGCTGTGCCTGTACTTCCTCGGGAATGCACTCCTCACCGCAGCTCGCGGTCGACTCGCCGTACTCGGTGATGAAGATCGGCTTGGTGTTGGCGCCTTTTTCGTTCATCCGCCGGCGCAGGGTTTCGATCCGCCCGAACGGGCCGGCGGCGCTGACCTCGGCCGGGTCGTGTCCGTACCAGTAGGGGTGATCGGCGAAGGCATAGAAGAGAGAGTTGAGGTTGGGGATCCGCGCGTAGAGCGTGTCGATCCAGGAGGTGTCTTTGCCGTAGACGCGGCTGGGCAGGACCACCTGGACCGGCAGTTGCAGGCGCTGGATTTCTTCCAGTACCGGACCTACCGTCGCGGCGTACTCCTCGGGTGACATCTCGCCGAAGTAGGGCTCGTTGCCGAGCTCGACCGTGGTCATCGCGAGGCGGGCGTCGAGCTCCGGGTGGGCGGCCCAGAAGCTGCCGCCAACTCCGTAGCGGCGGATGAAGGCGATGACAAATTCGCGGTAGTGGTTGGGCTCACCGAGATCGTTGCCACCGAGCAGGGGGTGGATCCGGGTGTGAATTTCTCCGGCTGCGGTTTCGACGACGTCCTCCTGCTCGTCGATCGGCTCTGAAGGGTCCCACTCGTGACGGGTGACGGCGGCGCCGAGCTCCGCCCGCTGGGCGATCTCGCTGTCGCTCCAACCGCCGTGGCCGCCGTCGATTCCAACCAAGAGGTTGCCCGGGGCCTGGGTGATCAGAGCGCTGGCGGTGGCGCGCTTGCGCTTCGCCGCCTGGCGCAGCTTGGTGAGGCAGCGGCGGCGCTGTTTGTTCCCGGCCCGCCGTGCCTTCCTGGCGGCGCTAGCGCTCTGGGCAGCCCGCGACTTGACCGAAGCGATTCGGGCCGCGCGCTTGCTGCAGGCGGTCGTCCCGTCGCCGGGGCCGATCACCGAGACCGAGTTGGCGACGGCGGTGCGGGGGCTGGAGGCAATCGCCGTCGAGGCCGAGCCGGCGCCGAAGAAGCAGGTGCAGGCGATCGCGACGAGGACGAGACGGAGGCTGTGGGCTGGAGACCGCATGCCCTGCCGTCATCGGGCGAGGGCACGCTGGCCTGGGCAAAGTCAACGGTGTCTGGACGTATGTACTAGTCGGCGTCCAGGCATGCAAACGGGCGTGCAGCCACTACGGCTGCACGCCCGATTTGGCGCGTTAGAGCGAGATGCTGCTTAAGGCGTGTTGCGGTGGCGGGCGTCGAAGGGGTCGCCGAAGGACTCGGCGTCCAGCCCACTGGCGATCTCGCGGACGCCGTCGGGGACCCGCATCTGCGGTTCGAATCCGAGCCGGTCCTTGATCTTGGCGAAGGAGACCTTGTAGTCGCGGGGGTCCTCGTCGCGATGGACGAAGCTGACGTTCCCGCGCGGGATCTCGGCCGTGATCACCTCGACCAGGTCGAGCTTGCGGTAGTTCTCGTCGCTGTGGCCGACGTTGAAGACGTCGCTGCCTACCTCCTCGGGACCGGCCTCCAGCACCGTGAGGATGCCGCGGGCGGCGTCGCGAACGTGGACGTAGGGGCGCCAGAACTGCTCGCCGAAGACTTCGAGGTCGCGATCGGCCCAGAGTTCGCGGGTGAACTCGTTCACGGTCAGGTCGAATCGCATCCGCGGGGCGGCGCCGTAGACCGTCGCGAAGCGCAGGCAGGTCGGCGCCGTCGGTCCGCTGCCGTCCTCCAGCAGCATTTTCTCGATCTCGACCTTCTGTTCGGCATAGAGCGAGACCGGCGCCAGCGGCGCCTCCTCGTCGACCGGGGTCTCCGGGTCGGCCATGCGGCCGTAGTTGGAGCACGTGGAGGCGAAGATCAGGTGCTGCACGCCCGCCTCGTTGGCATCGGCGATCAGTGCTCGCGTCGCCTCGACATTCGTCGCTCGCGCCAGCTCCGGGTCGCGGGCGCAGGCCGGGTCGCCGACGATGGCGGCGAGGTGGACGATTGCGGCGGCACCCTCGACGGCGCTGCGGCGAGCGTCGTCATCCTGGACATCGGCGATACGGACGTCAGCGCCGCGCTCCTCCAGCATCTTTGCGATCTCGTCCTGGCCGTGGAGCAGGGAGTCGAGAACGCGGACCTCGCGGCCGGCGTCGAGCAGCGCCAGGGCGACTTCGGTGCCGACGTATCCGGCACCGCCGGTGATCAGGGTCAGGTCGTTCAAGTGAGTGCTCCTTGTTTGGTTGTGTAGCGGTCGACCAGCGCCGTGAAGTTGGCGCGGAAAGAGGTGGCGCTGAAGCGATTGGCGTTGGCACGGATCGCCTCTGGATCGAAGCGGCCGAAGTCGAGGTCATAGAGCGGTTCGGCCAGCGCCGCGGCGTCCTCACCGTCGACGAGGACGCCGGTTTCGCCATCGACGACGGTCTCGCGAACGCCGCCGCGATTGACGCCAACGACCGGCCGGCCAGCGGCCTGGGCCTCGACGGCGGCGATCCCAAACTCCTCGATGTTTGGCACGACCAGCGCGATGCAGCGAGCATAAAGATCGACCAGGCGATCATCGGAGACGCTGCCGAGGAACTCGACACCCGGTCTGTTGTAGAGCTCTCGCAGGCGTGGCAGGTCGGGCCCCTCGCCGACGACCTTGATCGGGCGCCCGGCCAGTTGGGCGGCCTTGAGGGCCACCTCGACCCGCTTGTGGGGGACGATCTGGCCGACGAAGAGGAGGAAGTCCTCCGGCTTGCCGATCGCGAACCGTTCGACCGCCACCGGTGGGTGGACGATCTCGGACTCGACGCCGTAGAGCTGCTCGATCCGCTCCTGAGTGATGCGGGCGTTGGCGACGTATCTGCTGACCCGGCCGGCCGCCTCGAGGTCCCAGCCGCGGATCCGCTTCAGGGTGCGGCGCATCAGCGGGCGGCCCAGCGCGGGGGTCTCTTCGAGCGCCCGCTCGTGCTCGAACCAGGCATAGCGGAAGGGGCTGTGGCAGTAGCAGACATGCAGAGCGCCCGGCCCCGGCCGGAGCCCGTGCGCGAAGGCGCTGCTGCTGGAGACGAGCACGTCGTAGTCGCCGACCGGCAGTCGCTCGACCGCCTTCGGGAAGAAGGGGAGGAGGTAGCGGAAGTTGCGCTGATTGGCGCCCAGCCGCTGCAGGCCGGAGGTGTGGACGTCGCGCCCGGCAAAGCCGTCGGCCACGGCCCGCTCGTCGTAGAGCAGCGTGTAGATAGGCGCCGTTGGCCAACAGGCGGCCATCTCGGCGAAGGTGCGCTCGGCTCCCCGCATCGTCAGCAGGTAGTCGTGAGCGAGCGCGAGGGAGGTGTCGCTAGTAGGCGCCACGCCCCGACATGACGGCGGGGACGGTCGCCAGCAGAATCTCGATGTCGCGTGCCAGCGACCACCCAGCGACGTACTGGTAGTCGAAGCGGACCATCTCCTGGAAGGGGCTCTGGGAGCGGCCGTAGACCTGCCAGGGGCCGGTCAGCCCGGGGCGCAGCTCCAGCCGCCGCAGGTGCCAGACCTCGTCCAGCGCGGCGGTCTCCGGGAAGATCAGCGGTCGCGGCCCGACCAGGCTCATCTCGCCCTTGAGGACATTGAAGAGCTGCGGCATCTCGTCGAGCGAGAAGCGGCGCAGGGTGCGGCCGAGCCGGGTCACCCGCGGGTCCTCGCGGATCTTGAACATGACGCCGTCGCCGGCCTCGTTCATGTCCTCGAACTCTTTCTTGCGCTGCTCCGCGTCGACGTACATCGAGCGGAACTTGATCAGCGGGAAGCTGCTGTTGCCGCGCCCGGCGCGGGGCTGGCGGAAGAAGACGGGGCCGCGCGACTCGAGCTTGATCGCGATCGCGATCGCCAGCAACACTGGCGAGAAGACGGTCAGCAGGGTGGCGCTGACGGCAATGTCGAGGCCGCGCTTGGCGGCCATCGAGGCCGAGGTCAGCATCGGCGCGCCGATCGAGAGCAGCGGCAGGCCGCCGACCTGGTCGAGGGCGCGAACGCCATCGAGGAACTCGAAGAGGCGGGGGACGACGTCGATCGCGACGCCGGCATCGCGGCAGGCCCGGATCGACTCCAGCAGCTCTTCGTGGCTGGCCCGCGAGAAGGCGATGATCACGCGGTCGATGTTCTGCGCCTCGATGATCGCGTCGAGGTCCTTGAAGCGCCCCAGCCAGGGCAGGTCCGGGGTGCCGATGTCGTGGACGTCGTCGTCGACGAGACCGACCGGGACGAGGCCGAACTGGACGTTGTTGTGGAGCTTTTTGACGACCTGGCCGGCGACGATGCCGGAGCCGAGGATGAGGGTGCGCTGGCGCAGGTCGGGCGCCCGGTGCAGGCCGGCGCGGACGATCGCCCGGGCGCAGCCGGCGAAGATCGCGGTGGCGAGGACGGTGAGGAAGGTGAGGGCGACGACCTGGCCGAGATCGAGGACCGAGGCGACGCCGAAGAGCGGCCAGGTGATCAGCAGCACGGCGACGAAGCCGCGCGGGATCTCCGACACGGCGGAGGCCCAGGTCGCGAGCTGGTCGCTGCGGTAGAGGCCGATGCTGAAGGCGGCGAAGGGCCAGAGCAGCCCGGCGCAGAGGATGTAGGTCAAGCCGGCGGTGGAGATATCTCCGAGCAGCAGCACCGCGAGCGCGGCGGCGGCCAGCGCGGCCAGCGCATCGCCCGAATAGAGCATCCTCGCGAGCACCGCGCCGCGGCGTCGGGCGCGGCTCGTGGACTCGGAGCGCTGCGCTCCGACGCCGTCTAGAGCGAGCGGCGTATCGGAGTCGGACGGGGTTGCGGTCTGGTTTTCCACGGGCTCGGGGCTAGACGGATCGGTCTGATTCGGTCGGTTTGGTCCTGGCAGGAACGATGGGTTCACGGTAAATATTTCGGCGCTCTCCCTCGCGCTCTCCGGGTGGTGTTCCCTTATCGTGCCCCTCCGCACGATTCTTTAGACGCTGCGCACACGGTTCTTTTTCGATGCGTGCGCCCTTTGAAAAATAGTCCGGTTGGGGCCAAATCTCCATAGCCGAACCGATATCGGTTAAAAAACTTCGCTGACAAGTTCGGCAACGTCGCTTGCGTAGCCGATTGGCCCGAGACTAGCGGACATATGTTCGATGCCGGGTTGTCGAACTTCGAGCGGTTTGCTATGCCATTACGTCAGAGTTTTTAACTATTTGAGTCAGCAATTTGGGGAAACGAAGGTGATGCGAACCCTCGATTCCGGTTCCCGATGCGTGTCCTGATCGTCGAGGACGAAGCGAAGATGGCCGGCTTGCTCCGGCGGGGACTCGAGCGGGAGGGAATGGCGGTTGACCTGGCCGACCGAGGTGAGGACGCGCTTTGGAGGGCCGAGGCGGTCGACTACGACGCGATCGTCCTCGACCTGATGCTCCCCGGCATCGACGGCCTCGAGGTCTGCGGCCGTCTCCGCGAGGCCGGGGTTTGGTCGCCGATCCTGATGCTGACCGCGCGCGACGCGGTGGGGGACCGGGTCGCCGGCCTCGACCGCGGCGCCGACGACTACCTGACCAAGCCCTTCTCATACGCGGAGCTGCTCGCGCGGCTGCGGGCGCTCACCCGCCGCGGCCTCTCCGAGCGCCCCACCGAGCTTCGGGTCGGCGACCTCCGTCTCGATCCGGCGACGCGGCGGGTATGGCGGGGAAAAAGCGAGGTCGAGCTCTCGGCGAAGGAGTTCTCGGTCCTCGAAACCTTCATGCGGCGACCGGGGGAGGTCCTCTCCCGCTTCCAGCTGCTCGAGCACGCCTGGGACTACGAGTATGAGAACCGCTCCAACGTCGTCGACTCCTACGTCCGCTTCCTGCGCGAAAAGATCGACCGCCCGTTCGGCGTCGAGTCGATCGAGACGGTGCGTGGGGCGGGGTACCGGCTGCGAGGGGACGGCGGGCGATGAGCCGGGTGCCGATTCGCCTGAGGGTGACCCTGGCGTTCACCGGCGCGATGGCCCTCCTCCTGGTCGCGGTCGGCCTCTTCCTATACCTGCGGCTGGAATCCCAGCTCGACGAATCGATCGACAACGGGCTGCGCTCCAGGGCGGGAGAGGTCGGCGCTCTGGCGCGAACGACCGAAACGGGCCTTGGTTCCCACCGAGCCCCGCTGATCGAGCAGGACGAGAGCTTTGCCCAGGTCCTGACCAAGGCTGGGCGCGTGCTCGACTCGACGCCGCAGCTGGGGAATCGGCCGGTGCTCGGCGCAGCCGAGCTGAAGCAGGCGATCGCCTCGCCGAGCTTCTTCGAGCGCAGCGGTCTGCCGGGGATCGAGGCAACCGCACGCCTGCTCGCCGCACCGATTCAGACCCCTCGTGGCGAGCTGATCGTGGTGGTCGGATCCTCGCTCGGCGATCGCAACGAGGCGCTCGACAGCCTTGCCACCCTGCTTCTGATCGGCGGGCCGGTGGCGCTGCTGCTCGCCTCGCTGGCCGGCTATGGAGCGGCGCGGGCGGCGTTGCGGCCGGTCGAGGCGATGCGCAAGCAGGCGGCGGCGGTCTCGGCGAGCGAACCGGACGAACGGCTGCCGGTCCCGGCGGCCAAGGACGAGCTGCAGCGGCTGGGCCAGACGCTGAACGAGATGCTGGCCCGGATCGAGGCCACCCTCGCCCGCGAGCGCCGCTTCGTCGACGACGCCAGCCACGAGCTGCGGACGCCGCTGGCGCTGCACAAGACCGAGCTCGAGCTGGCGCTCCGGCATGGGCGCTCGGAGCAGGAGCTGCGAGCAGCGATCGCCTCCGGGCTCGAGGAGGTCGACCGCCTGATCCAGCTTGCGGAGGACCTGCTCGTGGTCGCCCGCTCCGAGGAGGACGGGGTTGCGATCACGCGAGAGCCGCTCTCGGCTGGCGAGTTGTTCGCGGCGGTGGGCGAGCGTTTCGGGGCTCGGGCGGCAGCATCGGGTCGATCCGTCGTCCTCGACGGCGGCGCCGAGCTGACCGTCTCGGGCGATCGTCTTCGCCTCGAGCAGGCGCTGACCAGCATGGTCGACAACGCCCTGCGGCACGGGGAGGGAGAGGTCCGGATCTGGGCGGCCGAGAACGGGCGGGGCGTCAGGCTGCACGTCAGCGATCAGGGCAGGGGATTCCCACCCGACTTTGTCGCCCGTGCATTCGAGCGCTTCAGCCGCGCCGATGCTGCCCGTGGCCGGGGGGGCAGCGGGCTCGGCCTGGCGATCGTCGAGACGATCGCCCTCGCGCACGGGGGTAGCGCCGGGGCCGGCAACGATTCGGCCGGCGGCGCCGACGTCTGGATCGAGATCCCAGCGGCTTGATCGGCTGGTCGGGGCAGGGACCGTTTCACCGTCATTTCATCCGGCCTCCGTACAACTGGCCACACAAGCCAGCCCCAAGGAGGGTTCAGATGAAAAAGCGAACCAAGGTCGTGATCGTCGCGGTCTCAGCCCTTGCTCTAGGCGCCGGGGGAGCCGGGATCGCCGGCGCCACTGGCGGCGGCGATGAGTCGGAAGCCCCGATCTCCGGCAAGTCGCTCGACCTGGCGAGCGCCGCGGCGCTCGAGGCGACCGGGGGCGGGACCGTCAGCGAGACCGAGGTGGGCGACGAGGAGAGCTATTACGAGGTCGAGGTCACCGCGGCCGATGGCAGCCAGACCGACGTCCAGCTCGATCGTGACTTCAACGTCGTCGAAAGCTCGGCGGACGAGGAGTCGGCGGGCGACGCTTCTGGGTGAATCGGACTTATCTCGATCGTTCGGCGGAGCTGGATTCCGTTTCCAGCACCCGCCGTGCGATCTCTGTATTTCGGCGCTGCCGACGGCGCTCGTGCAACAGCCGGTTGCGGAATTCCTGATGCGAGCGAAACTGCTGTTCGGCTGAGAGGCAGAGGACCGGACGGCCGGCGATCGAGCCGGAGACGATCGAGAGATCGGCAGCATCGAGGTCGACCGGGTGGACATCGACGACCCGCATCGCCGAGTCGCGCAGGACGACCCGATCTCCCAGCGGCACGTCGGCGGACTGCTCGTACCAGTTCTGGTAGCCAAGGCCGGCGAGAACCCGGAGCGCGTCGTCCCAACTGCCGCGCGCGACGATCAGGTCAAGGTCCCGATGCTTGCGGGTTTGCTTGCCGACGAGGGCGTCGATGCCCCAGCCGCCCATGCAGCAGACGACGATCTCCGAGCGCCGCAGCGCCTCGAGAATCTCGATCACCCGGGCCACGCGCATCGGCGGGTTGCGATAGATGCTGCCGCTCAGCACCGTCTTCAGACGACGGGGCAGTGGCGTCCGCCAGAGGAGGGCGTTGATGCCATTGGTGATCTTGATCCAGAGCGCCGGCCGATTCACTACTTGTTAACGATATGTGAACCAGCCCGCGCTGTTGCAGGCAATCGCCCGGCCCGAGACCTGCGACGCCTCAGTGAGCCTCGTCAGAGGCGTGCGCTGGCGGCCGCGACTCCTCGGCGAGCGAGGTGATCTCGAGCTGGCCGTGGGCAGCGCTTTCCAGCACTTCGGTGGCCTCTTGGGCGGAGCGGGCGTAGAGCTCGACCAGGAGGTGGACGACGATCTGCTCGTCGTCGTGCTTGTGGAAGCGGACGTGGGTGAAGAACTCGCGCACGCCGGCGTCGCCGAAGGCGCCGTAGGTGAGGAACTCGATCGCCTCCGGGCCGGAGCAGGTCTCGACCCGGTCCTGGTCGACGGTGACGGTGCAGGAGGCGACCCAAGGGGTGCCGGCGACCATCCGCTGCCAACGGTCCTCGATCGGCACCACGCGATCGTCCTGGAAGGTGAGGTGGGGCTGGTCGTGCATGCAGTCGAGACACTGGACGACCGATTCCTGCACCTCGTCCACCCCTTCGGCGAGGACGCCGGTCTCGGGGTCGACCCGACGAATCGCGTCGTAATGGATCTGGATCTCGAGGCTCTCCGACCAGCAGCGATAGCAGCGCAGCCAGGCCGGTCGATCTCCGTTCAGCTCGGTCATCGTCCTATTGTCGCGCGGTCGTGCTCTCGGCGCGGCTTCCCGGGGAACCGCGGTGGCTAAGGTCTTACGTTGACCGCCCAACGCGAGCCCCGAATGGATGCCCGCCTCTGCCGAAACCGTTCCGCGTCCTGCCTTTCGCGCCGAGCCCAATGCGATCTTGGCGGTGGTCGCGGTCGCGCAGTTCATGGTCATCCTCGACGCCAGCATCGTCAACGTGGCGCTGCCGACGATCAAAGAAGACGTCGGCTTCTCGGAGTCGAGCCTGCCGTGGATCCTCAATGCCTACACGCTGATGTTCGGCGGCTTCCTGCTGCTCGGCGGCAGGTTGGCGGACAGGCAGGGGCGGCGGCGGCTGTTCATGGTCGGGATCGGGGTCTTCTCCGGCGCCTCGCTGATCTGCGGCCTCTCCGAGTCCGAGGGCACGCTGCTGGTCGCCCGCGGGCTGCAGGGGCTGGGCGGGGCGATGGTCTCGCCGGCGGCGCTCTCGATCATCCTCACCACCTTCGCCGAGGGGCCGGAGCGCAACCGGGCGTTGGCGGTCTGGGGTGCGATCGCCGGTGCCGGCGGCGCGATCGGCCTCCTGCTCGGGGGCGTCATCGTCGAACTGCTGAGCTGGCGCTGGGTCTTCTTCGTCAACGTGCCGATCGGCGCCGCGGTGCTGGCGCTGGCGCCCCGGATCGTGCCGGAAAGCCGCTCCGAGGCGGTGGCCCGAGGTGGCTATGACGTCTGGGGCGCGGTCACGATCACGTTCGGCACGATTGCCCTCGTCTTCACCCTGATCAAGGCCAATACCTGGGGTTGGAGCAGCGGGCGGACGCTGGCCGGCTTCGCCATCGCGGCGGTCGTCCTGGCCGCGGCGCTGGCGATCGAGCGCCGCCATGAGGATCCGCTGATCCCGCTGCGGATCTTCCGCAATCGCAGCCTCTCCGCCTCCGACGGGGCGATCCTCCTGCTCGCCGCGTCGATCTTCGGCATGTTCTTCTTCCTGACGCTGTACATGCAGCAGGTTCTGGGCTACGGCGCGCTTGAGACCGGAGTCGCCTACCTGCCGTTGAGCCTGACGATCGTCGCCGGTTCGGCGCTGGCGTCGCGGTTCGTCGACCGCTTCGGGCCGAAGCCGGTGGCGATGGGCGGCCTGCTCGTCTCCGCGGCTGGCTTCCTGCTGCTGCGACGGGTCTCCGGCAACGACGACTACGCCAACCACGTCCTGCCGACGATGTTCATTCTCGGAGTTGGGCTGGGGATGTCCTTCGTGCCGCTGACGATCAGCGCCACCAACGGCGTCGCGCCCGGCGACGCCGGCCTCGCCTCCGGGTTGCTCAACACCACCCAGCAGGTCGGCTTCTCGCTCGGGCTGGCCGTGCTCAGCTCGGTGTCGACGAGCCGCCTCAACGACGCGCTCGCCAACGGCACCCCGGAACATCTGGCGCTGACCAACGCCTTCAAGGGCGCCTTCGGCGTCGCGGCCGGGCTCTGCATCGCCGCGGTGGTCGTGGCGCTGCTGTTCCTGCCGCCCCGCAAACGGCGCGCTCAGGACCGCCACGTCGAGGCGGCCGTGATGTCGTTCGCGCGCTGCCCGGGGGCCCCGTACTGTGGGCACCTGGCGCAGCTCGTCGCCTTCGGCCGCCGCGTCAGGCACGCCGTTGGCCGCGCCTAGGACGGAGCGTCCGGGGGCGACTTAGGCGGGGGTCGCGCTGCCGGCCCGCTGGCCGACCAGCTCGACGATCTCGCCCATGATCTTGTTGATGTCGAAGTCCTTCGGCGTGTAGACGCCGGCGACGCCGTTTTCGCGCAGGCGCTTGGCGTCGGCGACCGGGATGATGCCGCCGACGACGACGGGGACGTCGACGTTCTCGTCCCGCAGCAGGCGCACGACCTCAGGGATCAGCTCTAGGTGGGAGCCGGAGAGGATCGAGAGGCCGACCACGTCGACGTCCTCCTGCAGGGCGGACTCGGCGATCTCGGCGGGGGTCAGGCGGATGCCCTGGTAGATGACCTCCATGCCGACGTCGCGCGCGCGCAGGGCGATCTGCTCGGATCCGTTGGAGTGTCCGTCGAGCCCGGGCTTGCCGACCAGGATCTTGATCCGGTGGCCGATCTGGGCCGAGATCTCCTCGACCTGGGCGCGGGTGGCCTCGAGCTGGTCGCGGTCGGCGGCCGGGGCGGCGCCACTGACGCCGGTCGGCCCGCGGTAGGCACCGAAGGCCTCGCGCAGGACCTCCGCCCACTCGCCGGTCGTCGCGCCCGCTTTGGCGGCGGCGATCGTCGCCGGCATCACGTTCTGGCTCTCGTCGGCGGCGACCTTGGCGAACTCGGCGAGGGCGGCTGTGACGGCAGCGCCGTCACGCTCGGCCTTCCACTGCTCCAGCGCCTCGATCCGTTCGCGCTCGACCTCGGGGTCGGGGGTGAGGATGCCGCCGTCGGCGCCGGCGGTAAGCGGCGAGTCCTCGGTCTCGGTGAAGCTGTTCTGGCCGATCACCTTCTGCTCGCCGCTCTCGATCCGGGCCACCCGCTCGCGGTGGGACTCGACCAGGCGGGCCTTCATGTAGGGAACGGCCTTGACGGCGCCGCCGTGCTCGGCGACCACGGCCATCTCGGCCCTGGCGCCGGCGGTCAGCTCCTCGACCAGGCCGTCCATCACGACCGAGCCCTCGAAGATGTCGGGGTACTCGAGCAGGTCGGTCTCGTTGGCCAGGACCTGCTGGATCCGCAGGCTCCACTGCTGGTCCCAGGGCCGGGGCAGGCCCATCGCCTCGTTCCACGCGGGCAGTTGCAGGGCGCGGGCGCGGGCGTCGCGGCTGAGGGTGACGGCAAGCGCCTCGAGCACGATCCGCTGGATGTTGTTCTCCGGCTGGGCCTCGGTCAGGCCGAGGCTGTTGACCTGGACGCCGTAGCGGAAGCGCAGCATCTTCTCGTCGCTGACGCCGTAGCGCTCGCGCCCGATCTGGTTCCAGAGCGCGCCCATCGTCCGCAGCTTGGCGATCTCCTCGACCAGGCGGATGCCGGCGTTGACGAAGAAGGAGATGCGGCCGAAGACCTTGGGGAAGTCGGCCTCGGAGACCTGGCCGCGCGCCTTCACCTCGTCGAGCACGGCGATCCCGGTCGAGAGCGCGTAGGCGATCTCCTGCACCGGCGTCGCCCCGGCCTCCTGCAGGTGGTAGCTGCAGATGTTGGTCGGGTTCCAGCTCGGCACCTCGTTGACGCTGAAGGCGACCATGTCCGCGATCAGCCGCATCGAGGGCTCGGGCGGGAAGGCGTAGGTGCCGCGCGAGAGGTACTCCTTGATGATGTCGTTCTGGGTCGTGCCGGTCAGCTTCGAGCGCTCGACGCCGTTCTCCTCGGCGACGGTGACGTAGAGGCCGAGCAGCCAGGCGGCGGTGGCGTTGATCGTCATCGAGGTGTTCATCGCGTCGAGCGGGATCTCGTCGAAGAGCTGGTGCATGTCGCCCTTGTGGGCGATCGAGACGCCGACCTTGCCGACCTCGCCGCGAGCGAGGACGTGGTCGGGGTCATAGCCGGTCTGGGTCGGGAGATCGAAGGCGACCGAGAGCCCCGTCTGCCCCTTGGCGAGGTTGCCGCGGTAGAGCTCGTTGGAGCGCTTGGCGTCGGAGTGGCCGGCGTAGGTGCGCATCACCCAGGGGCGATCGCGCTCGGGGAGTCGATGGTCGCTCATGTCACGCATGATATTTGCCCTGGTCATCTTTTGGGTGTGATCGAAATCCGCCGTTCAAGTGGCGCTGCCCCGCATCTTTCTGCTGGCGCTGTGTTTAGGTTGCGAATCATGAGGACTCGATTTGCAGTCGTATTCGGCATTGCCCTGCTCGTGGGGGTGCTCACCGCCGCCTCGGTCGGGGCGGCGATGGTTGGCATCTACCGCAACGTGATGGAAACCACCGCCCAGCGCTCGCAGCTGATCAAGCTCTCGGGCGCGAGCTGCAGTCGGGCCGGCGCCGGTGGGGCCCTGCGGATCACGATCGGCAAACGCACCGACGCCTGCTCCCTGCGGACGCCGGTGATCGGGCGTGACCTCGAGATTTCCGCCACCGAGCGACTACTGAGCGGCACGCCAACCGGACTGCAGAAGAAGGCGTTCCTGGGGCTGGAGCTGCGGGCCGGGGGCGGCGCCAAGTACCAGCTGCTCGCCTTCCCGTTGCAGCGCAAGGTGCAGCTGGTCCGGGTGACCGAAGCCGGCAGTGAATTCCTCGCGATCGAGAAAGACATCAAAGACCTGATGGGCGTCAACAAAGCCAACGCGCTGCGCCTGCGCGCGGTCAACTCCGAACCGGGCAAAGCCCAGCTTTCGGCCTACGTCGGCGGCACCCTCGTCGCCGAAGCCAGCGACGAAGCCGCCGGCGAGCTGAGCGGCCGCTTTTCCGGTGTCGCGATCGGCGCCGTCAACGGCGGCAACGGCGTCATCGGCAGCGTCGATGACCTCGTCGTCCGCGCCCGCGTCCTCTTCTAGCCCTCCTAGTGGCTGGTGGGCCAGGGGGACGTGCGGTCTTCGCTCGTAGCTAGTCGCCTGGGAGGGCGCGGACCAAGCGGGCGCGATAGTGATGCCTATCGATGCTGAGGGGATCAGCTCCAAGGAGCGGCACCTCGATCGTGCTCATCCAAAGATCGTGACCGTGAGGTCTGCGCTGAAATGCCCCATAACCGTTGAACGGTTGCGGGGGCCGCACCTTCGCGGTCCCGGCCGTGTGATCAAAGGCAAAAGCCGAGGCTCCTGCATCAACAAAGGTCGCGCGAGTGATCGTCATGCCTTCCCGACTTTCCATCCTCGCGGCGGTGAAGCTCGTACGCCCATTCCTACGACCGGGGATGCTGTAGGCGTTGAAGAAGCATTGACAGCGACGACTTGAGACGGCGAGCGTGGCCGGGCCTCCGCTGTCTTTGGCTTGTCTTCGGGGGTGGGAGGCTGCCGGCTGCGCCATTTCCCAAAGGCGCATTGGCCGAGCGTGTGAGGGGCACCGCCATGCCGATTCTCGGGAAATGCTCATCGTTCCCTTCGCCTGGCCCGTCTCTACCCGGACGTACTCGTGCTCGCCGACGAACTCGATCGTTCCGATAAAGAATCCTTCCCCCCACGTCGTCGGCGGCCCCTCGCACTTCTTCGGCGGCTTTTCCGTCCGCGTCTTGGTCGGCTGGTACGCAACGTCGATCTGCCCAAGCGCGCCGAATTGCGCCTTTAGCCCCGCTTCGGTGGCTTCGCCCTGCACCTCGTAGGAGACCAACCGGCCCTTTCGCCTGAACTCCAGCGTGACCTCGCCATTGAAGGTTTCGACCTGTGCGCGCAGACCGTTGCTGGCGGGCAGATCGAACTGAATGGAAGCGGCATGAACTTCCGCGGGCGTCGCTGGAGATACAGCGACAAGAAGGGTGGCGATAGCCAGCGCTGAGAGCCTTGATCGAATCATCTTGATTTCGGTTTTAGTGGAGGTCCACTACCCCTGGGCTCAGTCGTCGCCGGCCTCGAGCTGATCGGCGATCAGCCGGGCCAGGGCCAGCGATGAGGTGGCGGCGGGAGATGGTGCGTTGCGGACGTGGATCGCCCGCTCGGTGCGATGGACGACGAAGTCGTCGACCAGCTTGCCGTCGCGCCCCAGCGCCTGCGCTCTGATTCCGGCCGGGCCGGTTTCGGCCT
Source organism: Solirubrobacterales bacterium (assembly GCA_035694165.1). Lineage (GTDB taxonomy): Bacteria > Actinomycetota > Thermoleophilia > Solirubrobacterales > 70-9 > VAYN01. The sequence goes on along the minus strand of DASSFS010000068.1, from coordinate 24,742 downwards.
TGACGCCGCGCAGCTCGGGGACCAACTTCGCGGCGGCGACGACGAAGGAGCGGGCGCTGGCGGCGTGGCGGATCTCCTGCAGTCCCGCCCGCCAGTGGTGTCCCATTAGCCGCCAAGTCCCCGGCCAGGCGATGGTCTGGCCGATGTCGCGGGCGCGCACCGTGCTCAGCTCGTAGGCGTCGCGGGCGGGGGCCATCAGGGCGCTGGGGCCGATCAGCACGTCACCCGCCAGAGTCCGGGTCAGGTGGGCGCCGAGGAAGGGCAGGTCCGGCTCCGGGACCGGGTAGACGTTGGCGCGGACCAGGTTGGCGGCACTCGCCGGCAGGCGCAGGTAGCCACCGCGGAAGGGGACGATGCGGGGGTCAGCGGGCGCCCCGCAGGAGACCGCGAGGCGGTCGGACCAGAGTCCGGCGCAAAAGACGGCCGAGCCGGCGCTGGTGGTGCCGCGGCGATGGCTGAGGGTGATCCGTCCCGGGTTGGGCGCGGCGCCGGTGACGCTTGCGCCCATGTGGATCGAGCCGCCGGCCCGGCGCACGTCCTCGGCGTAGGACTCGGCCACGGCGACGAAGTCGACGACGCCGGTCGCCGGCGAGTGCAGGGCGGCGACGCCGCGAGCGTGGGGCTCGACGGCTGTGATCTCATCGGCGCCGAGGCGACGCAGGCCGGAAACCTGATTGGCGTGGCCGCGGCGTTCGAGCTCGTCCAGCCGGCCCAGCTCACTCTCGTCGACGGCGAGCACCAGCTTGCCCGATTTCTCATAGGGGATCCCGTTCTCGTCGCAGTAGGCGTACAGCTCCCGCGCCCCTTCGACGCAGAGCTGGGCCTTCAGCGAGCCGGGCTCGTAATAGATGCCGGCGTGGATGACGCCGCTGGAGCGCCCGGTCTGGTGGCGCCCGATCCGGTCTTCGGCCTCGAGCACGCAGAGCCGTGCTCCCGGCCGCCGCGCAAGCAGCTCCCGCGCCACCGCCATACCAAGGATGCCGCCGCCGACGATCGCGATGTCGCACTCGATTGGCGGTTGCTGATCAGTGGCCGCCGGGCGGCCCGAATCGCTCGTCGTGGTGCTCATGCGGCGAAGGGGCCGCCACCGGCTACGCCGAGGGCTGCGACGGCAAGCAGAAGCAGGCCCGAGAGCGCGTAGGAGAGCGCGAAGGTGCGGACCCGGCGCGGCGCTACGCCGCCGTCGGCCTGGGTTCCCGCCAGCCGCCGCCGCAGCTCGCCGCGAAAGCCGGGCGCGGGCAGCGGCCGGGCGGCGTCGAGCTGGCCGCCAACCTCGACCATCCGCGCCACCTCGGCTGGCTCCAGGTCAGGCGGGAGGTCGTGGCGGATGCGGTGGGGGTCGGGAGCGCTCATGGATTGAAGAGGGGGGAGCGGGGGTTGAGGGATTTGGCTTCTACATAAGCATGGACAGCCGCTTGGGCGTGACCCTGCTTGGCCTCGAGCCGCGACAGCACCAACCAGTTACGCCAGTTGGTCTCCTCGCGCTCGGTCGCGGCGCGCGCCGCCGCCGTTGCCGCCGGCAGGTCGCCGGCTGCTTCCAGCAGCAGCGCCTCCTGGATCCGCGGCGAAGCGGCATCGGGCTGGGCGTTCTGAGCGCTCTTCGCCGCCGACAGCGCCGCCGCCACATTCCCTTCGCGGGCGTCGGTCTGGCTCTGGCGAACCAGCGAGGAGGAAGAGAGCGGAATCGCGATCGCGGCGATCGCGGCGATCGCCACGGCGACGATGCCGATCCGCAGCGGCACCGGGAAGCCCTTGCCCTTCTCGTCGCGCCCACCGACCCCCGCCGTCAGCAGCACTGAGGCGAGCAGCAGCAGCGCTACCGGCAGCACCGGGATCTGCCACATCCAGTCGAAGCCAGCGGTGACGCAGAAGGCGACGCAACCGGCCAGTGCGGCAGCCAGCCAAGACCGCGCCTGCGGTCCCGCCCGCACGGTCAGGACGGCGCCGCCGAGCAGGATCCCGAGCAGGAAGGAGCCGAGCAGGACCACGCCGACGATCCCCAGCTCGCCCAGCGTCTGCATGTAGAGCGAGTGGGCATCGTGCACCGTTTCGCCGGTGGTGCCGTCGCGCGACCACCAGAACTCAAAGGTGCCGGAGCCAGTGCCGGTCAGCGGCTTCGTCTCCTCTTGGCGGACCGTCGCGCTCCAGAACTGGTAGCGGCTCTCGCCGGCGACGCTGCCAAGGCGCTCGTGGCCTTCACCCGGGCCCGAGTTCGGCCGCTTGAAGTCGTCCCAGGCGTTGGAGACGCGGCCGGGGGCATCGATCGCGATCGCCGCGACCAGCAGCGCGACGACGCCGACCGCGGTGAGGGCAATCGCGGGTTGCCGCGGGACATTGGTCCAGCGCGGCCGCATGTCGTGGACCAAGGCGAGTGAGATCCCCGCCTGAACCAGGCCGACGCCGGCGCAGACGACGATCGTCATCCACAGCATCTCGTCGCCCTGCTGGTGGGCGAGCGAGTTCAGCAGCCCTTCCTGGAGGGCGTCGCGCTGAGAGGCGGCGGCAATCAGGATCGCGCCGCCGGCCGCGCCCAGCAAGGTCGTCAGCAGCTTCGGCAGCCGGTTCGAGGCGAAGGCGAGATAGACGGCGACGGCGACGAAGGAGGCACCGATGCCGCCGCGCGAGATCGTGAAGTAGACGGTCAGCAGCAGCGCCGGCACCGCAGCCGCGGCGAGGGCGCGGAGTGCTACCGAGCGGACGTCGTTGGCGATCTGGAGCAGCAGCGGCAGCCCGATCGCGACCAGCGCCGCCAGCCCGTTCCAGTAGTTGAGCGGGTAGGCGAGCCGGTCGTGGGCGTCGAGGATCCGCGCCGTGTCGACCGCCTCGGGGAACCAGGCGGGGTGCAGGCGCGAGAGCAGGCCGACGATCGCGACGAAGGCGATTCCGGTGCCCATCGCGCCCAGCAGGCGCCGGGCGGCATCCGGGCCGCGGGCCAGCAGGGCGAGGAGGAGAACGCCAAGGTAAGTGGCGACCCGGGCGAGATCGGCCGCGGTCTTCTCTGCGCTCTCGGTCCAGCCCAGGCTGAGCGCGGTCCAGATCGTGAACGCCGCGAACAGTCCCAGCGCGGACCAGGCAAAGATGCCAAGTGGCTGGCGTGGAAGTGCGCCAACGAGCGCCCCGGCGAGGACGATCCACCAGACCGCGATTCCGACTTGATCGTGGACGAGCGGGTCATAGCCGCCACCCTTGAGCCCGAGGTAGACGATCAGGCCGAAGCCGAGCAGCCAGGCGGGGACGACGCCCCAGTCGATCCTGCGGGCATATTCGAGCGGCGCCGAGCGCGCCAGTGACTGTGCAGCCTCCATCAGTCCTAGATACGCGTCGCCGCTGCCGATCCTGACGCGCTGTCAGCTTTTCCTCCCGCAATCCGTATGGAGAGTCGTGACTGCAATGCGAATTTTCCTCGCGACGCTTGCTCTGGCGGGGCTTGCCGCCTTCCCTGCCGGGGCCTCAGCAGCCGCCCTGGTGCCGCCTGGTAACTCGGCGGCGAACCAGTACACGGAGACCTTTCCGACCACCGGCGGCAACGCCGAGGCGAAGGGGAAAGGCAAGGTCACCGCCGGCGACGTCCTCGGTGCGGGCAACGCCGAGAAGCTCGATTCGCAGGGGAAGCAGGGCCGCGAAGCAGCGGCGGTGGTCGCGGCGACGGCACCGCCCGCAACCGCAGCCGCTCCAACCAGCGGCGAAGGGGGCGGCCAGGACTCGAGCGGCGCTACGGGCGGCGTCAGTAAGGGCAACGGCGGGTCGGGTGGCAACGGTGGCCAGTCCGGCGGCGGAACTGCGCCGGCAGCCGGCGCCGGCTCGGGCTCGGGCGAAGGGACGGTTTCCGCGGACACGAGTGGCTCTTCCGGTTTCAGCGAGGTTCTCGGTCAGGCAACGGGATCGACCACTTCGGGGGGCACCGGTCTGTTGCTGCCGCTGGTCCTTCTTGCCAGCGCGATCTGGGCCGTGGCCTTTTTCTTGCGTCGAAAACGACGGACCGCATAGATCGAGCCCCATTCGTGTTTGCTGTGAGCGTGAGGCGCGGGAGCGCATATTTCGGTGCGATGGCCCGGCGGTCGGTGGGGGCTGTCTTGCTTGCCTGCCTCGTGCTGGTGGCCTCGGCCGCGCCGGCGGCGGCCGCCGGCCAGTCGCTGGTCACCAGCGTCACCGGCCTCGACGACTACGAACCCGCCGCCTTCCAGGAGGTGCGGGCGACCGGGGCGACCTTCGTCCAGCTGGCGGTCCCCTGGTACGACATCGCGCCCGACGTACAGACGCCTGGCTGGCAGCCGGAAAACCCGGCCGATCCCCACTACGACTGGTCTTACCTGGACAAGGGAGTCGTCAACGCGATCTCGGCCGGGCTGACCCCGGTGCTGCAGGTCGACGGCGCCCCGCACTGGGCCCAGCGCTGCAAAGCGCCGCCGCAGGGCTCGGGCGGCGACCTCTGCGATCCCGACCCGGCGGCGCTGGCCCTCTTCGCCAAAGCCGCGGCCTACCGCTACAGCGGCAGCTTCGCCGGCCTGCCGAAGGTCCTCTACTGGCAGGCGCTGAACGAGCCCAACCTCAGCCTCTTCTTCTATCCCCAGTTCGTCAATGGCAAGCCGGCTTCGCCGGGGCTCTATCGCGACCTGATCAATTCCTTCTACGCGGCGATCAAGTCGGTCGACCCTGCCAACCTGGTCCTCGCCGGCGGCCTTGGTCCGATCGCCGTCCCCGGGTACACGATCGGGCCGATGGAGTTCACCCGCAAACTGCTCTGCATGAAGGGGCGCGAGAAGCCGCGTCCGCTGAAGGGCGACTGCGGCGGCGGCGTCCACTTCGACATCTTCGACATCCACCCGTACACGACCGGCGCCCCGACCCACGAAGGCGGCAAGGACGACGTCCAGATGGGGGATCTGAACAAGCTGCAGACGCTGCTCAGTGCCGCCGACAAGGCCGGCCGCATCCACGGCAAGTTCAAGAAGACGCCGCTCTGGATCAACGAGTTCTCCTGGGACTCGAACCCGCCTGATCCCGGCGGCCTGCCGATGGCGATCGAGACGCGCTGGGTGGCGGAAGCGCTCTACGTCGCCTGGAAGGCCGGCGTCAGCCATTTCTCCTGGTACAGCCTGCGCGACCAGCGCCCCGATCCCAGCCGCTCATTCAAAGAAACGCTGCAGTCGGGCCTCTACTTCCGCGGTCCCGAAATCGGCCACGACCACCCGAAGGAATTCCTCTACGCCTTCCGTTTCCCGTTCGTCGCCTATCCGACCGACAGTGGCGTCTCGATCTGGGGACGGACGCCGAGCAGCGGCGGCGGCAGGGTGAACATCCAGCTGTTCCGGGGCGGCGGCTGGAAGCACGCGCTGAGCGTGAAGGCCAACGCACGGGGGATCTTCACCGGTCTGATCCCCGGCCGCTACGGCCGCAACAAGAAGGGCTCGGCACGGGCGATCTTCAACGGCGAAAGCGCGATGCCGTTCTCGATGCGGCCGGTCCGGGACTTCCGCCAGCCGCCTTTCGGCTAGGCCGCCGCCTCAGCTGCTCGCCGGCTCCTCCATCTTCGCCCGCAGCTTGCGTAGCGAGCGGGAGAGGATCTGCTGGACGTTGGGGAGGGCGAGGTCGGTGAGCGCAGCGATCTCGGGGCCGGTCAGGTCGGCGCCGAAGCGCAGGGCGATGATCTCGCGGTCGCGGGGGGAGAGGGTGGCGAGGGCTTCGGCCAGGGCCGGGTCGATGCCAAGGTCGGGTTGCGCCAGCTCGCTCCCGAGTTGCTCCTCGGGCACGGAGTCGATTGGCTCCTGGCGCGGGGCGGCGCCGCCGCGGCGGTAGTGGTCGACCAGGAGGTTGCGGGCGATCGAGGTCAGCCAGACACCCAGGGGTGCTCGCTCCGGGTCGTAGCGTGACCAGGCTCGCAGTGCCCGCTCGAACGTCTGCTGGGTCAAGTCCTCCGCATCGCTGCGGCTGGAGACCCGATAGGCGAAGAAGCCGAAGACGTTCCAGACCTGCTCGTCGTACGCGTCGACGAAGTCGCCGTTCATCGGGCCGGGATAGTACAGGTGGCCTTCCAGCGTCCTCGCCGGGTCGGGGGGCTGCATAATCCGCGGCGATGTCGACTACCACTATCGAGCGGCCGCGCAGCACCGGGCCGGATTCCGGGTTGGGGGGTGAGTGGAGGGTGATCGTCCGCAACGACAACCACAACACCTTCGAGCACGTCGCCGCGACGCTGGCCAAGGTGCTGCCCGGGGTCAGCCTCGACCAGGGGCACCAGATCGCCGACCAGATTCACAACAGCGGCCAGGCGATCGTCTGGAGCGGCCCCCGCGAGCCGGCCGAGCACTACTGGGCCGAGCTCGACGCTGCCGGGTTGACGATGGCACCACTCGAGCGGGCCTAGGCGCGGTGGGCGTAAAGACCGCCGCCGGTCTCGCGGCCGTGGTTGCCTGCTGCTTCGCGCTCGTCGCCGCGGCCGCGGCGCAGGCGCTCAGCCTCCCGACCGGCTTCCGCGACGAAATCATCCTCTCCGAACTGCCGGAACCGACGGCGCTGAAGTTCTCCCTCGACGGCCGCATCTTCATCGCCGAGAAGACCGGCCGGGTGGTCCTCTTCGACGATCTCGAGGACACCAAACCGACGCTCTTCGCCGACCTCCGCACCCAGGTCTACGACGCCGCCGACCGCGGCCTGCTCGGGCTCGCGATCGACCCGAAATTTCCGGCCCGCCCCTTCGTGTACCTGCTCTACACCTATGACCACGTCCTCGGTGAAGCGGGCAAAGCCCCGAAATGGGGCAAACCCGATGACAGTGGCGACGTCTGTCCCAAACCGGCCGATGCCGACGTCGACGAGTGCCCGGTCAGCGGTCGCCTCGTCCGCCTCACCGTCGAGGAAGACGGCGCCGGCGACCAGGCGGTGGAGAACGGCGATGGAGAAGTCGAGGAGGAAGTCCTGGTCGAGGACTGGTGCCAGCAGTTCTCCTCGCACTCGATCGGGGACCTTCACTTCGACTCCAGCGGCGCCCTCTACGCGAGCGGTGGCGACGGCGCCGACTTCAACAATTCCGACTACGGCCAGTTCGGCTGGCCGCAGAAGAACCAGTGCGGTGACCCCGATCGGCCCGTCGGCGCCGAGCTCGCACCGCCCGGTGCCGAGGGTGGCGCTCTGCGCTCGCAGGACGCCAGCACTCTCAGCGACCCGACCGGGCTCGACGGCTCGCTGATCAGGATCGACCCCGACAGCGGCGCCGGGTTGCCCGGCAACCCGATGTCCTCCAGTCTCGACGCCAACGCTCGCCGCATCGTCGCCTACGGCTTCCGCAACCCGTTCCGCTTTGCGATCGACCCGCTTCACGACGAGGTCTACACCGCCAACGTTGGCTGGAATCGCTACGAGGAGATCGACCGCTTCCCAACGATTCCAAATCCGGCCTTCAACTCGGGCTGGCCGTGTTACGAGGGCCCCGGGCCGAATTCCAACTACTTGGGCCTCGGCCTGACCCTCTGCCAGAGCCTCTACAGCGGCAACGGCCCCAGCCCGGTGATCCCGCCCTTCTTCTTCTACCGGCACGGTCACAACGTCATCCCCGGCGACGGTTGCGGTCCCGACACCGGCTCGGCGATCTCCGGCCTCGCCTTCTACTCGGGAGGGACGTTCCCGCCGGCCTACGACGGATCGCTGTTCTTCGCCGACCCGGTGCGCGGTTGCATCTATGTGATGTTCCGCGGCGGCGACGGCCGCCCCGACCCGCTGTCGACGACGACGTTCATGGCGCAGGGAGGGCTGTATCCCGGCATCGACCTCGAGGTCGGCCCCGACGGCGCGCTCTACTACGTGAAGCTCTTCGGCGACACCGAGGAAGGGACGATCCATCGCGTTTCCTACGACCCCGACGCCCCGGTCGCGCGCCTGACCGCCAGCCCCGAATGGGGGCCGACGCCGCTGGAGGACGTCGAGCTCGACGCCAGCAGCTCCAGCGATCCCAACGGCGAACCGCTCAGCTTTGAATGGGATCTGGACGACAACGGCACCTTCGAGACCGACGGCGGCGAAAAACGGACGCAGACCTTTTTCGGAAGCGACAACGACGAGGTGGCGGTCAGGGTCAGCGACGGCGTGCGCTCCAGCGTCGCCCGGGTGACGCTGTATCCCGGCGACACGCCACCGCAGCCGGTGATCGCGGGACCAGCGGGATCGATGCAGTGGAGGGTCGGCGAGGAGATCGAGTTCTCCGGCTTCGCCGATGACGAGGAGGAGCCAGGGGGTGAGGTCGCGGACGCCGATCTGTACTGGAAGACCCGGCTCTACCACTGTCCCTCCGCCTGTCATGCGCACCCGTTGCAAGTCTTCCCCGGCGTCGACGACGGCGACTTCCAGGCGCCCGACCACGACTACCCTGCGCACATCGAAATCAGCCTGACGGCGACCGATTCGCGCGGGCTCAGCGCCACCGAGGCGGTGCTGATCTACCCCCGTACGGTCGACCTGACGATCGTCTCCGATCCCGCCGGAATCGAGCTGGGCGCCGGCCCGCGGGCGGGGCCCGCGCCCTTCGTGCTGCGGGCAATCGAGGGATCGAAGGTCGTGCTCTCGGCACCGCCCAGCGCTCCTTTCGGCGGCGGCGAGCATCCCTGGCGGAGTTGGTCGGACGGCGGCGCCCGCGTGCACTCGATCCTCGCCCGCGAGTCGGCGACCTATACGGCCTCCTACGTCGACCCCGCGGCCGCTCGGGAGCCAGCGCCGCCGTTGCAATCTCAGCCGCAGCCGCCGCGGACCCGAATCGTCAAACGCCCCTTGAAACTGACCCGTAGGACCAGCGCCAGCTTCGTCTTCGCCTCGAGCCGGTCGGGATCGCGGTTCCGATGCCGGCTCGACCGCGGTCGCTATAGAGCGTGCCGCTCACCGCGGGTCTTCCGGCACCTGCGGCCGGGCAAGCACAGCTTCCGGGTCGTTGCCGTCGATGGCGAGGGCAACGTCGACCCGACGCCGGCCGTGTTCAGGTGGACGGTCCTGCCGGGCTGGCCCTATTAGGAGGAGGGCCTACGGAGGTCGTGTGCCTACTCGGCGACGACCAGCGTGTGCCAGGCGGGCAGCAACGGCAGGTCGTAGAAGCCGATGATCGCCGCCCGGGCGGTCTCGATCTCCTCCGAGTACCAGTAGCGCTCGAAGTCCGAGCGCCGCTCCCAGATCGAGGTCTGCTGGAAGGCCAGCGGATCGTCGACCGAGCGGGTCAGCGACCAGCTCTTGGCGCCGTAGGCGGGCATCTTCGCCGCCGCCGGTTCCCAGAGGTCGAGGAAGCGATCGGCCCGGAAGGGGGCGATGTGCCACTCGAGCCGGTTGACCTCTGCCATCAGATGCCCCTTTCGCGTCGCGCTTGTCGTTGGCTCATGCTCCGACCTCGGCCCGGATCGCGCCGGGGCCCTCCTCGGTCTTGCCCTCGTCCTCGGACTCGGCTCCGACCAGGATCGAGATCTTGCCGAGGTGCTTGTTTTCGTGCAGCAGCTGGTGGGCGCCGGGGACGCCGTCGAACTCCATCGTCTGCCAGAGGACGGGGCGGACCTTGCCCTCGGCCATCAGCTGGTTCGCCCGCATGCACTCATAGGCGTTGGCGAAATGGGAGCCGATGATCTGCTTCTGGCGCATCCACAAGTAGCGGACGTCGAAGTCGAGCTGGAAGCCCGAGGTGGCGCCGCAGATGACGACTTTGCCGAACGGCTTGACGGTGTAGACGGAGGTCGGGAAGGTCGCTTGGCCGACGTGCTCGAAGACGATGTCGGGGGCGTCCCCGAGGATCTCTTTGACCCGCTTGGCGAAGCCACGCGAGGCCTTGAAGCGCTCCTTGTCGGCCGCCTTGTCGACCAAGTTCTCGGGCGTCCGCATCATCTCGCCGAACTCGGCCCGGTTGATGTAGTCGACGGCGCCGAGTTGCTTGACCAGCTCGCCCTTCTCGTCGGAGGAGACGACGCCGACCGCGTTGGCGCCGGCCGCTTTGCAGAGCTGCACGGCGAAGACGCCGAGGCCGCCGGCGGCGCCCCAGATCAGCACGTTGTGGCCGGGCTGCAGCTTGCACTGGTCGATCAGCATCCGGTAGGCGGTGAAGTAGGTGAGCCCGTAGGAGGAGGCCTCGGCCCAGCTCATGTTCTGGGGGCGGGGGAGGAGCTGCTGCGCCTGCACTTTGGTGAACTGGGCGAAGGAGCCCCAGGTCGTCTCGTAGCCCCAGATCTGCTGACTCGGCGCGGCCAGCGGGTCGAGCCCGTGGACCTCGACGTCCTCGTAGGAAGCCTGGTTGCAGTGGACGACGACCTCGTCGCCCGGCTTCCAGCGGGTCACGCCCTCGCCGACTTTCCAGACGATCCCGGAGGCATCGGAGCCGCCGATGTGGTGGCCGTACTCGGGGTGATCGCCGTAGGGGAAGACCGAAACCGGCTCGCCCAGCGCCGCCCAGACGTTGTTGAAGTTGACGCCGGCCGCCATCACGCGGACGATCACCTCGAAGGCGCCGGGCTCGGGAACCTCGATCTGCTCGAGCTGGAAGGCGTCTTTTGGCTCCCCTTGCCGCTCCTCGCGGATCACCCAGGCGGCCATCGTCTCCGGCAGCGTTCCGGGCTCTACGTCCAGCTTCGAGATCGCACTGCTGTCAACGGCCAAAGGGTCCTCCGCAAGTCGTGGGGTACGGGCGGCGAATCCTACGCGGCTTCGGAGGTCTCGCGCAGCTCGGGGGCACTGATCTCACGGACGGTGATCTCGAGCGGTTCGGGCGGCTCGATCTCCTTGCCCGGGGCGACCCCCAGCCCCTCGACCTTGCGCAGCTGCGGCAGCAGCCGGCCCTCCATCGAGCCGACGGCGGAGTTGTAGGACTTGGTCGCGGAGTCGAGGCGTTTGCCGACCGTGTCGAAGTCGGTGATGAACTTGGAGAAGCGGGCGTGCAGGGTGCCGGCGGCGTCGGCGATCTCCGCCGCCTCGGCGACCATGCGCTCCTGGCGCCAGCCCAACTCCATCGTCCGCAGCAGCCCGATCAGCGAGGTCGGGCTGACCAGCAGCACGTTGCGCTCCAGGGCGTAGTCGAAGAGATCCGGATCGGCGCCGAAGGCGGCGTGCAGGGCGGGCTCGTTGGGGATGAAGCAGATCACCAGATCCGGCATCTCGCCGGCCTTGAACTGGCCCTGGTAGTCCTTCGAGCTGAGTGCCCGCACGTGCTCGCGGGTCTGACGCGCGTGGCGCTCCAGATGGACCCGCCGTTCGGAGTCGACCTCGACCTCCTGGGCATCGAGGAAGGCATCGAGCGGGACCTTGGAGTCGGCGACGAAGCTGCGGCCCTCGGGCAGCAGGAAGCGTGCATCCGGGCGCAGGCGGCCATCGTCGGTCCGCAGCGTCTCCTGCAGCTCGAAGTCGACGTGCTCGGTCATGCCGGCGATCTCGATGCAGCGGCGCAGCTGCAGCTCGCCCCACTGACCGCGGGTCTGCGGCTGGCGCAAAGCCTTCTTCAGCCCTGCGGTCTCGGAGTTGAGGTTGCCGACGGTCTGGCCCATCTGCTCTAGCAGGGTGCGGGTCTGCAGGTCGGTCTCGCCGCGCTTGCGGACTTCCGACTCGATCCTTTTCTGACCCTCGGCGATCCGCTCCGCCAGTCCCTTGATTTCCGCCTGGCGTTTGTCGATCTCGGACTGCCGCTTGTCCAGCGCCGCCTCGGCGGTCTTCGCGTCGAGCTTGCGTGCCTCGTCGTTGGCCTGGAGCAGGCCGGGGAGCGAGTCGGCGACCGCCCGCGAAGCTGCCTCCTGCACGGCTGCCGCGAAATCGGGCAGCTCGGCCGGCTCCTCGCGACGCGAGAAGAGCAGGTAGACCAGCCCCGCGGCGAGCAGGACGACGGCGATTGCGAGCACGACAGTCATCGCCACCGATAGTGACGAGCCGTTCAGACGCAACCGCCGTTCTGAAAAGCCGCTTGCAGCGGCCTAATTAAGGAAGCAGAACGTCGTTCTCGGACGAGGCCCTGAACGGGCCGACGACGAGTTTGCCGATGCCGGCTCCGGGAATGCCGGCGGCACCGATCACGTAGGTGCCGGTGGGCAGGTCGGCCTGCAGGGTGCCGGGGCTATTGGCCGGAATCGGGTCCGAGCTGGCGTTGCGGGGGCCGCGAATCTCCAGGCGGGTGTCGGTGCGGGTCTGGTTGGAGGCGATGATCCTCACCGTGGCCGGCGCCCTGGTGCGGATCGCCGGCTGCGCGTGATTCTCGTTCTGCGGGATCTGCTGGGTACGGGCAGGGCCGACGGCGATCTGCTGCGGCTGCACCGTGATCCCATTGGTCCCGATCGTGACGCTGACCTGGAGCGCCACCTGGGGTCGCGGATCGTTGGGATGGCTCTGGGCGCCGCAGCCAGCAGCCACCAGCGCCAGCACGCCGAGCACGCAGGCCACCGCCACCGCTTTCGCTCTCCCACGACCCATCGCGGCGGAATCTAACCGAAGGGCAAGTCGACGACGCGAGCCGTAACGCCATCTTCACCTAGGGCAAGCTCGGTCCCGGGCTCCGCCTCGCGGCGCAGGATCGCCAACCCGACCGGCCCGAAGGCGGGGGAGACGGCGGCGCCGCCGAGTTTGCCGACCTCTTTCTCGCCGAGCCGCAGCAAGGCGCCGGGCTCGGCCGGAGCGCTCAGCCGCAGCCCACGCAGGTGCCGGTTCGGCTTGCCCTTGTAGTGAAGGCGGGCGACCGTCTCCTGGCCGATGTAGCAGCCCTTGGTGAAGCTGACCGCGTCCTCGACGATGCCGGCCTCGGCGGGCATCGTCTCGGTTCCCATCTCGGCTCCGAAGCGGGGAACGCCGGCCTCGATGCGGAGGATCTCGGCTGCGGCGGGGGAGACCGCGACCGCGCCGGCTTCGAGCAGAGCCCCGCGCAGGCGCTCAGCGTCGGCTGCCACCACGATCAGGTCGACCCCATCGCGCGTGCCCGCGGCCAGGACATCGGTCCCGGCGACGGCGGTCTCGTCATTGGCGTACTCGGGAAGCGCCGCGGTGCCGGCGATCTCAGCACTGCGCGGGCCGATCAGGGAGAAGATGCTGCGCTCGGCGCTGACGTCGGCAACCGTCACCTCGCGGCCAATCGAGTACATCTCAAGGTGGCGCCGAGCGGCCGCAAGTGCCTCCGGCTCGGTATCGAGCCAGACCTCATCCGCACCAATGCGCAGCACCCGCATATCCCCCTGCATGTGCCCCTTGCGATCAAGCAGCGCCGCGTACTGCCCCTCACCCGTCTCCAGCGCCTCAACATCATTCGTCAACTGCCCCTGCAAATACTCCGCCGCATCCGCACCGCTCACCAAGAGCTTCCCCCGCCCGGAGCGATCAACCAACCCACATTCCTCCCGCAGCTGCCGGTATTGAGCATCCAACTCAACGATCTCCACTCCGCTCATTGAGCGAAGTCTAGAAAGCGGCTCGCATGGGCGATGGAGATGACCCCAAACGAGCCTCCCCGCTGTCGCGAGAGCGGGGTCATCTCCATCGCCCCTAGGCAGCGAATTTTTAGATTCATCGAAATCCGCTTTTAGATGTGTCAAAATCCCCCTCTTGCCTCCCGCACCAAACAAAAAGGGGATCAGCCGCCGCCGCCTCCTCGGCGGCGCCGCGGTCGCCGCCCCGGCGGCGCTCGGGCTGGGCTTGCTGGGCAGCCGCGGCTCCGGTCCCGAGCCGGCCACCGCCGCCGGGATGCCGGCAACGGGCCACGCAGGTCACGGCGAGTTCGCACACGCGACGTTCGCCGCCGGCACCGCGGTCGACCATCGCGCCAACGGCTTCGACCCGACTGAGGTCCTGCGCGACTTCGACTACGGCAAGACCCGGCGCCTGGCCAGCGGTCGGGTTCTGCGCGAGTGGGAGATCGTCGCCCACGACAAGGAGATCGAAGTGGCGCCCGGCGTCAAGTACGAAGCCTGGACCTACAACGGCCGCGTGCCCGGGCCGACCCTGCGGGCGCAGGAGGGCGAGCGCCTGCGGATCCGCTTCGTCAACGCCTCCGAACACCCACACACGATGCATTTCCACGGCATCCACCCCTCGCGGATGGACGGCATGCCGGGGATTGGCGAGCGCCAGGGCGGCGGCCAGGTCGAACCGGGCGAGAGCTTCAGCTACGAATTCGACGCCTCGCCGTTCGGCCTCCACCTCTACCACTGCCACGTCGCCCCGCTCGCCGCCCACATCGCCCGTGGTCTCTACGGCGCCTTCATCATCGATCCCAAGGGGGGGCGGCCGGAAGCCGACGAGATGGTGATGGTGATGAACGGCTTCGACACCAACTTCGACCTCGCCAACGAGGTCTACGCGGTCAACACGGTCGGCTTCCACTACATCAACGAGCCGATCGAGGTCCAGCGCGGCGAGCTGGTCCGCGTCTACCTCGTCAACGTGCTCGAGTACGACCCGCTCAACTCCTTCCACATCCACGGCAACTTCTTCCAGTACTACCCGACGGGCACCTCGCGGGAGCCGAGCGAGTACACCGACACGATCATCCAGGGACAGGGGCAGCGCGGCATCCTCGAGCTCGAGTTCCCCTTCGACGGCGACTACATGTTCCACGCCCACGTCAGCGAGTTCGCTGAGCTGGGCTGGACCGGGTTCTTCCGCGTCGGCGACCCCTCGAAGCTGACCGCGGCCGCCGCCTCGGCGGCGTACTGCAAGCTGCCCTGGGGCAAGGGGAACCCGGCCTGATGGAGGCCGGGACCAGGGTCGAGCGTGGCGCCGGCAGCGGGCTGCCGGCCTGGGCGCTGGGCGCGATCCCGCTGGCCCTGATCGTGGTCGCGATCGGCGGCTTCGCGCTGCTCGGCGGCCCCGGCCTGGGCGAGCGCACCGGTCCGCCGGTGGAGGAAGTCGCGGTCGAGCGCACGGTGCTGCGCCCCGGCGAGATCGAGCTGACCCTGCGCAACGACGGGCCCGACCCGGTCGAAGTCGCTCAGGTGGCCGTCAACGACGCCTACGCGCCGTTCGTCGCCGACGGCGGCAACGAGATCGATCGGCTCGGCTCGACCACCCTGAAGGTCTCCTATCCCTGGATCGAAGGCGAGGCCTACGAGATCTTCATCCTCACCTCCTCCGGCGGCACGATCGAAGCGGCGATCCCGGTCGCCGCCGAGACCCCGGAGGCGGACACCGGCTTCTACGGCCTGATGGCGCTGCTGGGGATCTACGTCGGCGTCATCCCGGTCAGCCTCGGGATGCTTTGGTTGCCCTTCCTCAGCCGCCTCGGACGGCGCTGGATCGGCGCCGTGATCGCCTTCACCGTCGGCCTGCTCGCCTTCCTCGCGATCGACGCCGGGCTTGAGGGCCTGGAGATCGCCGGCGAGGCCCCGGCGGCGTTCGGCGGCACCAGCCTCGTCTTCATCGGGGCGCTGGTCGCCTACCTGGCCCTGGCTGGGGTCGACTCCTACTTAGGCGCGCGCCGGCGGGCGGCGGGAGCGGTCGCGGGCGGTGGCGCCTACCTGGCGCTGCTGGTCGCGATCGGGATCGGCCTGCACAACCTCGGTGAGGGGCTGGCGATCGGCTCCTCCTACGCGACCGGAGCGCTGGCGCTGGGTGCCTTCCTGGTCGTCGGCTTCGCGATCCACAACACCACCGAGGGGCTGGCGATCGTGGCGCCGCTGCGCGGCGGGGCTGAGGGCAACGGCGAACGCCCCGCCTTCTCGCGCCTCGTCGCGCTCGGCCTGATCGCCGGCGCGCCGGCGATCCTCGGCGCCTGGATCGGCGCCTCCGCCTTCAATCCCAGCCTGGCGGCGCTGCTGTTTGGCGTCGGGGTTGGCGCGATCGTCAGGGTGATCGTCCAGATTGCGCCCTCGATGCGCGATCAGCACGGCCAGCTGCTGAACACCGTCAGCGTGGCGGGAATGCTCGCCGGTATCGCGGTCATGTACCTGACCGGACTGTTGGTATCGGTCTGATGGCGGGCGAGGAGGGGCGCGGTAAGCGCGCTCCCAGCACCGAGGCGATCGAGGATTACGCGAAGGCGATCTACGCGATCTCCCTGGAACGCGACGGGCTGGTGCTGAACGGCGAGGTGGCGCAGCGGCTGGGGGTGACGCCGGCGACGGCGACCTCGATGCTGAAACGCCTCGCCGGACTGGGGCTGGTCGACTACATGCCCTACAAGGGCGTCACCCTGACCCCAGGCGGCGAGAAGGTGGCGCTGGAGGTGATCCGCCACCACCGCTTGATCGAGGCCTACCTCTCCGAGGCGCTGGGGATGCCGGCCGACCGCGTCCACGAGGAGGCGGAGGTGCTCGAGCACTACATCTCCGAGGACTTGGAGCTGCTGATCGCAGCCAAGCTCGGCGAACCGAGCCACGATCCGCACGGGACGCCGATTCCCGGACCGGACCTGCTGCCCCCGACCGGGGAGCCCAGGCGCGGGTGAGGCCGGCGCCGCCGAGCGAGGCTGGCGTCGAGGACGTCCTTCCGGGCGAGGCGGCGGTGGCGGAGGCGGCGCGGCGCTCGCTGGACGGGCACAGCCGCGGGCTCGGGCGCCTCTGGCCCTTTCTCGGGCCAGCCTTCATCGCCGCGGTCGCCTACATCGACCCCGGCAACTTCGCGACCAACATCGCCGGCGGCGCCGAGTTCGGCTACCTCCTGCTCTGGGTGGTGCTGGCCGCAAACCTGATCGCGATGCTGGTGCAGACGCAGTCGGCGAAGCTGGGCATCGCCACCGGCCGCAACCTGGCCGAGCTCTGCCGCGAGCGCTTCTCTCGCCGCACCTCGATCGGCCTCTGGTTGCAGGCCGAGCTGGTCGCGATGGCAACCGACATCGCCGAGGTTGTCGGTGCCGCGCTCGGTTTGCACCTGCTCTTCGGCATCCCGCTGTTCCCGGCTGGGCTGATTGCCGGCGCCGGCGCCTTCGCGATCCTCGGCCTGCAGCAGCTGGGGTTCAGGAAGCTGGAGGCGGGGATCGCGGCGCTGGCCGGCGTCGTCGTCGCATCCTTCGCCTTCGAGCTGATCGACTCCGAGCCGAGCGGGAGCGAAATCGGCCGCCACCTCTTCGTCCCCGGCTTCTCCGGCACCGAGAGCATCCTGCTCGCCACCGGGATCATCGGCGCGACGGTGATGCCGCACGTGGTCTACCTGCACTCGGCCTTGACCCAGCGGCGGATCGTCGGCCGCGACGCGGAGGAGAAAAAGCGCATCCTCAACTTCGAGAAGGTCGATGTCGTGATCGCCCTCTCGCTGGCGGGCCTGGTCAACCTCTCGATGATGATCGTCGCCGCCGCGCTCTTCCACGAGAGCGGGCTGACCGGCGTCGACACGATCGAAGGCGCCTTCGACGCGCTGGAAACGCTGGTCTCCGAGCGCGCGGCGACCGTTTTCGGGATCGCCCTGCTGGCCTCGGGCTTCGCTTCCTCCTCGGTCGGGACGATGGCGGGTCAGGTGGTGATGCAGGGCTTCATCCGCCGCCGCATCCCGCTCTTCCTGCGCCGCGCGATCACCCTCGCGCCGGCCCTGCTCGTGCTCGCGATCGGCATCAACCCGACCGACGCCCTGGTTGGCAGCCAGGTCGTGCTCTCCTTCGGCATACCCTTTGCGCTGGTGCCACTGCTGATCATCGCCAGCCGCCGCGAGGTGATGGGGGAGCTGGTCAACCCCGGCTGGCTGACCGCCATCGCCGCCGTCCTCGCCGGCCTGATCATCGCCCTCAACCTGTTCCTACTGTTCCAGGTGTTTACGGGCGGCTGAGGAGCTGGTCCGCCAGCTGCGGCAGTTCGCGGGCGAGGCGCGAGCGGGGGACGGCGAGGTCGACGCCGGCCGCCAGGGCGATTTCCCGGGTCTCGACGTTGACGTGGGAGTAGAAGCCGAGGATGGGGAAGCCGAGGCCAACCAACGCTTCGGGGTTCTCCAGGTCGAGGTCGGCGACGAGCAGATCGACGTCCCGCAGCGGCGCCTCCTGCAGCGAGGGCGCCAGTGTCACCTCGTGGCCGGCGGCGCTCAGCGTCGCCTCGACCTTGCTGCCGAGCATCAGGTCGGCGACGGCGAGTACCCGGGCCACTTAGATCGCGCGACGCTGGCGGAACTCTTCGCGCACGCTCTCGGGGCGGCCCCACATCTGCACGACCTCGGACCGTCCCTCGCGCACCTCGGCCACCTGCATCTCGCCGGTGACGCCTTCGCCGTCGAGCTTCGCCAGCACGCCCTTGACGCTCTCCGCCGCGGCCGCGTGGCCGAAGCTGTGGGCGACCAGCAGCCGCCAGTGCCACTGCGCCCGTGAGTAGGGCTGGGCGTTGACCTGGCTCAGCGCCACCGCGCTGTCGACGTACTGGCTCTCGTCGTCGATCCGCAGATCGACCTCGAGGTCGGTCCAGTCGGGTGGCAGTGCGTCGAGCACGCCCTGGAAGTCGTCGGCCAAGCCCACGGGCTGAAGCGTACTCGGAAGAGCCGCCGCGCCCCGAGGGCGCCGCGGCTCAACCGATGGGGATCGAGGGGCGGGTCTCAGCCGATGCCGATCACGACGATCTGCAGCGTTTTGACTTCGGCGCTGGCGCAGGACGCGTCTTCGCCGATGACCGCGCTGGCCGTGAGCGTCCTCGGCTGGGCGGCACCCGTCGCCAGCCTGGGCCCGAGGACCTCGCCGCCGGTGACCGCGGTCGGGGCCGGGGTTTCTTCTTCTTCCCCTTCTTCTTCCTCACCGACTTCGGGGAGGACGGCGGGGACGACTCCGACCGATTCCCCGTCGACGTTCACGGTGACTTCGATGCTGCATTCTTCGCCTTCTTCGGAGGCGAGGACGGCGTCGACCTGGGCCAGGTAGATGTTGTGTTCCTGCGGGCCCTGGGTCCAGTTACCGCCGGTCAGGGGGATCAGCGAAGGGCCGGGTTCTTCTTCCCCTTCTTCTTCTTCTTCTTCACCGGTGGCAACCGACACCGGGCCGCCAGTGGCGGTGATCACGGGAGTGGCCACGCCGCCGATGATGTCGCCGGGTGAAAGCGAGCCGTCGACCACTTTCGAGCTGTCGACCGAGTTCGCCGCCAGCTGCGCCGCCCCAACCGCTCCGGGGGCAAGCTGTGAGGTGCCGACGGCACCGGGCGCGATGTGGCTCGTTTTCACCGCTCCGGGGGCGATCTTGCCGCTCTTCACCGAGTTTTTGGCGAGTTGCTTCGTCTTCACCGCTCCCGCCTTGATGTCCTTGGTCGAAATTTTCGACGCCGCCAGGGCAACCCCGCCGGTAAGGACGAAGAAGAGGGCAATGCTCGAGGCAACGTTCGCGTACGTGATGTGCTGCTTGATTTTGCTCACGCCACGATGGTCGGCCGTCGCCTGACCCCTCGCGTCCGGGACTCCCTAGTCAGCACCCCCAGTCGAGGCGCCGACCGGTGAGCGCTTCAGTCGGTTGGGAATGCCGCGTCGACGTCGAGTGGGCGACGCAGGAGGCCGTGTTCGAGGTCCCAGGCGGCCCAGGCGTCGAGGGTGCCGCGGTCAAAGGGGAGCGGGCGCAGGTCCGGCAGCAGGACTCGCAGCTGGGCCTCTTGTTCGGCTTGGTCGAGGGCCGGGTTGGCGGCGAGCAGGTCGTCGAGCGCCTTGTCCGGGTTCTGACCGACGAAGGCGTAGCCGCGGCGGGTCGCGTCGACCACTGAGCTGACCAGATCGGGCTGCTCGTCCAGCGTCCGCCGCGAGGTGGTCAGGATCAGCTCGGGATAGGGCGGGGCGCCGTAGTCGTCGACTTTGAAGATGCGGATCGGGATTCCCTGACGCCGCAGGGTGACGCCCTCGGCGTTCCAGAACCCGGTCGCCGCATCGACCTTGGCGGCCGCGAGCGAGGCGACCGCGTTGAAGCCGATCGTCACCTCTTCGACCTCGGCCGGATCGCCCCCGTCGGCGCTGACCTCGGAGTCGACGACGGCTTCGTCGGATGGCAGGCCGGTGACGCCGACCGTCTGCCCCTCGAGGTCGCGGGGGCTGCGGATGCCGCCGTCGCCGCGGGCGATCACCGCCGCCAGCGGCCGCTGGACGATCGGCATTACGCCGACCAGGTCGAGGCCGCGCTCCCGAGCGATCCCAAGATCGTGGATGTCGAGAATCGCGAAATCGGTGCGGCCGGCCGCGAGCAGCTTCGGAGCGTCGCTCGATTCGCCCGGCTGGCGAATCTCGAGATCGACGCCGGCATCGTCATAGAAGCCCTGTCCCTGCGCCGCGTAGATGCCCGAGTGCACGGCGTTGGGGATGAAATCGAGCATCAGCGTCGCGCCTTTCGGCACGCCCGGTTCTGCACCATCCTCGCCGCAGCCGGCGAGGCCGGTAAGCGCGAGGACGGTCGCCAGCAGCGCGACAGTCCATCTCATCTGGCGCTGGAACCTATTTCATCGAGCAAATATGAGTACACTGCCGCCGCTTACCAGATCACGGGATCGAGGAGGAGGAAAGAGTGCAGGAACGAGGTCTTGCCGCATATCTAGCTGAGTTGATCGGCACGCTTTTGCTGGTCTTTTTCATCACCAGCGTCATCGTGCTTTTCTTGTCGACCGGAAGCCAAGCGCAGTTCGGTACCGACTTCGCGGTAATTGGGCTCGTCCACGCCTTTCTGCTGTTTGGGTTGATCGTCATGTTCGGCGTCGTCAGTGGTGGCCACTTCAACCCCGCTGTGACGCTCGCGGCCCTGGCGATCAAACGGATCAAGCCGCTTGATGGCGTCATCTACATGCTGGCCCAGCTCTCTGGTGCGGTGCTGGGTGCGCTGCTGACCAAGGGGCTGCTGGAGGACGAGGGTCGAGCGACCCACTACGGCGCTGCCGAAGTGAGCGGTCTGCTCAGCGGGCCTTTCGCCGGCTCGATCGTCGAGGGGGTCGGGACCTTCTGCCTCGTCCTGGTCATCCTCGCCGCCGTCTACTCGAAGAAGAGCCTCAAGGACTGGGCGCCGCTGGCGATCGGTACCACCCTTGGTTTCATCGTCATGGTCGGCGGCCCGCTGACCGGCGGCGCCTTCAACCCAGCCCGTTGGTTCGGCCCGGCCCTCGTCGGCAACGAGTTCGGCGACGTCTGGCCCTACCTGGTCGGCCCGATTGTCGGCGCCCTGCTTGCTGCCGCCGTCTTCCGGTTCGTGCTCGAGCCGGGCGGCACCGCGCCGACCGAAGCGCCGGAGCGGGTCAAGCCGGCGGCGGCGGCGAAAAAAGCCGAGCCCAGCAGCTGAACTCGCAGTAGACCGCCGGGCCTTCCCGGCCCGGCGGTTGCAGTAGCTTGGAGTGGTGCGCCGGGTCACCTTCTCCCGCAACTACACCCTCTCGCTCTCCCGCACCTGCCAGTGCTACTGCAAGTACTGCGCCTTCGCCACGCACCAGGCGCACATCCACCCTCCGGAGAAGGTCGAAGCGCTTCTCGACGAGGCGCTCAAACGGAACGCCAAAGAGCTCTTAGTGCTCACGGGAGAGCGCCCCGAGGTCCATCCGCTGGTAGCCCAGCAGCTATCCGAGTGGGGGCACCGCGACTTCACGTCTTACGTGGTCTGGGCTTGCGAACGCGCTTTGGAGCGCGGCATGCTCCCCCACACGAATCTCGGCGTTCTCGACCACGGGGACCTAAGCCGTCTACGCGAGGTCACGGCCTCTCAGGGCCTGATGCTGGAGTCGATTTCCGAGCGCCTGATGAACACCGTCCACGCCGGCTCTCCGACCAAGCACCCTGCAAAGCGGCTCGCGACCATCGAAGCCGCCGGCGAGCTCCGGATCCCGTTCACCAGTGGGATTCTGGTCGGGATAGGGGAGACCGAGGACGAGCGCATCGAATCGCTGGAGGCGCTGGCGGTCTCCCACCAGCGCCACGGCCATCTGCAAGAGGTCATCCTCCAAAACTTCGTCCCGCACCCCAAGTACTACGGGGCCGAGGTAGCCGACATTGCCAACGAGGCAGCCCGCCAACGCTGGACGGGCGATGGGGATGACCCCGAACGAGCCTCCCAATCTGTTGCGAGAGAGGGGTCATCCCCATCGCCCCTACCGGCATGGGCCTCGCACGTCTCCATCGAAGACATGAAGCGGCTAATCGGAGAGTCAAAACGCTTGATGCCGGATGTGGGGGTGCAGATCCCCCCGAACTTGGCGGACTGGTGGCCAGAGCTGGTCGAAGCTGGGGCTACCGACTTGGGTGGGCTGTCGGCGAACGGAGACCACATCTCGCCCGAGGAGCCATTCCCGAGCCCGCACCAGGTGCGGAAGGAGCTGGCGCCCAAAGGCTATGCGTTGACGGAGAGGCTCTGTGTCTACCCGCAGTACATGGACCAGGATTGGATGGAGCAGGGGGTCCTCGATGTGATCAAGCTGAAGTACTGGAGCTTCATTCCGCGGAAGGGATCCGGGCGCAGGAGTGAAGAGACGTTGGCGGCGGGACTGTCCGAGGAAGCGATCTCGAAGGGTCGAGAGGGCGACGAGCTCTCAGAGGACGAGCTGACTGCGCTCTTCTCGGAGACGCGGCCTGAGGTCATTGAGGAGATGCGGGTCGCCGCGGACGAACTGCGGGCGGAGCTTCATGGGGACCAGGCGACGTTTGTGGTCAACCGCAACATCAACTTCACCAACATCTGCGTCGTCGGCTGCGCCTTCTGCGGGTTCGGGCAAGGGAAGCGCTCGCCGGATGCCTACGAGGTTTCCGAGGAGGATTTCGCGGCGCGGATCGTCGAGGCGGTCGAGTTCGGGGCGACGGAGCTCTGCATGCAGGGCGGCATCCATCCCGACCTGACGCTGGAGGAGTACGGCAAGTGGCTGCGGCTGGCGAAGCAGACGGCACCGCAACTGCACCTGCATGCCTACTCGCCGATGGAGGTCCACTACATGTGCGAGCGCTCGGGCAAGCGCCCGGCCGACGTCTTCGAGTTCCTGCTCGAGTGCGGGCTCGGCTCGACCCCGGGGACTGCGGCCGAGGTGCTCGACGACGGCGTGCGGCAGCGAATCTCGCCGAACAAGCTTCCGGCGGACCGCTGGGTCGAGATCATCGAAGCCTCCCACCGGGCCGGGTTGCGCTCGACCTCCACGGTGATGTTCGGCCATATCGAGGAGCCGCGTGAGCTGGCCCGCCACATGCGCGTCGTCCGCGCCCTGCAGGAGCGCACCGGCGGCATCACCGAGTTCGTCCCGCTCAGCTTCATCCCCTTCAACACGATGCTCGGTCGCACCCACGGGATCGAAGAGATCACGATGGCGGACAACCTCAAGCACACCGCCGCCTTCCGGCTGGCGCTGGGGAAAACGATCCCCAACCTGCAGGCGAGCTGGGTGAAGATGGGGCTGGAGGGGGCGACGGAGTCGCTGCGCTGGGGGGTCAACGACCTTGGCGGCACCCTGATGGAGGAGAACATCTCCCGCATGGCTGGCTCCCAGCACGGGGTTCGGCTGGAGCCCGAGCAGCTGATCGCGGCGGCGCGCGCCGCCGGCCGCGAGCCGGCTCAGCGCACCACCCTCTACGAGATAGTCGAGGAGTACTAGTTATGCGCGCGATGCTCCTGGAGCAGCCGCGCGAGCCACTGAAGCTGGTCGAGTTGCCCGACCCAGAGCCGGGCTCCGGCCAGGTCCTGATCTCGGTCCACGCCTGCGGTGTCTGCCACACCGACCTCCACATCGTCGACGGCGAGCTGCCAAGCCACAAGCTGCCGCTGGTTCCCGGCCACCAGATCGTCGGCACCGTCGCCGGGCTGGGGGAGGGGGCGGAGCGGTTTGCGGTCGGCGACCGGGTCGGCGTGCCCTGGCTGGCCTGGGTCGACGAAACCTGCCGCTTTTGTCGCAGCGGCCGCGAGAACCTCTGCGACAACGGCAAGTTCACCGGCTACGACGTCGATGGCGGCTACGCCGAGCTGGCGGTCGCCGACGAGCGCTTCTGCCTGCCGATCCCAGATGGTTTCGGCGACCTGCAGGCGGCGCCGCTGCTCTGCGCCGGGCTGATCGGGTACCGGGCGCTGCGCCTGGTCGGCGACGCCGAGCGGATCGGATTCTGGGGGTTCGGCGCCTCCGCCCACATCCTCTGCCAGGTGGCGGTCCACCAGGGGCGGCGTGTCTTTGCCTTCACCCGTGAGGGCGACGAGGAGACGCAGGCGTTCGCGCGCCGGCTCGGCGCCGAGTGGGCCGGGTCCTCGGAAGAGCAGCCGCCGGAGAAACTCGATGGCTCGATCGTCTTCGCCCCGGTCGGGGCGCTGATGACGGCGGCGCTGCGGGTCAGCGACAAGGGCGGGCGAGTGATCAGCGCCGGCATCCACATGAGCGACATCCCCTCCTTCCCCTACTCGAACCTCTGGGAGGAGCGCTCGCTCGGCTCGGTCGCCAACCTGACCCGGGACGACGGCGCCGAGTTCATCGACCTGGCGCCGCGGATCCCGATCGAAACCGAGATCGAAGTCCATCCGCTCGCCGACGCCAACGCCGCGATCGACTCGATCCGCAGCGGCGAGCTGCACGGCGCCGCGGTGCTGCAGATCGCTTAGCGGAAGAGGTCTTCGGCGCGGGATCGGTGGAGGGCCACCGCACCGGGGCCGTCCTCGGCCGTGACGTGGCGGCCGAGGCCACGGACGACGACCGCAGGGACGCCGCTGGTCTTGTCACGGACCAGATCGGCCGCCGCCGCCGCCTCATCGGCGACCGCAATCTCGGTCGCCTCCAGCAATCGTCCGCTCGCATCGGAGCGCCCGCGCCAATCGTCCAGTGGAGAGAGCCCGGCGCAGCCAATCGCAACCTCTGCCTGGCCCAGCCGCCAGGCGCGCCCGAAGCTGTCGGATACCACGACCGCGATGGCGGGCCGGGGGTGGGGGTCGCCGGACACTCCATCTCGTCCGCCGACC
>DASSFS010000067.1:0-38985 GCA_035694165.1 Solirubrobacterales bacterium | reverse complement strand
ATAAGTTGCGCTTGGCGCAACTTATCGGCCCATCGGCAGGGTTTTCGTCCCTGCGGCGTAGGTTCCAGGCGGTGACGAGGATCGCGATCGCGGCTAGGAGCAACGCCGCCGCCATGAGGTCGTTCTTTGCCGCGCCGGGCTCTCGCACGACCAACACGTGCGCCTCGAGCAAGATCGCGGCAGCGACGACAGAGAGCGACCCGCGCCCATAAGGCCGCCCGATGCACCAGGCAGCTAAGAACGCCACCGCCAGCCATCCGTAGTTCAGGAACAGCGAAGGCGTGTCCCGTCCCGTGAGCAGCATCCCGTCGGCGTGGAGCAGCTCCGAATTCTGCGGATAAAACCAGTTGGTGAAAACAGTGTCGACGTAGTGCATCCCGGTCACGGAATGGCTTTGCACCATCTCCGCCGCAAACGGCATGTGGTACCAGAGCGAATCGAAGTTGAAAATCCCTCGGTCCAACGCATGCTTCGTCGTAAGCGCCCAGTGCCCGAATACCAAGGCTATGACGCCCACCATGATCAGCAGCGCCCAAACGCTCTCTCCGGGGGGTGGCGGTGTGGTGGGGGCCCCCCGCGGCGCGGAGGACGCCGCGGAGCGGCGTCCGAGCACCGTGGGGGAAACCACACCGACAGGACCCGCCGGCCAGAGCGCGCTGGCCCCCGCAACCAAGACGCTCGCGCCCACGAGGGCTCCTGCGTAGAACAGCCCGAAGGTCCCGAGGATCTCGGAGAGCCAGATGAGAAATGCGACGGCGACGATGGTCTCCACTAGCCGTGCCGGCGCCCCCTCCCACTCCGGCAGCAACCGCTGCCGCACCCGATACGCACTGAACCCCAGCGAGAGGACCACCAGCGCCACCTGCGCGGCCCCTAAGAGGTAGGAGCCAAGGCTAAGCATGAAGCGCTCCCGCGGGTCGGATCAGCCGCCGAGACCGCGGACGACGACGGGAATCTCCCCTTCGGCGACCATCCCCTGCCCGCGCGCCATCCGATCGATCACGATCGGGTCGTCGGCCGACTGGATTCGGTTGTGGAGCCTGGTGTTGTCTTCCTGCAGTTCGTGCAGCTTCGCTTTGGCGGCAGTGGTGGCCGTGTAGGTCTTGACGAAGTCGATCGCCGGGTTGAAGTAGGAGTAGACGACCGCGGCGAGGACGACGGTCAGAGCTATCCGCCCGACGCGATCCCAGTTGACCCGGCTGGCGCCACGGCGAGCAGCGGGTTTCCGGCGCGCTGGGCGGCGGCGCGGCTTGGCCGCGGTCCGACGGGCCTGAGCGCGTGCTGCCATGCCCGGTCCTTTGCGGCCGGGCCCCGCATTCCTTCATTTAGGAACGGTGCTGGACGAATGCCTGCAGACCTGAGAATTCCGCTGAGGCGCCCAATTCCTCCTCAATTCGCAGCAGCCGGTTGTACTTGGCGACACGGTCTGAGCGCGACGGAGCGCCGGTCTTGATCTGGCCGGCGCTGGTGGCGACGGCGAGGTCGGCGATCGTCGTGTCCTCGGTCTCACCGGAGCGGTGGGAGATCACCGCCGTATAGCCAGCCTCGCGAGCGATGCGAATCGCGTCCAAAGTCTCGGTCAGGGTGCCGATCTGGTTGACCTTGACCAAGATCGAGTTGCCGACGCCGAGCTCGATGCCGCGCCGCAGACGCACCGGGTTGGTAACGAAGAGGTCATCGCCGACCAGCTGCACGCGGTCGCCGATCTTCTCCGTCAGCAGTTTCCAGCCGTCCCAATCCTCCTCATCCATCCCGTCCTCGATCGAGACGATCGGGTAACGCCCGCAAGCGTCCTCCCAGTAGCCGGCCATCTCCTCTGGGGTCAGACTGCGGCCCTCGTGCTCGAGCACGTAGGCCCCGTTCTCGAAGATCTCGCTGGTGGCCGGATCAAGCGCGATGAAGACGTCGGAGCCCGGGTCGTAGCCAGCCGCCTCGACGCCGGCCAGGACCGCCTGCAGCGCCGCCTCGTTCGAGTCGAGGTCAGGCGCGAACCCGCCCTCGTCGCCGCCGGCCGTTGAGAGCCCCTGTGAGGAGAGGGACTTCTTCAGGGCGTGGAACACCTCCGTCCCAATTCGCAGGCACTCGGAAAAACTGGAGGCACCGGCCGGAACCACCATGAACTCTTGAAAGTCCACCGAGTTGTCGGCGTGAGCGCCGCCGTTGAGGACATTCATCATCGGCACCGGCAGCAGGTTCGGCTCGCCGCCGCCGAAGAGCTCTGCCAGGTAGCGGTAAAGCGGCTGGCCGGAATCGCTTGCCGCCGCCTTCGCCGCGGCCAGTGAGACGCCCAGCAGCGCGTTGGCTCCCAGCCGCCCCTTGTTTGGCGTCCCGTCTAGCTCGATCATCGTCGCGTCGAGGGCGCCCTGCTCGGCCGCACGAGCGCCCGTCAGCGCCGCCGCGATCTCGCCATTGACGTTGGCCACCGCTCGCGAGACTCCCTTGCCGGCCCAGGCGTCACCGCCGTCGCGCAGCTCGACCGCCTCGAACTCACCGGTCGATGCCCCCGAGGGAACCGCTGCCAAACCGCGCGCGCCGGACTCGAGGATGACTTCGACCTCGACCGTCGGGTTGCCGCGGGAATCGAGAATCTGGCGGGCGTGAATGGAGGAGATGACGCTCACGGACGCGCCAGTCTATTCACCCGACCGGCCACGGGCGTGGCTCGCGAAACTCGCTTATTCGCCGGTGGGAGGAGCGCCGGTGGCGGGCGGGGTGGCGCCTTCGGGAAGGCCAAGAGCTTCTTCGGCCGCTTCTTTCAAGCCCTCAGGACGCGGTCGCTGCGGAAGCCGTTCGCCCTGCGGTTTGAGAATCGTGGCCGTGCCCGGCAGCTGCGGCGAGATCGACGTCACCGGGGCCGGGCAGTCGGCAGGCAGACCGCCTTTGGGATCAGCTTCGTAACAGGCGGCCGGAGCCGTAGCCGGATGGCCCGTGCCGACGAAGTTCGAGCACCTTTCGATCAGGAAGTCCTCGGCGCAGAACGTCCGTGAGGACCATTTGCTCTGGTATTCGTTGACGAATTCAGAGAAGACTTCCTGCGCGACCTGCTGGGTCAGCTGGCTTTTGATCTGAGCGCTGACTTCTTTCAGCGTCTGAACTTTCGTCGGGTTCAATTTCTCGACCTGGATCACGAAGAATTTGCCTTCGATGTCGGTCGGGCCGGTGATCACTCCGCTGGGATTGCCGAAGACCGCTTCTTTCAGCCCCTGCTGACTGGCAAGGAGTTCTTCGGTCAGCGCAGGCTGTAGGCCGCCTTTGCTTTTCGTCGTCGGGTCTTCCGAGAACTCGGTGGCGACTTTTTCCCAGCTTTTGTCCGAGTCGTCTTTTTCGAGCTGCGCTTTCGCTTCTTCGGCTTTCGCTTTGTCTTTGTTGACGATGACGCGGACATCGCGCGACTCCGGACTCGTGTACTGCGTCTCTTTGGCGCTGTCGTAGTAGTCCGAGATTTCGCTTTCCGAGGCGGGCGGGGCTTCTTTGGAAACCTGTTCCTGGATCTGCGTGCTGAGCAGCTGCAGCTTCACGCGAGCGAGAACGTCCTCTTGGGTGAAGCGCGACGTTTTGAGGAATTTCGCGTATTCGGCCTCGGTTTTGAAGTTCTGTTCTTTGATCTGGGCCAATTCGTCGTCGATCTGTTTCGGCGTCACCGAGATGCCGAGTTCTTCCGCCTCACCCTGGATCCAAATCGTGTCCAGAAGTTCGCCCAGCGCCGCGGTCTTGAGTTCGTCGTATTTTTTCTCGCCCGGTTTCGGCGGTTTTTTCAGCCCGCCCGAAGCCGCCTGCTGGATCAGCGCCCGTTTGAATTCGGTTTCGCTGACGGTGCCGACGTCATCCGGAACTTGCTCGATGATCGCGACGTCGCCCTCGGGAACGCTCGGATGCCCGATCCCGTCGGCGATGGCTATCCAGGCGAAGAGCACGATGAAAAGCGCACCAAAGATGACCAGCGCAAGGCGCTGGCGGCCAGCCGACTTCCCACTCTGCCCCGATTTCGCTCCCACGAAGCCGGCAGCATAGTCAAATTGCTTAACGCTGGCCTTAACGCGGTGCTCAGGCCGCTGCGGGTTCGCCCGAACGCTGCGCCTCACGCAGGCCTGAGGCCATCGCCAAGACCGCGTCCAGGCGCTCTTCTGGATCGCCGGCAACCCGCACCGCGGCGGTCTGCTCGCGCCATTCGTAGAGCGCACCCTCGACCTGCTCGGCAAGGACGCCCGCCTGTTCGGAATCCAGTTCGACGCCGGTGACGCTGAGCCGACCACCGCGGAACTCGACGCTGCGCGCTCCGGCCAGACCCAGCTCGATCCGCGCCTGCTGCAGTCGCAGCAGGTTCTCCGCCTGCTGCGGCACTGGCCCGAAGCGGTCGCTGAGCTCGTCGCGGATCGCCCGCAGCTGGCCCGGCTCACGGGCAGCGACGATGCGCCGGTGGACGTCGATCTTGGCGGCCTCGAAGGGGACGAAGGTCGCCGGCAGGTAGGCGTCGACCGGGACGTCGAGGCGGACCGGCTCCGGCACCTCCTCGCGCTCGCCGTCCTCCTCTCCTCCCGCCTCGGCCACGGCCTCGTCGATCATCTGCATGTAGAGCTCAAAGCCGACCGCCGCAACGTGGCCGGACTGCTCGTCGCCGAGCAGATTGCCGGCGCCGCGGATGTCGAGGTCGCGCATCGCGATCCGGAAACCGGAGCCGAGCTCGGTGTGGTCGGCCAGGGTCGAGAGCCGGGCTGCCGCCTCCTCGGTCAGCGCCTCCGCCGAGGGGTAGAGCAGGTAGGCGAAAGCGCGCTCGCGCGAACGGCCGACACGGCCGCGGATTTGGTAGGCCTGGGAGAGGCCGAGCTGGTCGGCCCGCTCGACGATCAGCGTGTTGGCGGTGGGGATGTCGAGGCCGGACTCGATGATCGTCGTCGTCACCAGGCAGTCGGCGTCGCCGCGCAGGAAGCCCAGCATCGTCTCCTCCAGGGCGTGCTCGTCCATCTGCCCGTGGGCTTCGGAGAAGCGGGCACCGGGGACGAGGGCGCGCAGGCGCTCGGTCACCTCCGGCAGCGAGTCGATCCGGTTGTGCAGGACGAAGGCCTGCCCCTTGCGCTCGACCTCGCGGTGAATCGCCTTTTTGACCAGGTCCTCGTCGTAGGGCCCGACGTAGGTGCGGACCGGGCGGCGACCCTCCGGCGGCGTCTCGATCACCGAGATGTCGCGCAGGCCCGCCAGGCTCATCTGCAGGGTGCGCGGGATCGGCGTCGCCGAGAGCGCCAGCACGTCGACTTTCAGTTTCAGCTGCCGCAGCAGCTCCTTCTGCTTGACCCCGAAGCGCTGCTCCTCGTCGACCACGACCAGGCCCAGCTGCTTGGCGCGGACGTCGCGCGAGAGCAGCCGGTGGGTGCCGATCAGGATGTCGACCTTGCCGGCCTCGAAATCTTTCAGCACCGCTTTCACCTCGGCCGAGGGGCGCAGGCGGGAGACGCCCTCGACCCGGAACGGCAGGTCGGCGAGGCGCTCGCGGAAAGTGCCGAAATGCTGCTGGGCGAGGATCGTCGTCGGCGCCAGGAGGATCACCTGCAGGCCGTCGGCGGCGGCCTTGACGGCGGCGCGCAGCGCGACCTCGGTCTTGCCGAAGCCGACGTCGCCGCAGATCAGCCGGTCCATCGGCCGCTCCGATTCCATGTCACCCTTGACCGCCTCGATCGCCTCCAGCTGATCGGCGGTCTCGCGGTAGGGGAAGGCCTGCTCCATCGCGATCTGCCACTCGCCGTCGGGAGAGAAGGCGTGGCCTTTGCGGAAGCGGCGCTCGGCGTAGAGGTTGAGCAGTTCGCCGGCGAGGGCGCCGGCGGCTTTGCGTGCCCGCGCCTTCATGTTCTGCCAGCGTTTGCCGCCCAGCGCCGAGAGCGACGGTTCGCCGCCGGCCCCGACGTAGCGGCTCAGCTTCGCCAGCTGGTCGGTGGGGACGTAGACCCGGTCCTCGCCTTTGTATTCGAGGTAGAGGTAGTCGCGGGTGACGCCGCCGACCTCGCGCGTCTCGAAGCCGGCGAAGCGGGCGACGCCGTGGTCCTCGTGGACGACGTAGTCGCCGACCCGCAGTTCGCTGAAGGCGAGGCGACCGCGGCCGGTTCCCGGTGCGGGCTCCTCCGCACGGCGGCGGTGGACGAGGCGGCGGAAGGGATAGACGGCGAGTTTCAGCTCCGGGCTGACGAACCCCTCGCGCAGGCGCGCCTCGGCGAAGGAGAGCCCGGGATCGGGTGAGAGCCGGCCGCCTTCGAGCAGGCGGGCGTCGATCCGGTCAAGCCCGTAGCGGGCGCGCTCGGCCTCCCCGCGGCTATCGAAGGCGACGACCGCGCGGTAGCCGGAGCGAACCAGTTTCTCCAGCTCGCCCTCGGCCTCCTTGACGCTGCGGGCGGGCGACTCGGCGCGGGCGGCGCAGAAGGCGTCCTCGTCCTCCTCGCCGGCGCCGGTCAGGGAGAGCGCCGCGCGCTGGGCCAAGGGCGCGGCGACGTCGACGTAGAGGTGCTGGGCGTCATCGGCGTGCATCGCCGCGGTCGCGTCCTCCCAGAGATCGCGCAGGGCGGGCTCGATCTCCTCCGAGCCCGCGAGCACGACAGCGGCTGCCTCGGGGATCAGGTCGAGCGGGGCGCGGAAATGCTCCAGCGGCAGCAGCTCGGCCAGGTTGGAGAGCTGCTCGCCCTCCTCGACTGCTTCCATCGCCGCCAGCTCGGCCAGCTCGCGGTGCTCGGCGTCGAGCTCGGCCGCCGGCGCCAGCTCGACCCGCTCGGCCTCACCGAGCGAGCGCTGGGTGAAGGTCGAGAACCAGCGCATCGACTCGACCTCGTCGCCGAACAGCTCGATCCGCACCGCGCGCTCCTCGGTCGCCGGGTAGACGTCGAGGATGCCGCCGCGGACCGCGAACTGACCGCGCTCCTCGACCTGCTCGACCCGTTCGTAGCCGGCCGCGACGAGGTCGTCGGCGACCGCTCCCAGCTCGATCTCCTCGCCCTTGGCGATGGCGAAGCCGGCGGGGCGCAGCGAGGCGTCCGGGACCGCCTCGGCGAGCGCCGTGGCGCTGGCGACGACGACCGCGTCGGCTTCCGAGCCGAGCGCGTCGAGGGCGTCGATCCGCAATCCGACCAGGTGCGCAGGCGGGGTCACGTGCGAGGCGTAGCCGGTCCCGCGCGAGGGGTAGAAGCGGACTCGGCGGGGCGCCAGGTAGGCGCGCAGGTCGGCGGCGAGGTCACGGGCGGAGCGGTCGTCGGCGCTGACCAGCAGCGCCGGGCGGCCGGCCAGGCCGCGGTCGTCCTCGAGCAGCGCCGCCAGCAGCAGCGGCCGCAGCATCGTCGAGGCCCGCACCGTCGTCGCCTCCCCCCCATCCGCGGCCGCGCGCACGCGAGCGACGAGCGCGTGCACACGCTCGTTCTCAGCAGCGATCTCGATCAGGGGTCGGAGGCTCATGGCAGCAAAAACGCCCAGATCCGGGGATCCGGCGCAACGCCACCGATTCTAGGCGGCCGCGACCGGCGCCCATACACTGCGATGCCGGTGGCACGCCGATGAAGCTGAGGAGCACGCCAGAGGGAGTGATCGTCGCGGACCCCGAGCGCGGGCGCTGGGTCTCGCTGGCCCGCGCTGCTGAGCGGGCTGAGTCCGGCTCGGACACTGGCCTCAGCCAGGCCGCCCAGGGCGACGTGCTGGCGCTCCTCGGTGGCGGTGAAGAGACCCGGGGGCAGGTCGTGACTCTGCTCGAGGCGGTTGCCGGCGAGGAGAGCGTGGCTGCCGACCCAGCCACGGCCAGCTTGCCTTTTACCCCCCGCTCGATGCGCGCCTTCAGTCTCTGGGACTCGCACTACACCGGCTCGGCGCGAAATCTGGTCAAGCGCTTCTTCCCAGCGCCCGTGCAGCGCTTGGCGAGCGGCTACGAGCGAGTCACGCGCCGCACCTTCCCGCCCTTCAAGCCGAAAGCCAGCTTCTACGAGACGCCCGCCTTCTACATCGGCAACCACACGGCGATGCTCGCCGACGGCGAGGAGATGCCGTGGCCCTCGCATACTCGCTACCTCGACTTCGAGCTCGAGCTCGCCTTCGTGCTCGCCGCGCCCCTCGCTGACGCAACCCCAGAGCAGGCGCGCGCGGCGATCGGCGGCTGGTTCGTGCTCAACGACTGGAGCGCCCGCGACGTGCAGGCAGAGGAGGCCCGCCACGGCGTCTTCGGCCCGGCCGTGAAGTCGAAGACCTTCGCCAACTCGATCGGCTGCGACGTGCTCAGCGCCGAGGAGATGCCGGACTGGCAGGCGGCGACCGGGACCGTGCGGGTCGACGGCGAGGTCTGGTGCGAGGGAACGACGGCGGGGGCCGCGCACGACGTCGGCGCGATGCTGGCCCACGCCTCGGCCGGCGAGCGACTGGAGGCGGGCGACATCGTCTCGACCGGGACGATGCCCGGCTGCTGCGGCCTCGAGCTCGACCGCTGGATCCAGCCCGGCCAGACCGTCGAGCTCGAGATCGAGCGGATCGGGACGCTGAGGAACCGGATCGGAGAGCGGCGGTGAGGAGACTGCTCGCCGCCGGCTCGGCCCTGGGCCTGCTCGCCCACAACGCCTTCGAGACCCGCGCCGGGGTCGGCCTGGTCTTCGAGCCCTTTCTCGGCCGCCGCGGCGCCGTCGCCCTCTGGTCGGCCTACTTCCCGCTGATGTTCGCGGCAGCGGCCCGCAACGGGGAGAACGCCCGCCGCCTCACCGCCTTCAGCGCCGGGATTGGCGTCGCCGGCGTAGCCGTCCACTTCAAGGCCTGGCCGTGGTCGCTGCACGGAGGCCTGCCGATGCTCGATGAAGCCGAGGGGCTGAGCGAGGACCAGTTGCCCGCCTACAACGCAGTGCTCTGGTTCTGGCTGCTGTGCAGCGCGCTCAGCCTGCCCGCCGCGAACCGGCCGGGCGCGAGGCGCTTCGCCGTCCTCGGCCTGCTCAACTTCCCGATCCTGCTCGCCTCGGCCGAGCACCACTTCCGCTGGGCGCGGGAGCAGGCGCAGCTCGAGCCGGAGCGCTGGAGCCCGGCGCTGCGGGAACCGTGAGCGACGCCTCGCCCTGGCCGGACGCGGCCCGGGCCGCGTTCAGCCTCAGCTTCGACAACCTCGGCGAGGCAGCGGAGCTCGAGCTAGGCGCGACCGAGCCGGGCGCACCGCTGGGCGGCCACTTCACCGCGACCGAGGTGCTGCCAGCGCTGCTCGAGCGACTCGCGGAGCGGGAGCTCGCCGCCACCTTCTTCCTCGAGGGGATCAACGCCGAGATCTACCCAGAGCTGCTGGACGAAATCGCCGCCCGCGGTCACGAGCTCGCTCTACACGCCTGGCGCCACGAGCAGTGGGGCGAGCTCTCGCCTGCTGAACAGGCCGAGAACCTGGCCCGCTGCCTCGCCGCCTTCGAGCACCTCGGGCTCAAGCCAGTCGGGCTGCGCCCGCCCGGTGGCCAGCTCGGCGCCGGTGGGCTCGACGTCCTCCGGCAGGCCGGCCTGCGCTATTGCTCGCCGGCTGGTGCCGGTGCGGGCGCGAACGACGGCATCGCGCTGCTGCCGTTCCAGTGGCGCCACCTCGACGCCAGCTGCGTGCTGCCGCCCCTTGCGCATGCCCGCGAGCAGATGACCGGCTCGGCCAAGCCGGTCGATCCCGCCGCCTTCGTCGCCTCGCTCGAAGCGGGGGTCGAGCAGCTGGGTGCCGGCGACTACCTGACGATCGTCCTGCACCCGTTCATGCTCGGCTGGCTCGGCGACGCCAACCTGGCGGCGCTGCTCGACCGCGTCGCTGCGGTCGCCGCCGAGGATGAGGTCTGGGTCGCGCCCTGCGCCGACGTCGCCGCGCACGTCCTCGAACACCCACAACGGTTTGACCGCGGCGCGTCGCTCGACACCAGCAGCTGGGCCGGCTAGTGGCTACTTCTAGCTAGGACGAGCTATCGAGGACCGTGAACTTGCGCTTGGCCGGCGTCGAGTCGACGAGCCCGGTCGGACCCACGGCGCGCACCTTGAAGACGTGCTTGCCGGGCTTCAGTTTTTTGTAGGTCTTCGGCGATTTGCAGCTCTTGAACTGCTTCTTGTCCAGCCTGCATTCGAAGGTCGAACCGCCGACCGAGGATTTGAACTTGAACTTCGCCGTGGTCTTGGTCGATTGCGCCTTCGGGCCTTTGGTGATCGTGGTCTCTGGCGACATGGGAGGACCGCAGTCCCCACCGATCATTGGCGGGCACGGCGCCACCGGCGGGAGCTCGGGCCGCTCCGGCACCAGACACGTCGGGTCAGCAGGAGTGACAGAACAAACGATGGTCGATTCAGGGGGCGGCACTTTGGCCGTCTCCAGCTCCGAGGTGCCGCCCTCGACGTTGGTCTGCGTGGCGGCGACGATCGTGTCGCCAGGAATAGAGGGGTAAGTCACTTTCCACTCGCCCGAGTCGTCGGCCACCGCTTCTTCGAGGAAGGACTGGATCTCGCCCGCTTCGGCGCTCGCCTTGCGGAAGACGCGAACGGTCGCTTCAGGCTCGGCAGTGCCGCTGGCCTCGGTTTGCGAGGCAGTGGAGATGACCGGCGGTTTGACGCCACCGTTGGGGCCGAGCGGTTCGGTGCCGGGGTTGGTGGCAGCCAAGTCGATGAAAAGCCCACCGTTGCCGGTGCCGTTGTTGCGGGCGACTTCGTTCTGGGTTCCTTCAAAGTCGACGATTTCCACCGCGTCGCCGCCACTGCCGGAGATCGTGTTTTCGGAAGCTTCGGTGTCGCCGCCGATCTGGTTTTCGGTGGTCGGCGATGCAAACGGCGGTCCGGTGTCCTGGATCCTGATCCCGGCGCCGCCCGATCCGAGGATTTCGTTGTCGACCACCAGGTTGAGGTCGCTCTTGATCAGGATCGCGTTGCCGCCGACCTCTTCGAACACGTTTTCTGCAATCAGGTTGCCGGGGGAACCGGTTCCCTTGGACAGGATCCCCGTCTGCCCTCCTTCGATGAAGTTGCCGGTGATCGTGGCGCCGAGGAAGCCGTGTTCGATTGCAAGCCCGCCGGCGTCCATCCTGATCGCGTTGTCTTCGATCGTCGCCGCTTCGGTGGTGGTGTTGCAGATGATGATCATGCCGACCTCAGGCGAGGCGACATGCGCGCCGCTCGGGTTGAAGCCGATCTCGTTGCCGAGCACCTGTAGGGCGTTGGAATTTTCCTGGTAGATGGCGAAGATCCCGCCGGCGAAGAAGTTGGCTTCGTTGCCTTCGTCCTCAGTCCCGCCGATCACGGTTTTCGCCGCGGCGCCGACCTTGACTCCGGCCGCCCCCAGGAATCCGGTCGGGGCGTTCGGCACGACCGTAGTGCCATTCGCTGCGAGCCCGATGAAGTTGCCGGCGACGTGGGTTTCCGCCGCCGGTGACTCACCCTGCACAGGGTCACCATGGAGATCGATGCCGCTGAGGCTCGCGCCGGCGATCACGTTGCAGCCGTTGTCGCATTGCGGCGTCGGGGCGCCGGCGAATGGGCCTTTGACCCCGATCAGGTTCTTCTCAGCCAGGAAACCGCCCGCCAGTTGCGAGCCAATCTCGATGTTCTCCCCGTTGACCGCAGCCGTGATGCCGTCGGGCCCGACGCCGAAGTAGTTGCCGGCAACCCACGTTTCGTCCGCCCCCAGGATCTGCAGCGCGTCGCCGGTGGTGTTAGCGAAGACGTTCCTCGCCGCGGCTGCAGTGCCGCCGATCTGGCCGTTGTTCGATCCGGGGTCAATGAAGATCCCGGCCGTGTTGGAGCCGGCGTTGCCGTCGAGTTTGACGCCGATCCAGTTGTTGCGAGCGATGAAGTTCCCGGAGTCGTCGATGACGTTGATCGCGGTCCCGGCGTTGGTGATCGAGAGGCCTTCGATGACGGTGCCAGCGGCGCTGTCGACGGCGAGACCGCTGGCCCCTTCGACGCCGACGCAGGGCCCAGGGATGGACCCGGTCGTCGCCGTGGCGCACTGGCCGGCGCCGTCGCCGTCGATCGTCACCGGTTCGGTGATCGCCGGGAAGCCGGCGCCGGTCCCGATCGTGTCGGCGAGCTGGCCGTTGAAAGCGGCGGAGAAGGTAATCGCGTCTTTGAGGCCGGCCGAGCTGTTCGACTCCGTGATCGCCGCCCGCAGCGTGCACTCACCCGGCGTCGCCGTTTCGCAGATGCCGTTCGGAGCACCGTTGTCGGGCGCGTCGCCGGTGCTGTTGACTTCGTAGGTAGCCGCGGACACCACACCGGGCGCGACGAGCAGGCAAGCGGCAGCGATCAGGACTGAGATGACGGCTTTCAAGCGAGCCTCCAGGCAGCAAACGGTGGACGGACGCGGGCGACCCTACTGGCCGCAGCGGCGACCCAGCAGGAAAGCTCAACCGTTAGTCCGGCTGCGGCAACCCGGGCCCGGTCCGGGCCCACTCGACCTGGCCGACGCCCTCGATCTTGGAGCGGCCGACGACGTCGTCCCACCCGTGCAGCATCTGCTTCAGCTGCGCGACCGCCTCGGGCGGGTGGGCGGCGACGGCAATCGCAAGTTCGATCGCCGATTCCTCGGTCGCGGCGGCGGGGGCGACGCGGTTGACGAGGCCCAGTCGCAGCGCCTCATCGGCGCCGACGGTGCGGGAAGAGAAGAGCAGGTACTTGGCGGCGCCGAGGCCGCAGAGGGTGACCAGGCGGGCGGGGCCGACCGGGACGCCCAGCGCCGCGCCCGGGAACCGCATCCGCAGGTTGGCGCCGCCGACCCGCATGTCGCAGGCGACCGCGATCTCGGCGCCGCCGCCAACTACGTCGCCATGGCAGGCGGCGATCGAAGGCTTGGGGAAGGCGACGATCTCGTCGTAGAGGTCGGCGAAGAGCTGCATGCGGCGAACCTTGCCCTCCTCATCCAGCTCCTCGCGAACGTCGGCGCCGGCCGAGAGGCCGAGGTGGTCGGCGGAGCTGATCACCAGCACACGCACCGCCTCGTCGCCGCGCGCCACCGCCAGGTGCTCCAGCAGCTCGGTCAGCATCTGCGTGTTGATCGCGTTGCGGGCCTTGGCGCGTTCGAGCCGCAGCAGCGCCACCCCGTTCTCGTCGACCGCGTAGCTCGTCAGCGCATTCGGCTCGCCGCTTCCGTTGATCTCGCTCATGCCTCGGAACCTAGCCGTTCCACCAACCGCTCGGTCTCCTCGGCGGCGCTCCCGACCAGCGCCTCGACCTCCGCCTTTGGCTCGCTGAAGCGACCCAGTACGTAAGAGGAGACGATCTCCGGGTCGGTTGATTCCGGCCGTCCGACCCCCACCCGAACTCGCCAGAACTCGGCGTCGCCGAAGCCGCGTTTGAGGCTCTTGAGGCCGTTGTGGCCGGCGAGACCACCGCCAAGGCGGGCCTCGATCCGCCCGAACGGAAGGTCGATCTCGTCGTGCAGGGCGATCACGCGGTCGAGTGGCACCTTCAGCGAGCCGCGCGCCGGCCCGGCCGAGTTGCCGGATTCGTTCATGTAGGTGAGCGGTTGCAGCAGCGCCACCCGGGGGCCACCCGCACCGGCCCTGCCTTCGGCGATCAGGCCATTGAACTTCTTGCGCGGCCGCGGCAGGTCCCAGCGCTGGGCCAGCTCGGCGGCAATCGCGAAGCCGACGTTGTGGCGGGTGCCGGCGTACTCGGACTCAGGGTTGCCCAGCCCGACGATAAGGATGCGGTCGCCCCCCTCGCCGCTCTCTCCCTGACGGCGGCGGAACAGCGACAGGAGCTACTCGCCCTCGGAGTCGCCCGAATCGCCCGAATCGCCGTCGTCGCCCTCGGCCTCGCCCTCGCCGACGATCTCGGTCTCCTCCTCGACCTCGGGCTCGGGCTCTTCCTCGACGCGCGGCGGCGAGAGGGTGACGATCGTGACCTCATCGAGGTCATCGGCGACAAAGGTGACGCCCTCCGGCGCGGTGATGGCGGAAAGCTGAAGCGTGTCGTTGATCTCCATCGCCGAGACGTCGGCGATGAGACCGTCGGGAATGTCGGTTGGCAGCGCTTCGACCGTGATCTCGCGGGTGACATGCTCGAGCACGCCGCCGCCTTTGACGCCGGGAGCGGTATCGGCTCCCTCGAGCTCGATCGCGACCTCGGCCTGGATCGCCTCGTCCAGCCTCACCTCTTGCAGGTCGATGTGCTGGAGGCTGCCGCGGACGGGATGCAGCTGCTGCTCCTTGACCACCACCGGGACGGCTTTGCCGCCGTCGATCTCGAGGTCGAAGAGCGCCGCGCCCTCACCGATGATCGTCCGCACCTCGCGTTCGGCGACCTGGAACGCCTTCGCCTCCGAACCGCCGGAGTAGACGACACCGGGTACGAGCCCCTCGCGCCGCAGGCGGCGGGAGGTTCGCGAGCCGAAGTCCGCGCGGGGAGCGACCTTCAGGGTTGAGCGTGAGCTGGCCATCGGACCGGAGAGAATAGAGAACCGGCGCCAATGGGCACCCTGTGGCAACCTTCTCGCGTGGCTGACGACGCGAAGATTCCCAAGGGACGAGTCCGGCGCTCGGCAAAGCTCGGCTCGATCGTCGGCGTTCAAGGAGCCCGATATGCGGGCACCAAAGCCGCCAACGTCGGCCGCTCCGAGGAGGGCGGCAAAGAGGCGCTGGAGCAGCGCCACCTCGAGACCGCGATGAAGATGGTCGGCGCCCTCGGCCAGATGAAGGGCGCGGCGATGAAGCTCGGGCAGTTCGCCTCCTTCATCGACACCGAGTTCATCCCCGAGGAGTACCGCGAGATTTACCAGGAGCAGCTGGCGAAACTGCGCACCGACGCGCCGGCGATGCCCTGGGAGAAGGTCGTCAAGGTGCTCGACGCCGAATACGACGGCGAACCGCTGTCAGAGCTCTTCGCCGATATCGAGACCGAGGCCTTCGCCGCCGCCTCGATCGGCCAGGTGCACCGGGCGGAGCTGCTCGACGGCCGCCAGGTCGCGGTGAAGATCCAGTACCCGGGCATCGCCGAGGCGCTCGACGCCGACCTCCGCAACGCCGGCACGATCGTCCGCCTCGCCCGCGCCCTCGCCCCCGGCCTCGACGCCAAGGCGATCGCCGCCGAGATCCGCGAGCGGGTGATGGAGGAGCTCGACTACGAGTACGAGGCACAGAACCAGCGCTCCTTCGCCCGCGCCTACCGAGACCACCCGTTCATCTACGTGCCGGAAGTCGTCACCCGGCTCTCACGCCGCCGCGTCCTCGTCACCGAGCTGGTCGAGGGGATGCAGTTCGAGCAGATCAAGCAGCTGCCGCACGAGCAGCGCAGCCGCTTCGGCGAGATCGTCTTCCGCGGCAGCATCGGCTCGATGTTCAACCTGCAGCACTTCAACGCCGACCCCCACCCTGGCAACTACATCCTGATGGAGGACGAACGGGTCGCTTTCCTCGACTTCGGGATGACCAAGAAGCTCGACCGCGAGCAGATCCAGCTCGAGCAGCGCGCCTTCGACGCCGCCTCGCGCGACGATCCCGAGGCCTTCCGCCAGGCCCTGCACGACCTCGGCTTCGTCAAGAAGCCGTCGAAGCTCGACGCCGAGCGGCTGATGGAGCACATGGGCGCGGTCGGCGGCTGGTACATCGAGGACCGCGAGATCGAAATCACCCCGCGCCGGGTGATGAAGATCATCGAGTCGACCAACGACCCGCGCTCGGAGTACTTCGACCT
Source organism: Solirubrobacterales bacterium (assembly GCA_035694165.1). GTDB lineage: Bacteria > Actinomycetota > Thermoleophilia > Solirubrobacterales > 70-9 > VAYN01. The sequence continues at coordinate 23,364 of DASSFS010000067.1, read as the reverse complement.
GATGCGCCGCGAGTCGATCCCGGCCGAGGAGCTGATGGGACGGCGGATGGAAATCGGCGTCGTCGCCGTGCTCGGGCAGCTGCGGGCGAAGCGCAACTGGCACCGGATCTTCCGCGAGTGGGTTTACGCTGACCCGCCTGTAACCGAGCTCGGCCAGCAGGAATGGGAGTACTTCGAGGAAAGAGGAGTCAAGAGGACGCCGGGTCTGGCCGAGATCAGTTGAGCGGGCAGGTCAACCACAAGAGGAGGGGACGATGAAGAGGATCCGACGCGGCTGGGCGCTGACGAAGAAAAGCTGGGGAGTGCTGAACGGGCACCGGGAGTTGATCCGGTTCCCGATCTACGGCGCGGTTGCGACGACGCTGCTGGCGATCATCACCCTCGGCCCCGGCCTCTACCTCTTCGATCAGGACTCGCTCGCGGGTGCGATCCCGCTGCTGATCATCGGCGTCTACGTGCTCAGCGTCGTCGGCTTCTACTTCAGCGTCGGCCTCGCCGCCGCCGCCGACATGATCTTCCGCGGCCAGGAGGCAACCGTCTCCGACGGCCTCGCGGTAGCCCGCAGCCGCTTCAGCCAGATCTGCGGCTGGGCCGCGGTCTCGACCGCGATCAGCCTGGTCATGGGGCTGCTTGAAAACCAGGGCGGCATCGCCGGCACGATCGCGGCCCGCCTGGTCGGCATGGCCTGGTCGCTGGTCACCTTCCTGGCCGTGCCGGTGATCGCGATCGAGGGCACCGGGCCGTTCGAAACGCTGAAGCGCTCGGCCTCGATGTTCCGCGAGCGCTGGGGCCAGCAGATCACCGGCAACATCGCGATCGGCGCCGCCATCTTCCTGCTCGGCGTGCTGCCGGCTGCGCTCCTGATCGTCGCCGGCGTCGTCCTCTGGTCCACTTCTTCGTTCCTCGGTGCGGTGCTGGTCGTGATCGGAGCCCTGGTGCTGGCGATCGCGATGCTGATCTCGCGGGCGCTCAGCGGCATCTTCGGCGTCGCCCTCTACCGCTACGCGCTCGACGGCGAGGTCGTCGGCGGCTTCACCCAGGAGGAGCTGGAGTCCGCGGTCAAGGTCAAGCACGGCCGCAACGCCCCGCCGACCGCCACCCCCGGCACCGTCTGAGGTGCCGGAGCTCGAGGTTCGCGGCCTAACCAAGCGCTACGGGAAGACCGTCGCCGTCGATGATCTCTCCTTCGCGGTCGAGGCGGGCCGGGTCACCGGCTTCCTCGGCCCCAACGGGGCCGGCAAGACGACGACGATGCGGGCCCTGCTCGGCCTGCTGCGGCCCAGTCGCGGCGAGGCGCTGGTCGAGGGTAGGCCGCCGCTGGAGATGAGCGAGCCGCTGCACACGATCGGCGCCGCGCTCGAGGCCACCGCCTTCCACCCCGGCCGCAGCGGCCGCAACCACCTCCGCACCCTGGCCGCAGCCGCCCGCATCCCCGGCTCGCGGGTCGAGGAGGTGCTGGAGATGGTGGAGCTGAGCGGCGCCGGAGACCGCCGCGTCAAGGGGTATTCGCTGGGCATGCGCCAGCGTCTGGCGCTGGCCGCCGCGCTCCTGGGCGAGCCGCGAATCCTGATCCTCGACGAGCCCGCCAACGGCCTCGACCCGCAGGGGATGCGCTGGCTGCGCGACCTCCTGCGCGAGCAGGCGGCCGGAGGGCGCACGGTGCTCGTCTCCAGCCACCTGCTCAGCGAGGTCGCCCAGACTGCGGACGAGCTGGTGATGATCCGCGGCGGCAAGCTGGTCGCCCAGACCTCGCTGGCCGAGTTCACCGCCGGCGGCGGCAGCCAGATTCGGGTGCGTGCCTCGGACATCTCCAGCCTCGGCGAGGCGCTCGGGGAGCTCCAGGGCTCGGTCGCCGCCGATGGCGATGGAGCCATTCTGGTCGGGGGAATCGACGGCGCCAAGATCGGCGAGCTCGCCCTGAAGCGGGGGATTGCGATCCACGAACTCGCCCCCCAGCAGCAGAGCCTCGAGCAGCGCTTCTTCGAGCTGATGGGCGAGGAGGACGACGCGGCATGAATCTTTTGCACAGTGAGTGGCTGAAGCTCTGGACCACGCGCACCACCTGGGTCATGCTCGGCATCGCCCTGCTCGGCGAGGCGCTCTTCGCCGGCCTCTACGTCGGCCTGGCATCGCTGGAGGAGATCGGTGAAATCGACCAGGTAGCAACCGGCACCGGCCTGCTGCTGGTGATGATGCTGGTGCTCGGAGTGCTGATCGCCACCACCGAGTTCCGCCACGGCACCGCGAGCTCGACCTTCCTGGCGACGCCGAAGCGCTGGCCGGCGCTGCTCGCCAAGCTTGGCATCGCGCTGCTCGTCGGGCTGATCGCGGGCCTCCTCTACGTCGTCGTCAACGGCGGCCTCGCCCTGCCGCTCTTCGCCGACCGCGAAGGCGATCTGCCGACGACCCGGCACCTGATCGAGATCTACGCGGGAGTGGTGATCTCCTACAGCCTGATCTGCGCCTTCGGCCTCGGGGTCGGTGAGATCGTCCGCAACCAGGTCGGGGCGATCATCGCCGCAATCGCTTTCTTCTTCATCCTCTCGCCCCTGCCCGAACTACTGCCGGGCTCGATCGGCGACTACTTCCCGGCGCAGGCGATCGGTTCCCTGCACGGCAACCCGGAAGGCGACGGCAATCTCGGCCAGGTGGCCGGCGGCTTCGTCCTCACCGCCTGGGCGGCCGGCCTGGTCGCAATCGGCACGGCGTTGATCTGCCGCCGCGACGTCGCCGATTAGTTGATCACTTACCGGGGCTATAAGCCCGTTAAGTGATCAACTTCGCGAACAGGCGCGGGTCGTTCGAGCAGAGGCCGGTGACGCCGGCCTCGACCAGCGCCCGCATCCTCTTCTCGTCGTCGACGGTCCAGGCGATCAGCTCGACGCCGGCCAGCTTGCAGATACGAGCGAGGCGGGCGCTGACAAGCGGGTGGTAGACCCACATCGCCTCCACTTCCAGTTTCGGCAGTTGCTGCGCGGCGAGGCCAGGGAGCCGGTAGCGCATCGCCACCAGCGCCGCCGCCATCGGCACTTTCGCCCAGCGCCTCGAGGTCCAGTCCTTGGTCACTTTGGGATAGGTCCAGCCGCGCCGCAGCTCGGGAGCCAGCTCAAGAATGCGGCCGAGCGAGTAGAGCTCCATCGTCGAGACCATCGCCCGCTGGCTCAGGCCCCGCTCCCGCAGCGCATCGACGATCTCCTCCTCCCGACCGGGGAGCTTGATGTCGAGGTCGATCTCGACCTTGTCCAGCGGCGGCTCGAGGAAAGCGTCGAGCGCTTCGGTCAGCGTCAGCGGCGTGCGGCGCTCGGCGTCGCCCCAGTCGTGGGCAACGACCAGCGGCGCCCGCTGCTCCAGCGGCAGGTGGGCGTCGCGCAGCCAGAGCACGTCGAACTCGATCGTGTCGACTCCGGCCTCGACCGCGGCACGAAAGCTCTCCAGCGTGTTGCCGGGAGCGATCGAATCCGCACCCTTGTGGCCGACCAGGCGCAACTTGGTGGAAGCCTCGGTGGCCAGGGCGTCGCGCTAGAAGAGCTGGTTCTCGCCGGCGAAGATCTCGGATACCGAATCGTCGGTGAAGATGCGCCGGATCGAGTCGGCGAACGTTCCGGCCGTGGAGAGCACGGTGATGTTGTCGGGCGCACCGGGACGCAGCGGCAGCGTGTCGGAGACGACGATCCGCTCGATCGCCGAGTCGGCGAGCCGCTCGTAGGCGGGGCCGGAGAAGACGCCGTGGGTGGCACAGGCGATCACCCGCGCCGCACCCTCGTCGAGCACCGTCTCGGCAGCGGCGCAGAGGGTGCCGGCGGTGTCGATCATGTCGTCGACAAGAACCGCGGTCTTGCCCTTGACGTCACCGACCACGTAGCCGATCTCGGCCACCTGCTGGGCCGGGCGCTCCTTCTCCATCACCGCCCAGTGGGTGCCGATGCGGCGGGCGAAGTTGCGCGCAGTCTTTACCCGACCGGCGTCGGGGGAGACGATCACCAGCTCCTCCGTCAGTTTCTGGTCGACGAACCACTGGGTCAGCATCGGCATCGCGGTCATGTGGTCGACCGGGACGTGGAAGAAGCCCTGAACCTGGCCGGCGTGGAGATCCATGGTCAGCACGCGATCGACGCCGACCCCCTCCAGGCACTTGGCGACGATGCGGGCGGAGATCGGCTCACGCGGAGCCGACTTCTTGTCCTGGCGGGCGTAGCCGTACCAGGGCATGACCGCGATGATCCGGTGGGCGGAGGCGCCCTGGGCGGCGTCGATCATCGTCAGCAGCTCCATCAGCGAGTCGTTCGGCGTCATCCCGTTCTGCTCGTTGGCGCAGGTCGACTGGACGATGAAGACGTCGGCACCGCGGATCGACTCCTCGTAGCGGCAGTAGACCTCGCCGTTGGCGAAGGTCGTCAGCGTCGCCTGGCCGAGGTCGAGGTCGAGCTTGCCGGCGACTTTGCCCGCCAGGTCCATCGAACTGCGACCACCGAAGACCATCATCCGCTTCGAGTAGTCGTGCTGAATCGCGCTGGCCACCTGCGGATGCTCCTCGATCGTGCTCACGTCTCCTGTTCCTCCCGCATCTTCGCGGCCTTGCGGGCTGCGTATCCGTCGATGTTTCGCTGGGCGTTCTCGCTCACGGTCAGCGCCCCCTCGGGGACGTCGTCCTTGACCACCGCGCCAGCGCCAGTGTAGGCAGAGTCGCCGACTTCTACCGGTGCGATCAGCATCGTGTCAACGCCGATCCGAACGTCGCGACCGATCACAGTGCGGTGCTTGCGGAATCCGTCGTAGTTGGCGGTAATCGTGCCGGCGCCGAGGTTGCTGCCCGCGCCCACATCGGCGTCGCCCACATAGGCCAGGTGCGGGATCTTCGACCCCTCCCCGATGTGCGAGTTCTTGATCTCGACGAAGGTGCCGGCCTTGGCGCCGGCCTCGAGCAGGGCGCCGGGCCGGAGGTAGGCGAAGGGGCCGACCAAGCAGCCGTCGCGGACGTCGCATTCGACCAGGTAGGAGTGAAGGACGGTGGACTCGACGCCGACGGAGCTGTCGATCAGCGTCGTCAGCGGGCCGATGACGGCGTGGGCGCCGATCTTGGTCTCGCCACGCAGAGTGGTCCCGGGCTCGATGCGGGCGTCGGCCTCGATCTCGACCGCGGCGTCGATCCAGGTCGAACTGGGGTCGACGACGGTGACGCCGGCCAGCATGTGGGCCTCGAGCAGGCGCCGGCGAGCCTCAGCCTCGACCGCGGCCAGGTCGGCGCGGTCGTTGACCCCCATCGTCACCGCGAGGTCATCGGCGAGGTGGGCGGCGACGGTATGGCCCGCCTCGCGCAGGGCCGGGAAGACGTCGGGCAGGTAGTACTCGCCCTGGGCGTTGTCGTTGGAGAGGGTGGCGAGCGCGGCCGCCAGCGGGGCTGCGTCGAAGACGTAGGTGCCAGCGTTGATCTCGCAGATCGCTAGTTCCGCGGCGCTCGCGTCACCGGCGGCTTTGGCCTCGACGACGCGCTCCACCTCGCCCGAGTCGGCGCGGACGACGCGACCGTAGGAGCCCGGGTCATCGAGCTCGATCGTCAGCATCGTCGCCGCGGCCGGCGAGGCCGCGTGGGCCTCGAGCAGGCTGGCGATCGTCTCGGCCGAGATCAGCGGCACGTCTCCGGAGAGGACGAGCACGGTCTCGCTGCCCTCGATCAGCGGCAGCGCCGCCCGGATCGCACCACCGGTCCCGTCCGCCTGCGGCTGCTCGATGGTCTCGACGTCCTCAGGGAGGCCGGCGGAAAGGTCCCGGCCCGGAGAAACGATCACGGCGACCTGCCCCGCCCCTGCCTCGCGCGCAGCCAAAATCGGCCACGCGACCATCTCCCGCCCACAAACGGGATGCAGCATCTTCGGCGTCGAGGAACGCATTCGCGTCCCCTCGCCCGCCGCCATGACGAGAACCAGGGGGGAACTCACTCCCGAATCCTAGAGGCAAAGGGGCCGTGTGCCCCTCTCCCAGAGGCCGTTGAGCAGCAGATTGCCTGACGCGACTTGGTCGGCGCATCCCAGCGTCCTCGATCGCTCACGTGCAGAGCACGCTTCGCTCCCTGCGTCCTTGGTCTGCTTGACCCAGCCGCGTCAGTCGCGTCAGTCGCGACGGGCCAAGTCTTTGCCGACCAGAGCTACCGAAGTGAGGGTCCAGCCGGCGAAGATCAGGTCGATGCCGACCAGGAGGCCAATTGCCCAATCGGCCGAGGAAGGGAACTTGGCGAGGATGAGGATGCCGATCACCAGGCCGGCGACGCCGCTGAGGCCAACCAGGCCGGCGTTTCGCTGACCGCGGGCCATGAAGGCGACGGTAATCCGGGTCACGCCCATGAAGAGGAAGTAGAGGCCGAGGACCAGGGTCAGGGTGAGCGTGCCGTTGTGCGGCTCAAAGATCAGCCAGGCGCCGACGATCACCGTCAACGCCGCCCAAAACAGCCGCAGCAGCAGGGTTCCGATCGAGTGAGCCGAGAAGGCGCCGGCGACCAGGAAGGCCCCGGCGATGAGGAGAATCCAGCCGATGAAGATCGCCGTCCCGACCGAGAAGGCGGCGGGGATCACGATCGCGACGCAGCCGACGAAGATCGCCAGCACGCCGACGGTCATCAGCGCCTTCCAGCTCCGGGCCAGGCCCGCGCGGACTTCCGGATCCATAGACGCCCCTCCAATCTCCATAGGCGCACCCTAGGCGGCCCCGCGGACGCTTGCGAGGAAGAGCTGGGGAGCCCGGACTCGAACCGGGACGGCTGGCACCAAAAGCCAGTGGCCTACCATTAGCCGACTCCCCAGTACCGGAGAAAGCTTAGCCCGACTAGTCGTCTGAACCGCGCGGCACTTTGCCGCCTTTGGCGCCGGGCTCCAGCGCCGGGCCACGGGGGGAGGCGATGCCGAGCACGCGCATCGCCTTGAGGCCGAGGCCGAGCTTCTCCCGGCCCTCGGTGGCGGAGACGTCGTGGCCGCAGAGCTCCTTCACCCGCTCCAGCCGGTAGCGGACCGTGTGGCGGTGGGTGAAGAGCTGTTTGGCGGTGGCGGCGACGTTGCCGTCGTTGTCGAGGTAGGCCTCGACCGTCGCCACCAGCTCGGTCTCGTACTGCTCGTCGTATTTGGATAGCGGCTCGATCGTCTCGGCGTAGAAGCGTTCGAGCTCCCCCGGGTCCTCGCTCATCGCCGGCAACAGCAGCCGGTAGGCGCCGGTGTCCTCGAAGGCGAGCAGGGAGTGGCCTTCGGCTTCGCCGACGTTGACCGCCAGCCGCGCCTCGCTGCCGGCCCGGTAGAGGTCGACCGGGTCCGAGGAGCGGCGGCTGCGCCCGGTCGTCAGATGGAAGCCGCTGAGGCTGTCGTCGAGCTCACGGGTCAGCCCGGCGGCGGCGCGGGCCAGGCGCTCGTCGTCCTCGGCCGGGACGATCACGGCGATTTCGGCCGCGACCTCGCCGTCCTCGGTCGTCGCCAGCGAGCCCGGCGCCAGCGCCCGCAGCGCCCGCATCGCCAAGGTAAGAACCCGCTGGCGCCACTCGCCCGTCTGGGCGGCGCGGGGCGCGGCACGCAGGACGACGACGCCGGCCCCGCGGTCGAGGTCGGCACCGAGCTCGGCAGCGCGGGCGACGATGTCGCCACGGTCGGTCACTTCGCGGGCGAGCACGGCGGCGACGAAGGCGCTTGCCACCTCCTCGCTCTCCCACTCCGGCGAGCGCGAGCGCTCCAGCTCCAGCGCCAGCAGCGTCGTCACCATGCGGGCGATCGCCGGGTCGGGAGGAGACTTGGCCCGGTAGCGCAGCTCGCCGACGGCGGAGTCCGCGACCCGCAGTTCGACCGCGGTCACACCCTCGCCCCCGGAGAGCAGCTTCTGCTCCTGGTCCGGCGAGGCGCCGGCAACCGCCAGGACGGCGCTGGAGCGGTCGATCAGGGCGACGCTGGCGTCGAGCAGGCGCGCCGCTGCGCGCGCCACCGCTGGCAGGCCGGCGCCCGACTCAACCGCTTCCGAGAGCGCGTCGAGCAGCCCTGGATCTCCGGTTTTTGCAGGGATTTCAGCCCCCTCCGAGGTTGCTGGCATCGACCCATTATCCCCAGCCTGGCGTCACTCCGGAATTCCGTGTGTGCGGCTGGCGAGCGCCGGACCAAGCGGGGCAAGGACGCAGGGAGGCCGAATAGCAGCGCTATTTGGCCGACTGAGGACGCCGCACCGCGCAGCGTCCGCCGCCGCCAGGTGCGCGCAGGGAATGCCGGAGTGACGCCTACCGCCGCTCGGCGCCTAGCTGCCGTTGATGAAATTCGAGATGTCGGTGTAGTAGTAGACGACCACCAGCCCGATCAGCACCCCGGTCACGAGCAGAGCGGCGAGCACGAAGACCGAGAGCAGCCCGGCGGCCGCCTTCTCCCAGATGCGACCGTGGGCGCTCAGTGCGGGGCTAAGGATCAGGGTCACGAAGGCGACAAGGCAGATCAGCCCGGCGACGCCGAAGAGGACGTACTGGTGGTCGATTTTGGCCAGCGCGTAAAGCGTCATTGCTTGGGATTCTGGCGCAACTGGGAGATGACCAGACCGACGACCGCGCAGAGCGAGAAGGCGGCGGCTCCCAGTGCCCAGCCGCCGCTGACGTCGCTGAGGTAATGGACGTTCAGGTAGACCCGCGAAAGGCCAATCAGGGCGGTCAGGGCGATCCCGGCGAAGACGACGGCGGCCTTGCGGGTTATCCCCGGCCGCAGGCGCATTACGATCGTCACCGCCAGCCAGACGTAGAGGACCGAGTGGGCTGCGTGGCCGCTGGGGAAGGAGGAGCCGGAGGTGTCGACCAGGCCGTCGCTCGGTCGCGGGCGGTCGACGGCGTCCTTGATCTCGTGGAAGCCGACCGAGGTCAGCGTCATCCCGGCGAGGAGAACGCCGAACTCGGCCCAGCGACGCCGAGCTGCCAGCAACACCGCGCAGACCGCCGTCAGACTCCAGATGAAGACGCCGGAACCGAGGAAGGTGACGACCTTGGAGAGGCTGGTGAGCCAACCGACCTGGAGGCTTTCGACCACGTCGATCGCGGTTTCATCGCCGGGAGTCGGTCCCGGGTCGTTGCCGATCACGACGATGTAGGCGACGAGGACGAAGAGTGAGACGGCGAGGGTCGCCATCAAGGTCGTGAATTCGAGCCCGAAGCTGCCACCGGGAGTGACGCGGGCCCAGAGAAAGCGCAACTGCGGCTGGTAGCGACGGCCCAGCACCACGAGCCAGCGCGCCACCGCGTGCCCCTCCATCCAGCGCACCGCGGCGCGGCGGTTCGCGGCGACGCGGAAGTGGCGGTAGAGGAAGGTCGAGCCACCGACGACGACGATCAAAGTCCCGAGCAGGAAGGCGCCTTTGCCGGCGTACTCGGCCCCGGTCTCGACGCTGCGGGAGAAGAAGTAGCCGATCAGGATGTGGGCGCTGGCCCAGAGCCCGGTGCCGAGGATGCTGTAGGGAACGAAGGCGCGGTAGCGCATTCCGGAACTGCCGGCGATGAAGGGGGCGAGGGCGCGGACGAGGCTGATCCAGCGGCCGATGAAGATCGTCTTGCCGCCGTGGCGCGAGAAGTAGTCCTCGACTTTCTCGAAGCGCTCGTTGCTGATCCCAACCCGGGGGCCGTGTTTCATCACAAAGCCGCGGCCGAGGCGGCGGCCGATGAAGAAGCTGGTGGTGTCGCCGAGCCAGGCGGCGAACCAGGCGATCGCGATCAGCAGGTAGATGTCGATCGCGCCCTGGCCGGCGACGGCGCCGCCGAGCAGCATCGTCGTCTCGCCGGGGACCACCAGGCCGACGAAGGCGCCGGTCTCGGCGAAGGCGAAGACACCGACCAGCAGGTAGGTCCAGGCGCCGAGCGCTTCGGAGATCTCTTCCAGCAGGTTCTGCAGGTCGAGGCTGCCGAGCTCGCGACTGACGAAGTAGTAGAAGAGCGCGACAACGGCGACGGCGATCGCGATCAGCAGGTGTTTGCGGTTGCTCCCGCCCCCCTCCTCGCCCGGCATCCTCATGGCGCCACCCCCGCCGCGCAGACGATCGCGTCATCGCGGTCGATCGTCGCGGCCGCCGCGGAGGCGGCGTCGAGGTCGGGGAAGAGCCCGACCGCGGTCGGGCCGGAGCCGCTCAGCATGGTCACCGGGGCGCCGGCTTCGCGCAGCTCATCGAGCGCATCGCCGATCGCCGGGCGCAACGAGCGCGCGGCCGGCTCGAGGTCGTTGACGAGCAACTCGGGGTAGGCGAGCGGCGAAGCGCCGGCTCCGGCGACGCGCCGCAGCTCGGCGGCGAGCGCGTCGAGCTCGGCAGCCTCGCGGCCGAGGCCGAGCCGGTCGGCCTCCGCGAAGACTTCGGCCGTGCCGAGGCCGCCGCCGTCAGGCAGCAGCACTGCCGTGTGCGGCGCTGGCTCGGGCAGCAACTCAACCCGCTCTCCGGCGCCGCGGACCAGAGCCAGCGCCGGTTGCAGCTGCGAGGGGACATCGGCGCCAAGTTCGGCGGCCAGCGCCTGCAGGTCGCCGACCGCGCCGGCGGCGAGGCGCAGGATCGCCGCCGCATCGCCGCTGCCGCCACCGAGCCCCGCCGCCACCGGCACCCGCTTCTCGATCTCAACCCGCAGCGGCGCGTGCTCCCAGCCGCGCTCGCGCAGCGCCGCCAGCGCCTGGCTGGCGAGGTTCTCGCCGTCGACCCCGGGGCAAATCACTTCGTCGCCGGCGGCCTCGGAGACCTCGATCAGGTCGGCGAGCGCCAGCGGCTCGAACAGCGAGCAGAGCTCGTGCAACCCGTCCTCGCGGCGAGGCCCGAGGTAGAGGCAGAGGTTGAGCTTGGCGGGGGCGTGGAGCAGCATCGTGGCGGCGAGGGTCAGGCGTCGGTCTGGAGCTTCGCGGACAGAGCGGCGAACTGCTCTGGCGAGAGCGCCTCGGCCCGCGCGTCCGCGGCCAGGCCTAGCTCGGAAAGGGCGGCGCGGGCGCGGGCCAGGGAGCCGGCCTGCCCATGCTCGAGCGAGCGGGCCAGCGACTTGCGGCGGTGGGCGAAGGCGGCGCGGACCAGCGCCCGCGTCGCGGGGTCTGCGCCGGGACCGGTGCGGCGCAACTGCAGGATCGCCGAGTCGACTCGCGGTCGCGGCTTGAAGACGGCGGGGTCGACCTTGCGCACCAGCTCGACCTCGCAGGCGAGCTGGGCGATCACGCTCGGCGAGCCGTAGGTGCGGCTGCCGGGGGCGGCCCGCAGGCGGTCGGCGATCTCGCGCTGGACCATCACGGTCCAGGCCGCCAGCGACGGCAGCTGTTCGATCGTGCGCAGGATCAGCGGCGTCGCGACCGAGTAGGGAAGGTTGGCCACCATCGCCGTCGGCGCCGGCTCGAACCCGGCCAGGTCGAGCTTCATCGCGTCGCCCCAGTGCAGGCTGACGTTGGGCAGCGCGGCGAGCGGCGCCAGCGCCGACTCCAGCCCGCGGTCGATCTCGACCGTGTGGAGGTGGCCGACGACCACAGCGAGGCGCTCGGTCAACACCCCTTCCCCCGCGCCCACCTCGAGCACGACCTCGCCGGCGCCGAGCCGGGCGTCGCGGACGATCGCGTCAAGCAGGTTGGGGTCGGCGAGGAAGTTCTGGCCTAACCGGACCACAGTCGCCCTACCAGCCGAAGAGCGTTCGGGCGTTGGCCTCGACCGTGCGCTCCAGCTGTTCGTAGGAGACACCCCGCACCTGCGCCACCAGGCGGGCGGTGGCGACGACGTTTGCCGGCTCGTTGCGCTTCCCCCGCATCTCCTGCGGAGCCAGGTAGGGGGCGTCGGTCTCGACCAGGATCCGGTCGTCCGGGACCTCTGCCGCTGCCTCGCGCAGAGCCTTGGCGCTGGGGTAGGTGACGTTGCCGGCGAAGGAGCAGTACCAGCCGCGCTCGGCCGCGGCGGCGACCCGCTGCGGGGCTGAGAAGCAGTGCAGGATCACCGCCTGGCCGGCCGCCTTGGCGTCGAGGGTGGCGAAGATCTCCTCGGTCGCCTCCTCGCCGCCGTCGGGATCGCGGGCGTGGATCACGATCGGCAGGTCGAGCTCGCGGGCGATCTCGATCTGGGCGGCGAAGGCGCGCCGCTGGTCCTCGCGACCGGCATAGTCGCGGTAGAAGTCGAGGCCGGTCTCGCCGATCGCCCGCACCTTCTCGTGGCCGCCGAGGCTGGTGATTTCGGCAATCGTGTCGTCGTCGAACCCGGTCGCCTCGTTGGGGTGCCGGCCGATCGCGGCGAAGACCTCGTCATGGCGCTCGGCCGCGGCGATCGCCGCCGGATTGGTCTCGGCGTCCATGCCGACGGTGAGCATCCGTCCCACCCCCGCCTGGCGCGCCGCGGCGACGACGTCGGCTTCGTTCCCGTCGCAGAGGACGAGGTGGGTGTGGGAATCGATCATCGGCGCCAGGCTACCTGCGCCGGGTCACCGCTCCGGCGTCAGTGCCCGCGCGGGCTCAGATCCCGGTGCAGGCGAACGGGTCGAGGGCCTCGGGCAAGTCGACGCTGCCGAAGATCGACCCGAGGAGCGAACCGGTGAGGGTCGAGACCAGACCGTCGACACCGCTGCCGAGCAGGTTCGTCTGGGTGATCAGCGTCGAGACCCGGCCGCAGACCGATTTGAGCACCGGCACCGCCGCCACCGCTTCGAGCAGCTGCGCTTTGGTGACCCCGTCGAGTTTGTCGAGGACGCCAAGCAGGTCGTCGTTGCCGATGCCATTGAGCACGCCTTCGAGGCTCACCACCCTGGCGGTGAGGAGGTCGACCGTTTCTTCCAACTGAGAGGTCGAGAGGACGCTTTTCGCGCCCGCCTGCCCGGCCGCACCGTTGACGCCGTCCGTACCCGCGGCGCCGGCGGAGCCCGCGGCGCCAGCGGCACCGACCGCCCCGGTAGCGACCCAGGCGAGCTTGCGCTCCCCCCTTTGGCAGCGAGCCTTGCCGCTCTTGACCACCCGCATCGCGCCCTTGGGCTTGCCCTTGACGCGGTAGCAGGCGTGGATCGTGCCGTCCTTGGTGACTGGAGTTGCGGCGGAGGCAGTGCCAGCTAGGGCCAGGGAGAGGATCAGCGTGGCAGTTGTCGCGACGGCAGCAAGCGAGGTGCGAGGGGTGGCCGAGCTCACGCGGGCAAGACTGTCGTCGCCCCCCGGTCAAAGCAAGCGATCCAATCGTTTGATCTAAATATCTGTACCCAAAATATGCAGAACAAACGCGCAGGCGTCACGCAGGCACGGCGACGGTCAGCTGCCTGACGCTCGAATAGCCTTTCTCGCCATGGCCGACCCCGCCGACTACTACCGCGAGATCTACATGCGCGGGCTGAGCGGCGAGACGCCGGCGGTCCCGGTCGCGGTCGCAGCGCTGGAGCGGGAGGCGATCGCCGCGATGGAGCCGCGAGCCGCCAACTACGTCGGCGCCGGCGCCGGCAGCGAGGACACGATCCGGGCCAACGCCGAGGCCTTCCGCCGCCACCGCATCGTGCCGCGAATGTTGCGCGACGTCGCTGACCGCGACCTCTCCACTGAATTGCTGGGGACGAGGATGCCGGCACCGCTGATGCTGGCGCCGATTGGGGTTCAGAAGGTCCTGCATGAGGACGGCGAGCTGGCCAGCGCCCGCGCCGCCGCTACGGTCGGCACGCCGATGATCGCCAGCACCGCCTCCCACTTCAGCCTCGAGGAGATCGCCGCGGCGGGCGGCCCCGAGGCACCTCGCTGGTTTCAGCTCTACTGGGCCAACGACCCCGCCCTCGTCAGGAGCTTCGTCGAGCGCGCCGAGCGCGCGGGCTACGGCGCGATCGTCGTCACCGTCGACACCTTCATCCCCGGCTGGAAGCCACGCGACCTGCAGCAGGCCTGGCTGCCGTTCCTCGAAGGTATGGGCGTCGGCAACTACTTCCAGGACCCGGTCTTCCGCGAAGGCCTGGAGAAGACCCCGGAGGAAGACCAGGGCGCCGCCACCGGTCATTTCCTCGGCGCCATCGGCAACCCCTCACTTACCTGGGACGACCTCGCCGCGCTGCGGGAGATGACCTCGCTGCCGATCCTGGTCAAGGGGATCCAGCACGTCGAGGACGCCCGTGAGGCGGTTCGGCGCGGCCTCGACGGCATCGTCGTCTCCAACCACGGCGGCCGCCAGGTCGACGGCGCGATCGCCGCGCTCGACGCCCTGCCCCCGATCGCCGAGGCCGTCGGGGACGACCTCGCGATCCTCTTCGACAGCGGCGTCCGCACCGGCACCGACGTGCTTAAGGCCCTCGCCCTCGGCGCCGACGCGGTCTGCCTCGGCCGCCCCTACGTCTGGGGGCTGACGCTGGACGGCCAGGCCGGAGTCGAAGCGGTGCTGCGGATGACCCTTGGCGAGCTCGACCTGACCATGGCCCTCTGCGGCCTCACCAGCCTCAGCGAGCTCGGCCCCGAGGTGCTGGCTCCGGCCTGACCGATCACTGTGAGTTTTGGTCGCTCCAGCGCCCATAACTCACACCGATGGTCAGTCGATCTTCGGAAACAGCGGCGACACGCGTTCGACCTTTTGGCCGCCCGCGCGCGAGCCCAGTTCGGCCAGGTCGCGACCCTCTTCGCCCAGCGCCGCCAGCAGCGTCTCCACCGACTGCGGCAAGTATGGGACGAGCAGGAGCGTCGTCACCCGCAGGCCCTCGACCAGGTTGTAGAGGACTTCGTCGAGCCGCTCGGGGTCGGCCTCGTCCTTGGCCAGCACCCACGGCTGCGTCTCCTCGACGAAGCGGTTGAGCCGGCGCACCAGTTTCCAGGCCTCCTCCAGCGCCTGGGTCAGCTCGGCTCGGTCGAGCAGGTCGCAGAACCTCGGCACCACGCCTTCGAAGTCCTCGGCCAGGACAACATCGACGGCGGCGACCGGGACGGTGCCGTCGCGGTAGCGCTCGACCATCGCCAGCACCCGGCTCGCGAGGTTGCCGTAGTCGTTGGCCAGCTCGGTCTCGTAGCGCGCCTCGAAGCCGGCGGTGGAGATCGAGCCATCGCCGCCGAAGCTGACCTCGCGGAAGAGGTAGAAGCGCAGCGCGTCGGCGCCGAAGCGGTCGATCACCGCGAACGGGTCGAGCACGTTGCCGAGTGACTTCGACATCTTTTTCTCCCCCATCAGGAGGAAGCCGTGGATGACCATCCGCCGCGGCGGCTCGAGGTCAGCCGCCCACAGCAGCGCCGGCCAGATCACCGCGTGGAACTTGAGGATGTCCTTGGCCATCACGTGCAGGCTGGCCGGCCAGAAACGCTCGCTCAGATCCTCCCCCTCGCGGGCGAATTTGAGCGCCGTGTAGTAGTTGAGGAGGGCGTCGAACCAGACGTACATCCGCTGCTCGGGGTCCCACGGCAGCGGCATCCCCCACTTCAGCTTCGGCCGCGAGAGCGAGACGTCCTCCAACCCCTGCTTGATGAACGCCACCGCCTCGTTGCGGCGGAAGTCAGGAACGACGAAGTCGGGCCGCTCGTCATATAGAGCTTCCAGCCGCTCCTGAAAGGCGGAGAGGCGGAAGAACCAGTTCTCCTCGCGCGTTTTCTCGAGCGCGATCTCATGGATCGGGCAGGTGTTGCCCGGACCCAGCTCGCGCTCGGTTTTGAAGTCGGCGCAGCGCGGGCAGTACCAGCCTTCGTAGACCCCCTTGCTGACCCAGCCGTTGTCGTAGACCCGCTGCATGATCGTCGCCACCTGCTCGGCGTGGCGCGGGTCGGAGGTGCGGATGAAGAAGTCGTTGCTGGCGTCGATGATCGGCATCAGCTGCTGGAATTTGGCCGCGTTGCGGTCGGCCAGCTCCAGCGGCGAGATCCCCTCTCGCTCGGCCGCGTTGGCCACCGGCTCGCCGTGCTCGTCGGTGCCGGTGAGGAAGAAGACGTCCTCACCGCGCTGGCGCATGTGCCGGGCCAGCACGTCGGCCGCCATCGTCGAGTACGCGTGCCCGAGGTGCGGCTCCGCGTTGACGTAGTAGATCGGCGTGGTGACCATGAAATTGCCCGGACTCATTCCGGCCCACGCTAGCTCAGAGGCGGGGGATTAGCCTCGACGGCACCGGCGGAAGGTGTCAGTTCATCCGCCGTTGGCGCCGATGCCGGACGCCCTCCTCCTTTCCGCACCTGCATCGTCTGGGCAATTCTGGCTGCCAGCCCCCAGGCAGCCAGGGCGCCGGCAGCAACCAACGGTGCGAAAGCCGGCACGACAAAGCGATAGTCGTAGCCCTTGGAGACGATCGGGAAGAAGAGGAGCATCAGAGCGGTGACGCCAAACAGGATCATTCCTGCGCGGGCACGACCGGAAAGGACCCAGGGACCGACGAGACAGAGGCCCAGCAGGATCGCCATCCAGAAATTGACCACGCGAGTGATCGCCTCCCAGACCTTGAAGAAACCGATATCGCCGTGATGGGGCGCCGCATCGTCGGGATAGAGATTGGATTGCCAGGATTCGACGAATTCGTTCTTACCGCTCCCGTCCACCCCGTAGAGCAAATAGGCCGTGAATGCGTCGGCGGTGAGGGCGCCGTAGGAGGGCGCGTTTGGGCGGAACAGCCGCCGCGTATCCAGCCATACGGCGTTCAGGTAGTCGAGCGGCTGGCCGAGGAGGGCGGCCTCCGACCATTCCTGCAGTTGTTCCATCGCCTGCGGATCGGTTGAGAGGAGGTAAGGGGGGCCATACAGCCGCTGGGCCGGAGATTCCGAGCTGTAGATGTATTCCTCGCCCGCGTGGTAGCCGCGCTGCGAGGCCGGCGTCTGCTCACATATCCCTGCGGTGCCCGGAGGAGGCTTGAACTTGTTGCAGTCCGCCCACGGCGCCACGCGGCCATAGAGATTCCAGGCGTTGTTCGACGTGAGCGTCCCTGGAAGGTCCGCGGCCGCACTGCGCCATCCGGCATACACGCCGATCATGGCGAGGGCGACCAGCAGCGAGGCCACACCAGCCACAAGCGTGCGGCGGGACGGTCGGCCGGCGCTGAACACCAACCATACGGAGACGATCGCCACGAGCCCGAGGCCAACCGTCCGATCCCACACCGCCAGGCCAGTGCAGATTCCGGCCGGGACGGCCCACCAGGTGTTGCCATCGGCGGCCCGGATGGTCGTGTAGAGGGTCGCGACGACGAGGAATATGAACAGGGTGTCGCTCAGCGCCGCGTGCTCGAAGAAGAGCTCGTCCCCGCCGACGGCGATGACAGCGGCCGGTGCCAATCCCAACCAGCGAGGCCCGCCGCAGCGCCGGACCGCAAAGAACAGGAGCGCCGCCGCAACCAGTCCCATCACGTGCTGAACGACCACGACGGCGATCAGGTGGGGAACGACGGCGTCGATGGCCCGCAGGAACATCGGGTAGCCGACCATCCTGATCGGATCAGACCAGATCGATTCGAATGCGCCCTGGAAATAGATGCCACTGTCGGAGTAGTTGGTAAAGGCCGGGCTCCAAGCGAGGGTCAGCCAGACGCGCAGGAACAAGCCGACACCGAGCAGAACGGCCAATCCGAAGATCGCCGGGTTGGCGCGAATCCACCTCTCGATGACACCCTGGGGACGAGGGGGCCGATCAGGCGAACCGGCGACGTCTTTTCCGAATAGGTAGGCAGCCACAGCCAGCGCCAGCGAAGACAGGGCGGCGAGCCAGAGGCCCCAGTCGACTTCGACGGACGGTGGCTGGATACCCACGGGCGCGCGGGTGGAGCCGGCGATGTCGACGATGTTGACGACCGTGATGACGGAGCAGACGAACCCGAGCATGACCACAAGCGTTGGCCAGGGCGTCCGGCGAACCAGGAGCAGGGCCGCCATGAGAGCGAGGAGGAACGTGTAGATCCCGCCGCCGTCGATCCCGGAATGCGATCCGGAAAGCGAAATCTGCCAGGGACCTATCGACCCGACCGCAAGCCCGATGCAGGTGACGGACGCCACCAGGCGGGGCATCGACTCAGTGGGCTTCATTTCCGCCGTCAAGCGAGCGGCGTCCAATGAAGTGGGGTCAGTGCGCCGGAGCCGGCGAGCCTCCAGGCTTCGCCTTGCCGCGGGGAGTAGATCTCGATCTGGAGTTCCGGCCGATCTTCGAAGACGACGAATGCGCTGTTGGAATCGTTGGAGCCGAGTACCACAAAGCCATCGCGCCGCAAGAGCTTTTCCCCGTCGGCTTGTGCTGCGCCTTCGAGGCGCTGCCGCGCTTCGGCCAACGGGTAGGTGGCGACCGTCAGGGAATCGGACGGACTGCCGCCGGCCGCGGCCTGGCCAGCCAAGTAACGAACGTAGACGTTGCCGTCCGGGTCGATTTCGAGTTCGAAGTGATCGGTTCCTGGCCGCCGTCCGATCCAGTACGCGCTTGGTTCGATCGTGCCGGCGCGGGAGAGAAGGTCGTATTCCGTGAGGCTCACCGCGTCCCCGGTCACCCCGGGGGCTCGTGCTGCGGAATGGTCACTATCGCCGAGCGAGTCCAAGGCCAAGATGACGATCAAAATGATTCCGATCAGGCCTGCGACATAGATCCGGGGTAGATCGAACCTGCTCGACTTGCCGCTCGCGCCGTTACTTCCCCCCTGCGGCTCTGTCTTGTACCCGCTCACACCCTGCCGAGTGAGTCTATCCCGAGGTGAAGAAGCGTTACTGGTACTACCTTCGCGCCTCGCGCCCGGTCAGCGCTTTGTAGAGGTCGTTGGCGCGGGTGCCGGTGAGGGCGGCGACGACGCTGGCGGCGGCGCGAGGGCGGGCGCCGGACTGGACCAGGTGGCGCAGGGCGTCGACCGCGAAGCCGACGTCTTTGTCGTCGGAGGCGGCCGCGGCGGGGCCGATCACCAGCACGATCTCGCCTTTGACGTCGCCGCGGAAGCGCCGCGCCAGCTCGCCGAGGCTTCCGCGCGCGACCTCCTCGTGCATCTTCGAGAGCTCACGGCAGACGGCGGCGGGGCGATCGGGGGCGAGCGAGGCCAGCGCCGCCAGCGACTCGCCGACCCGGCGCGGAGACTCGAAGGCGACCACCGTCTCGGCCGAGCGCAGCACCCGCTCCATCTCGCCGGCGCGGCGCGGCAGGAAGCCCTCGAAGCGCCAGCGGTCGGTCGGCAGCCCGGAGGCGACCAGCGCCACCGGCACCACCGAGGGCCCCGGCAGCACCGTCACCTCGAGGTCGCGTTCGATGCAGCGGTGGATCAGCTTGTAGCCGGGGTCCGAGATCGCCGGCATGCCGGCGTCGGAGACGAGGGCGACGACGTCGCCGCGCTCGATCCGCTGCGCCAGCTCTTTCGCCCGCGCGGTTTCGTTGCCCTCGTGGTTGGAGACCAACCGGGGCGCCGGCCGGATCCCAAGCTTGTCGAGCAGCGAGCCGGTGCGGCGGGTGTCCTCGCAGGCGATGTAGTCGGCGCTGACCAGCGCCTCGCGCACCCGCGGCGTGACGTCGTCGAGGTTGCCGATCGGGGTCGGGCAGACCACCAGCCTCCCCGGCATCAGCCGCTCCCCCGTTCGAGTTCGGTCCGGGCCAGGGCCGCGGCGCCGATCATCCCGGCGTCGTTGCTGAGCGTCGCCGCCAGGATCGGCGTCGCGTTCATCGGCGTCAGCGCCCGTTCGCGCACTTCGCGGCGGGCCGGCTCCAGCAGCAGGTCGCCGGCCGCGATCACGCCGCCACCGACGACGATCGCGTTGGGCTCGAAGATGTTGGCGAAGCTCGAGCAGGCGACGCCGAGCCGGCTGCCGATCAGCTCGACGACGGCGACCGCGGTCGCGTCCCCGGCCAGCGCCGCTTCCGTGACCGCCTTGCCGTCGATGGTCTCCCCCGCCGCCAGCAACTTGCCGAGGGCCGAATCAGGGGTGCTTTCCGCCGCGGCGCGACCCTCGCGACCCAGCGCCGTCCCCGAGGCCAGCGACTCGATGCAGCCGTGGTTGGGGCAGTTGCCCTGACAGGGTGGGCCGTCGGCCTGGATCACCATGTGGCCGAGCTCGGCCCCGGCGCCGGTGGCGCCGCGATAGACCTCACCGCCGAGGATCAGGCCGCCGCCGATCCCGGTGCCGACGGTCAGCATCACGATGTTCGGCATCCCCTTCCCCGAGCCGTAGAGGTACTCGGCGAGCGCAGCGACGTTGGCGTCGTTGTCGAGGAAGACCGGCAGCCCGACCCGCTCGCTGACCAGGTCGCGCAGCGGCACCTCGATCAGCGGCAGGTTGACCGCCGAGACGGCGACGCCGGTCTCGTGGTCGATGGTTGCGGGAACACCGAGCCCGACCGCGCTTACCCCGGGGCGGGCGTCGCGCGCCTCGCGGACCTCGCGGACCAGCAGCTCGACCAGCTCGTCCCCGCTCTGACCGGTCGAAGCCTCGCGGCTCTCCCACCGAGTCTCGGTCCCGTCGAGGACGCCGACGAGCATCTTCGTCCCGCCCAGATCGACCCCAATCGTCTCGCCCACATTCATGGGCAAATCGGGGCTGGAAGGCGGGCGACCGAATACATCGCCATGATTTCTAGCCCTTTTATGCCCGACGATGGCGAGCAGCGGCCTTCGGGACCGCCCGACTACAAGGTCTACCGATCCCGCAGGAGCCTCTCCTCGCGGTTGAAGTCACCTGATCTCTCCGGCCTGCGAGAGCGCGCAAAGCTGCCTGGGAAGCGGCCCCGCGGCCAACGCGACCCCGGCGACGGGCGCCGCCTGCGGGCGCCGCGGACTCGCCTCAAGCGAGTTCTGAAATGGGTTGGCATCGCCGCTTTGGGATGGATCTTGCTCAGCTTCCTCGCCTTCGCGGTCTCGGCTCAGCTGCAGTCGTTCAAGCTTTCCGGCGAAGCGAAGGACACCCTTCACGGCGACCCGTTCCTGCTCTTCAGCCCGCAGACGATCCTCGTCCTCGGCACCGATGCCCGACCGCCCGGAACCGACGACGGCACCAGCACCTCGGAGGAGTGCTTCGAACAGCAATCCCACGGCGACGCCCCCCACGACCCCTGCTTCGAAGGCGAATTCCGCGCCGACACCCTGATGCTGATCCGGGCCGGCGGCGGCAGCTTCCGCAAACTCTCGATCCCGCGCGACGCCTATGCGGAGATTCCCGGATCCGCCCCGCAGAAGATCAACGCGGCCTACGCATTCGGCGGCGCCGCCCTGCAGATCAAGGCTGTCGAGCAGTTCCTCGGGATCCCGATCGATCACGTCGCGATCGTCGACTTCACCGGCTTCGAAGACCTGATCGACGCCGTCGGCGGAGTCGTGATCGACGCGCCGGAGAAGCTCTGCGCCGACATCTCTGGCGGCGCCGGCGGCGGCCAGGGCGGGGTCACCTTGCGCATTGGCAAGGGAGAGAACACGCTCAATGGAGAAAAGGCGCTCGCCTACGCGCGCGTCCGCAAGCCGAGCGAATGCCCTGGCCCGGGCATCAGCGCCTTCAGCCTCGGCTACGACGACATCGACCGCGAGGAAGCGCAGCAGGCCGTGATCAACGGCATCAAGGACCGGCTGACCGATCCCCTGCGGGCTCCCTACAACTTCGTCAAGGGACCGATCATCGGCTGGAACGCGCCGAAGGCGTTCGTCAGCGACATGGGCTTCTTGACGATGCCGCAGCTGGTCCTCTCCGCCGCGATTGGCGGCAACGCCCCAGCTCACATCCTCTGCGGGCCGCCCCGCGGGGGCTGTGACTTCGGGCCCGATGGCAGCATCGAAGTGCCGGAGTCGGTGCGGCGCCAGGCCGTCAATCAATTCCTCAACGGCTGACGCTTCCCCCGCTGAGGCCCCTATAGGGGCCTCGAATGTGGGAACGCCTCAGTCTCCGCCAGTTGAGGCGGCGGCCTTGGAGTCGCTCGACTTCGACTCGCTCGGCTTCGAGGAAGAGGAATCCGAGCTCGACTCCGAGCTCTTCGAGTCCTTCGATCCCTCGCCGGAGCCGTTGCCGGCCCCCTTCTTCTTGCCGTAATCGGTGTTGTAGAAGCCGCTGCCCTTGAAATGGACGGCGACAGGGTGCAGGACGCGCTGCGCCGGAGCACCGCACTCCTGGCACTCGGTCAGCGCCTCGTCGGCCATCTTCTGGATCACGTCGAAGACGTGGCCGTTCTCGCATTTGTACTCATAGATAGGCACGGGCTGCGGGATTATCGCAGCCGCTACGGTTCCGACATGGCAACCGCTGAGCCAGGGACGCGCCCGACCGAGGTCTCGATGGAGGAGATCGTCGCCCTCTGCAAACGGCGCGGCTTCGTCTTTCCCTCTTCGGAGATCTACGGCGGCCTCGGTTCGACCTACGACTACGGCCACTACGGCGTGCTGCTCAAGAACAACGTCAAAGGCGAGTGGTGGCGGGCGATGCTGCAGGAGCGCGACGACATCGTCGCGATCGATTCGGCGATCCTCCAGCACCCGCGGGTCTGGGAGGCATCGGGTCACCTCGAGGGCTTCACCGACCCGCTGGTCCAGTGCCTCGGCAAGTGCAAGCGGCGCTGGCGTGAGGACCACCTGCGCGAGGCGGTCGAAGCCGAAGGCGGCGACCCCAACGCCGAGCTGCGCTGCCCCGAGTGCGGCGGCGAGCTCTCCGAGCCGCGCCAGTTCAACCTCATGTTCGAGACCCATGTCGGGCCGGTCGCCGGCGAGGGCTCCGAGGTCTACCTGCGGCCGGAGACGGCCCAGGGCATCTTCATCAACTTCAAGAACGTGCTCGGCTTCGCCCGCAAGAAGCCGCCGTTCGGGATCGCCCAGATCGGCAAGTCCTTCCGCAACGAGATCACCCCCGGCAACTTCATCTTCCGCACCCGCGAGTTCGAACAGATGGAGATGGAGTTCTTCGTGCCGCCGCCCGACGCCGACAAATGGCACCAGCACTGGATGGAGCAGCGCGAGCGCTGGTACACCGAGCTCGGCATCCGCCCCGACCACCTGCGGGTCCGCGCCCATGGTGCCGACGAGCTCTCCCACTACTCCTCGGCGACCAGCGACATCGAGTACCTCTTCCCGATTGGCTGGTCGGAGCTGGAGGGCATCGCCAACCGCGGTGACTTCGACCTCACTCAGCACGCCAAGTTCAGCGGCGAGAAGCTCGAGTACTTTGACCAGCAGACCAAAGAGCGCTACGTGCCCTACGTGATCGAGCCCGCCGCCGGCGCCGACCGCGCGATGCTGGCCTTCCTCGTCGATGCCTACGAGGTCGAGGAGGTCGAGGGCCGCCAGCGCACCGTCCTCCGCCTCCACCCCCGCCTCGCCCCGGTCAAGGTCGCCGTCCTGCCGCTCGTCTCCAAGGAGGGGATGCCGGAGAAGGCACGCGAGATCTTCCAGGACCTGCGCCGCAAGATGCCGGCCGAGTTCGACGAGGGCGGCTCGATCGGCAAGCGCTACCGCCGCCAGGACGAGATCGGCACCCCCTGGGGCATCACCGTCGACCACCAGACGATGGAAGACGACACCGTCACCCTCCGCGACCGCGACTCACT
>DASSFS010000066.1:0-6970 GCA_035694165.1 Solirubrobacterales bacterium | reverse complement strand
GACGAGCTGGCGGAGCTTGGCTGGGAAGTGCGGGATTCGGCCGACGGTGCGCGTTTGGTGCCCAAGGGCTGAATGGCCAACCAGATCATCTACGGCAAGCAGCCGGTCCAGGAGGCGGAGCGGGGGAGGCGGCGGGTGCATCGGGTCTGGCGGGCGCCGGGGACGTCGGGTGAGGAGCTGGAGCGGCTCTGCGGCTCCCCGGATCACCAGGGCGTCGTCGCCGAGGTCGATCCCTACCCATACGCCGATCCACGCGGGCTGCTGCGCGTTGACGACGCTTTGCTGCTCGCGCTCGATCAGGTCCAGGACCCGCGCAACCTTGGCGCTGTCTGCCGCTCGGCCGAGTTCGCCGGCGCGATGGGGGTGGTTGTCCCCGAGCGTCGCTCGGCCTCGGTCACCGCCGCGACCTGCAAGGCCTCGGCCGGCGCCGTCGAGCACCTCCAGATCGCCCACGTCCGCAACCTCGCCGACTGGCTGGCCGATGCCAAGGCTGCCGGCTTCTGGATCTGGGGCGCCGACGCCGACGCGGACTCTCCTGCTTGGGACGTCGACCTCAAGGGCCCAACCGTGCTGGTGATGGGTGGCGAGGGCAAAGGCCTCCGTCCCCGGGTCGCGGCTGCCTGCGACGGGCTCATATCGCTGCCCAGGCGGGGTCAGATCGAGTCGCTCAACGTCTCGGCAGCGACGACGGCGCTGCTCTTCGAGGCGCTGCGCCAGCGCGGCTGAGCGTCTAACAACTGCAACGGCGGTTGCAAAAGATGCACTTTGGGGTTGACAGAACTCTGCGCGCCCGTAAACTAGCGGCGCAACAAGGGTGAACCTCAGCTTGAGTGTGAGGCAGCCTGTCAATAAGAGGCGCCTCGGGGGAGGTAAGCGGCGCCACGACCCTTCAGCAAGGAGAAGGATCTGTGGCTCTATCTACGCCTATGCAGCAAATGCCAGCCATCACGGCTGGGCGTCGTCCCCTCTCTCGTAGCACTCACGCTAACTCTCAAGCTGAGCTTGATGATCATTATCTGGTCGCCCTCGCGAAGGAAGGCAAGACCGACGCCTACGATGCGATCGTTCGTCGCTACCGCGGCTTCGTCCGCCTCAAGGCCTCGTCCTACTTTCTGCTCGGCGGCGAGTCCGACGATCTGATTCAGGAGGGCCTGCTCGGCCTCTACAAGGCGATCCGCGACTACCGCACCGATCGCGAGTCGAGCTTCCGCAACTTCGCCGAGCTCTGCATCACCCGTCAGATCATCACCGCGGTGAAGACCGCGACGCGCAACAAGCACACGCCGTTGAACCAGTACGTCTCCTTCAGCCAGACGCCGGCGGCCGCTGGCGACTCGGACACCACCCTGGACGAGATCCTGCCTGGCCCCAGCGTCCATGACCCGGTCAACCAGGTAATCGCCTCGGAAGAGCTGGCCAGTCTCGTCGCCTGCCTCTCCGGGGTCTCCGGCGTCCTCTCCGATCTCGAGAGCCGTGTCCTCTCGCTCTATCTCGACGGCCACTCCTACGAGGCGATCGCCGAGCGGCTCGAGTGCGACACCAAGACCGTCGACAACGCTCTGCAGCGCGTCAAGCGCAAGGTCGGGAGCCACCTGTCCTCCCGCGAGGTCGCGGTTTAGGGCTGCGGCAGGTCAGACAGGACGTAGTCCAGGAGCTCGCGGCCGTGGTCCGAGGCGACGGCAATGTCGTCGGCCTTGACTCGGACCCGGTGCAGCGACTGCATTCGCAACACGTCGCCGTCGGTGCGGTGGTTGGGAAAGACTCCGGCGTAGGAGACTCCCAGCCGCTCGAGGTCGTCGGCGACGAGGGCGGTCGCCGGCTGCTCCAGCGGTAGGTCGACGTAGATCGCATCGAGGCAGCGCCGGTGGAAGAGGTGGTGGCGCTCGGCCGAGATCACGGTCTCGAGGTCGGCGCCGGGCACGCGGACGGTGATCAGAGCCAGGTTGTGGTCCTCGTCGACCTCCACCTGCAGCTCGGTTCGGCTCGCCAGCTCGGCATCTGGTGCCGGCGTCGCCAGCGTGCCTCGCAGCTCGCACAGCGCCAGCGTCTGGCCGACGATCTCGTGGTGGCGCGGCGGCGCGTAGACGCGGCGCTCGTGGCCGTCGTTGAGCTTGGTGTAGAAGAGCGCCGCTGACTGGCGCCGCTGCGGCCCTGCGGCGGCCGCGTCATTGGCGACCGAGGCCGGGATCCAACCGAGCAGGAAGCCGGTCTCGTGCGCGCCCAGCTCGATGTTTGCGCGCTGGCTGTAGGGATGGGCCGCCGTCGCCTCGCTGAACAGTCCCGCCAGCCCCTCGTCGCGCGCCCAGTCCATCAGGAAGCTCTTGGTGCGCGTGAAGAGGTGTTGTCCGCGGGCGGCGGGCAGCGTCACCGCCTGCCCCGAATGCGCGACCGCGTCTCCCGCCGCCGCCAGGCTCATGCCGATGTGGCAGAGCAGTTCGCCCTCAGGCGACTCGGCGACGCAGGAAACGTAACGACCGTCCCCGAGACGGGCCGAAACCTCCGCCCGGTCGTATACCCAGCGGACGTCGTAGGTGGTCCCGTAAGCTGCTTCTATCGCCTCGGTGAGGACGCCACCCTCTTCCGGCCCGAGGAACCTGAACGTCACATCCATCTAGCCACCTTCGCCACCACGCCCGCCTAGCTCAACCTGGGAGAGCACCCGATTTGTAATCGGGAGGTTGCCGGTTCGAACCCGGCGGCGGGCTCTCTTCATTCATGACGAGCCGGAGCCGTTGCCACTCAGCAGACGCGCCTTCTCGGCCGCGAACTCCTCGTCGGTGAGGATGCCTTTGCCATGCAGCGAGGCGAGCCGCTCCAGTCGCTGCAGTCGCGCATCCTCCTCACTCAGCACTGCCGTTGGCGCCTCGGCGGTCTCCGCTCGGGGCGCCTCAGGCCGGCGCAGCTTTGAGGCCTGTTCGCCGACCCGCTCGCCGATGTTGGCGTCTTTGACCGCGCCGACGACCTTGTCGCGGGTGCGGCCGAAGACTTCGCTGTAGTCGGCGTCGGGGTACTCCTCCGCGGTCTGTTTGCGCAGCTCGTGGATCCCGAAGGCAGCCATGCCGGCGACGATCAGGGTGGTCAGGAATGAACGCAGCCCCTGGGTCGGGCCGGAGAGGAAGTAGAGGCAGACGATGACCGCCAGGCCGGTGTAGACGTAGCCGACGTGATGGTTCAGAACCGGGGCGATCGCGCGGCGGGTGGCGCGGGCGGAGCCAGTCGGTGAGGCGAGCCAGCCGGCGATCGCGAACAGCACGCCGACGACGATTACGGTCGTCGCGATGCTGACCATCAAAGAGGTGGCGATCGACCAGGCAGCTTCGCCTGCCGGCTTGGCGCTTTCGACCGTGACCAACTGGTCGACCACGATCCCACCGGCGATCTCGCGGACGACAATCACCGCGAACCCGGCCGCAATCAGCCCGATGCCACTGAAGAGGACGGTGATCCAGCGCGCATCGCGGGCGAGGTAGATGGCGGCGCCGAAGGCGGCGAAGGTGAGGATCGAGAGCACCAGGGCGAGGCCTTTGATCGCGACCGCAATGTTCTGTGCGGTCTTCAGCTCGTCGGAGCGCAGGATCTCGATCTGGCCCGCGTCGGGTGGCAGTTTTTTGGCCAGGTCAGCGCCGATCCCGACCTGATCGGCGAGGTTAGTGAGCAGGCTGCCGAGGTTGAGGCTGACCGTCCCTTCTTCGGTCGAGACGGCTTCGCCCTTGTCCTCCAGAACAGCGATCAGCTGTTCGTGGGCGGAGCGGTTGGCGTCTTCCCAGAGGTCCTGTGCGGTCGACGTTTCCAGCACCCTTTCGGCGCCGTTGCCGGCGACTTGGCGCAGGCCACCGGCGGCGGGGCCGGCGAGGTCCTTGGTGTCGCCGGGAAGGATCTCTTTCAGTTCGGCCTCGACGTTGACGTTTTCGTAGAGCTGATCGACCAGGTAGTCGCTGAGAGCGGCGCGGATCGTCTGGTTCTGGATCAGCCGGCCGCTGGTCGAAACCCAGTCGTCGGTGTTGAGCGCCTGACGCTCAGTCCAGATCGCAAAAACGCTGAGAAAGGCGAAGACCGAGCCGAGGATGACCAGTGCTTTTACCGTGCGTCGGCGACCGCGGCCCATGGCCGGATGCTATACGTGAGCAATGAAGCTCGAGGGCATTCACCACATAACCGCGATCACCGAGGACGCGCAGCGCAACGTCGACTTCTACGCCGGGGTGCTGGGGCTGCGGTTGGTCAAGAAAACGGTCAACCAGGACAACCCCACCGTCTACCACCTCTTCTTCGCCGACGAGGGTGGTGACCCGGGCTCCGACCTCACCTTCTTCGAGTACCCAGGGGTAGCGCCCGGACAGGCTGGCGCCGGCATGGTGCACCGCGTGGTCTGGCGCGTCGCCTCCGAGGACTCACTCGCCTTCTGGGCCGAGCGGCTGAGCGCCAACGGGATCGACTCCGAGCGCGAGGAAACCGCACTCCGCTTCTCCGACCCGGAGGGGCTCGATCACGAGCTGATGGTGGTCGAGGTATCCGACCCGCCTCTGACGGCAGATCACCCCGAGATCCCGGCTGAGCTGGCGTTGCAGGGCTTCCACGCGGTGCGCGCCTACAGCGCCGCTCCCGAGGCCAGCACTGCCCTGCTCGAGGCGCTGGAGTTCGAGCGCGTGGACGGCGCCTGGGAAGCCCGCGGCGAGGCCCGCGGCGGTCTCTATGTCTTCGACGAGCCGCCCCCCGAGCGCGGTGTGCAGGGCGCCGGCAGCGTCCATCACGTTGCCTGGGCCTCGCTCCCCGAGGAGCACATGCAGTGGCGCCAAAAAGCAATTTCGGCCGGCGCCCAGCCAACGCCGGAGATCGACCGCTTCTACTTCCGCTCGGTCTACTTCCGCGAGCCCAGCGGCGTCCTCTTCGAGCTGGCGACGACGGGGCCCGGGTTCACCGTCGACGAGCCGCTCGAGCACCTCGGCGAGAAGCTCTCGCTTCCCCCCGACTACGAGCACCTGCGGGCCGAGGTCGAACCGAATCTGCGACCGGTGAGGAACCCACGCACGGAACCCACGGGGTGAGCAGCGACTTCATCTGGCGCGACGCCGGCCGCACCGTCGTCCTCCGCCAGCAGGGAATCGCGCAAGCGGTACAGCTGCTGGGGGAGCACGGTTTCTCCTCATTTGAACTGGTGAGCACGCCGCGGGCGCTTCTCGATGCTCCCGAGTTGGCGACGGCGGCGACGGCGGTCCACGAGGTCGGGGTGGGCCAGGTGCCTGACCTGGCCGCCGACTTGCTCGACCAGGTGGGGTCGCGGTCGCAGGTTGCCCTGGGTGGCGGTCGCACGATCGACGTCGCCAAGGCGATCGCCTCCGTGACCGGAGCCCGAGTTGCGGCGCTGCCGACGACGATGTCGGGAGCGGAGATGACCGGCATCCACCGGCTTCCGGCCGGGGCGGAGGACCGCGTTCAGGCGCTGGTCCGCCCGGCTCTGGTGATCGCCGACCCGGCCGCGATGACGAGCCATCCGGAGGCGAAGCTGCGAGCGAGTTCGATGAACGCCCTCGCCCACGGCGCTGACTCGCTCTACACCCCTTTCGCGAATCCCGTCTCGGAGATGACCGCGCTGCGAGGGGCGGAGCTGATCGCGACCGCCCTCGACCAGCCCCGCGAGGAGCGCGACGTCGCCGCGCTGGCGCTCGGCTCGCTGCTCTGCGGCTACGCGATCGACTCCGCCATGTTCTCCCTGCACCACGTCATCTGCCAGAGCCTGGTTCGCATCTGTGACTGCCCGCACGCCGAGACCAACGCGGCGATCCTGCCGCGCGCCCTGGCATTGCTTGTCGATCGCGCTCCCGACTCGATGGCCCGCCTCGCGGCGGCGATCGGGACCAGCCCCGAAGAGATCGAAGTCCGCGTCCTCCAACTCGGCGGCAACCCCGCCGGGCTCGGCGCCGCCGGAGCCGATCGCGCCAAGCTCGACCAGGCCCTCGACGCGATGCTCCAACGCCCCGAGCTCGCCTTCGTCCCTGGCCCGGCGCTGACCAAGGGCGATCTCGCCGGCCTTGTGGAACGTGCGTGGTAACCGGTCCCCAGCGGCCGTGGGTAACCGCGTCCCCCTGTCCGTGTAGCGCTTAGCGTGACCGCTGAGCGACTGGCCGGCTACCACGCCTACACGCGCAAGCACAGCGTCAACTGGATCCTCTACCTACTGGCGAGGATCTTCATGACGCCGTTCTTCCTCGTCTACTTCCGCTACGCGCGGACCGGTCGCGAGCACGCTCGCCTCAAGGGTGGGCTGATCGTCGCCTCCAACCACCGCAGCTTCCTCGACCCTTTCGCCGTCGGCGGTTGCCTGCCCTGGCGCCGGCCGATGAACTACGTCGCCAAGGTGGAGCTGTTCGAGCGCCGCTGGCAGGGATGGATCCTCTCCCGGCTTGGCGCCTTCCCGATTCGGCGTGGCGAGTCCGACGAGGAAGCGATGGAGACGGCGCGCCAGATCGTCGAGCGCGGCGGCGCGGTCTGCATCTTCCCCGAGGGGACGAGGATCCGCCGCGGGACCCTCGGTCACCCTCATCGCGGTGTCGGCCGCCTGGCTCTGCAGACCGGGGCGCCGGTGATCCCGACCGCGGTGCTGGGCACCGAAGACGTGCGCCGCGGCTGGCGCATCCGTCCGCGCAAGGTCCGGGTCCGGCTCGGGCGGGCGATGACCTTTCCGCGGGCCGAAGAGCCCTCGAGGGCGTTGGCGGAAACCGTCACGGCGCGAATCTGGCCCAACGTCCAGCTGCAGTGGGAAGACCTTGGTGGGCTGCCACCGATGCGCCGGGCCGCGGTGATCGGCGCCGGCAGCTGGGGGACGGCGGTCGCCGTCCTGCTGGCCCGCGGCGGCCTCGACGTCCAGCTCGGCGCCCGCAGCCCCGAGCGGGTGGCGGAGCTGATCGAGGCGGGGGAGAACCGGCGCTATCTCCCGGACGTGCCGCTGCCGGAGACAATCGACGTTCGCCAG
>DASSFS010000065.1:0-2371 GCA_035694165.1 Solirubrobacterales bacterium | reverse complement strand
GAAGCTTCCAGCTAACTACGGCGTCCGCGGCCGCTCTTAATCAAAGCTTCCGTGGCCCGGGCGTCTGCTGGAGCTCGTTTCGATGAAGGGATGCCGGTACTCCTCCGCGGGAATGTTTGCGAAGCGGCGATATGCAATCTGATTCCTGTCCGCCATAGGCGGACAGCATGTTCGGGAGCCGCCCCCTTTAGGGGGCGCGACTAAATTCGACTGGAGGGCAACCAGACCCCTCCCCCGCAACGCTTGGTCCCTCGTCGTTGGGCGCCCCCGGTAGCCTCCTTAAGTTCATGGCCAACCGAGATTTCATAGCTGCGACCAAGGAGCGCGTTGTCGTCTTCGACGGCGGCATGGGCGCGACCCTGGAGCAATTCGAGCTGACCCAGGCCGACTACGGTGGGCTCCAGGGCAAATGCCACGAGGCGCTGGTGCTGAACCGGCCCGACGTGATCGAGGGCGTCCACAGCTCAATGCTGGAAGCCGGGGCCGAGGTGGTCGAGACCGACACCTTCCAGGGCTCGCGACTGAAGCTCGAGGAGTGGGGCCTGGGCGAGCACACGCTCGAGATCAACACCAAGGCGGCTGAAATCGCCCGCAAGGCGGCGGGTGAGGACCGCTTCGTCGCCGGCTCGATCGGGCCGACCGGATTCCTGCCGGCCTCGACCGACCCGACGCTGGGCGACATCTCCTTCGGCACCCTGGTCGAGGTCTTCGCCGAACAGGCCCGCGGCCTGGTCGAAGGCGGCTCCGACCTGATCATCATCGAGACCGCGCAGGACATCCTCGAGGTCAAGGCGGCGATCTTCGGCGCCCGCGAGGCGTTCGCCCAGACCGGCCGCACGCTGCCGATCCAGACCAGCGTCTCGCTGCTGCCCAACGGCGGCAAGATGCTGCTCGGGACCGACATCCAGGCGGTGCTGACGACCCTGGCCGCGCTCGACGTCGACGTGATCGGGCTCAACTGCTCGACCGGGCCTGAGGACATGCGCGATGCGATCCGCTTCCTCGGCGAGACCAGCCCTCTGCCGGTCCACTGCATCCCCAACGCCGGCCTGCCGCTGCAGGGACCCGACGGCGAGACGATCTTCCCGGAAAAGCCGGAGCCGCTGGCGGCAACGCTGGGCGAGTTCGTCGAGCGCTACGGCGTCGGCATCGTCGGCGGTTGCTGCGGGACGACGCCCGAGCACATTGCGGCAATTCGCGAGCGCTGCGGCGACCACAAGCCTGGCGCTCGGCCGGCGGCGGGGCCGATCGAGGTCTCCTCGATGATGACCTCCACCCCGCTCGTGCAGGAGCCGCGCCCGACCCTGGTCGGCGAGCGCGTCAACTCACAAGGCTCGCGTAAGGCGAAGGAGCTGCTGCTTGCCGACGACTACGACGGCCTCGTCCAGGTCGCCGAAGACCAGGTCGAAGGCGGCGCCCACGTGCTCGACCTCTGCGTGGCGCTGACCGAGCGCCAGGACGAGGACGAGCAGATGAGCGCGATCGCGAAGCGGGTCTCGCTTACCCAGCCGACGCCGATCCAGATCGACTCGACCGAACCGGAGGTGCTGAAGGCGGCGCTGGAGACGATTCCCGGTCGGGCGATCGTCAACTCGATCAATCTCGAGGCCGGTCGCGATAAGGCCGACACGGTGATCCCGTTGGCCAAGGCGCATGGGGCGGCGCTGATCGCGCTGACGATCGACGAGGTCGGGATGGCGAAGACGGCGCAGCGCAAGGTCGAGATCGCCGAACGCATCCGCGACATCGCCTGCGAGGAGCACGGCCTCGACCCCGAGGCGCTGATCTTCGACGCGCTCACCTTCACCTTGACCACCGGCGACGAGGAGTGGAAGCCCTCGGCGGTGGAGACGATCGAGGGCATCCGCCGGATCAAGGCCGAGATCCCCGGCGTCAAAACCTCGCTCGGCGTCTCCAACGTCTCCTTCGGCGTCTCGCCGCGGCCGCGCGCCGTCCTCAACTCGGTCTTCCTCCACCACTGCGTCGAGGCCGGGCTCGACCTGGCGATGGTCAACCCGAACCACATCACTCCATACGGCGAGATCTCCGACGAAGAGCGGGAGCTGACCGACGACCTCGTCTTCAACCGCCGCGACGACGCCCTCGAGCTCTTCATCTCCCACTTCGAGTCCCAGGGCGAGGAGGCGGAGGTCGAGGTCGCCGACCCGACCGCCGAGATGGAGCCCGAGGAGGCTCTGCACTGGCACATCCTGCGCCGCAAGAAGGACGGCGTCGAGGACCAGATCGAGCGCTCGGTGGAGAAGATCGGCGCGGTCCCGACCCTGAACGAGGTGCTGCTGCCGGCGATGAAGGAGGTCGGCGACAAATTCGGCGCCGGCGAACTGATCCTGCCCTTCGTCCTGCAGTCGGC
>DASSFS010000064.1:0-24980 GCA_035694165.1 Solirubrobacterales bacterium | reverse complement strand
AGGATCAGGGCGAACTCGCGCGAGTGGCGACGATGTCGGGCGATTTCCTCGGCCAGCCGCTCGTGCAAGCTGCGGTAGTTCCCCACCCCGGTCAGCTCGTCGCGGCGAGCCAGCTCCCAGAGCGCGTCGTGGCTGCTTCGCAGCCGCCGCGCCAGCAGCATCACCCCGGCCGCGATCACGATCAGGCAGGCGGCCTCGACGAGGGCAAGGACGAGCGTCTGCCGGCGCGAGAAAGAGCCCAGCAACAGCGGCAGCAGCAGCCCGGCGACGATCGTGGCCAGGCCGGCGATGAGAATGCCGGCGCCGAGCGGGCGCCGGCCGGTGGGGTCGGGTGAGGGGTATCGAGCCATCCTTAAAATTTGGTAGAAGCTTTGTCCATACCCGCAGGATATGCAGGTATGCCCGGCCCGTCTCCACTCGCTACTACGATGCGCCGGTGCGCTATCCAGTCGAACAGTTCACGGCCGAGGAGAGAGCGGTCCTCTCTCCCCACTTCACCAATCTCGATCGGCCAGTTTTTGCCCTCGTAAACCTGCCGGAGACCGTTAAAGGCGCGCTTTTTGCCCGCTATTCGCGCTATTCCGGGGGGGTGAGACGGCTCTACCTGGAGGAGTTCGCGGCCGATGCTCCCGCCGGCGGCCGACCCTTCGACGATGAGGAGGGCGAGCGCGCGGCGCAGCTGTATGAGCGCGTCTTCGTCGGCTACGGCGACGACTCGATCGCCCAGGTCGGCGGCGCCCACGTCGCCTGTGAGTGGGTCTCGAACATCCTCACCAAGCTGCTGCAGCGCGGCCGCCTCGCCGCCTACCTGGAGCAGTCGACCCGCTACATCCCCTACGACAAGCCGATCTCCGACGAAGGCGGCTACCGCTTCTACCGCAACCAGGAACTGGGCCCCGAGTTCGCGATCGCGATGGACGAGCTGTTCGGGATCTACTCGCGCTCGCTGCAGCAGGTAGAGACCTGGGCGGCCGAGCGCTGGCCGCGGGGCGACGGCGAACCGGAGGGACCTTGGCAGCGGTCGATCCGCGCCAAGGCTCTTGACCTATTGCGTGGCCTGCTCCCGGCGGCGACGCTCAGTCACGTCGGCATCTACGCCTCCGGCCAGGCCTACGAGCAGCTGATCCTGCGGCTGATGGCATCGCCGCTGCCGGAGGCACGCGAGTACGGCGGCATGATCCTCGCCGAGCTGAAGCAGGTGATGCCGAGTTTCGTCTCGCGGGTCGAGCGCCCCGAGCGCGGCGGCGAGTGGATCTCCTACCTGGAGCAGCGGCGCGAGCGGACCGAGGGCTGGGTCTCACGCCTGGGACTCGACCGTCGCGGCAGCGGCGATGGCGTCCCCTCGGTCGAGCTGATCCACGTCGACGGCAGCGAAGAGGACCTGCTCGCCGCCTGCCTCTTCGAGGCCGCCAACGCGCCGGAAGCCGAGGTTTTGGCACGGATCGACGTCCTCGATCGCTCCGAGCGGGCGGAGCTGCTGGCAGCAGTCGTCGGCGAGCGTGCCAACCGCCGCTACCGCCCGGGCCGCGGCTTCGAGGCACTGCGCTACCGCTTCGAGATCGTTTCCGACTACGGCGCCTTCCGCGACCTTCAGCGCCACCGGATGCTTACCTGCCAGTGGCAACGGCTCGGCCCCGACCTCGGCGCCGGCGTGCCCGACGAGGTGGTGGAGGCTGGCGCCGGCGGTGAGTTCGAACGTGGCCTCGAGATCTCGCGTGGCGAGTACGAGCGGCTGATCGATGCCGGCCTGCGTGAGCAAGCGCCCTATGCGCTCAGCCTCGCCTACCGGATCCGCTACACGCTCGACCTCAACGCGCGCGAGGCGATGCACCTGATCGAGTTGCGCTCAGGGCGCGAGGGTCATCCCACCTATCGCGCCGTTGCCCAGGCAATGCACGAACGCATTGCCGCGATTCACCCCGGGGTGGCGGCGGCAATGAGCCACGTCGACACCTCGGCCGAGCCGCGCCTGGAGCGGATCATGAGTGAGATCCGGACGCATCGAAAGAGGGCGCGGGCGGCAGAGCAAGCCGAGGCGCCGCCGGGGCTGAACCCGCTCGGCTAGGAGTCCTACTCGGACTCCCCTGCATCACGTTGCTTGCGCTTCCGCCGCTCCTCGCCCACGGCCGGCTCTGCCGAGGATTCTTCGCTGGAGGGTGCTAGTTCCTCAGCTGCTTTTTCTCCCGGAGTTGGCCAAGGGACGGCTTTGCCTTCAGCCCAAGCGGGGGGTTTGCCGCCGGGGAGCCAGCCGGCTATGAGCAGGGCGAAGTAGACGAGCCAGACCATCGTGAAGATGATCAGGCCGATCAGGACGGCGACGCCGAGCGCCATCCCCAGCGAGCCCCAGAAGCGGCTGAGCAGGCCGGTGCGCATCGCCCAGAGGCCGGTGTAGAAGAGGGCGACCGCGAGGCCGAGGGCGCCGGCGAGGCCGAAGCCAGAGACCGCGGCAGCGGTCGAAGCTTCGCTGGTGGCGTTGGAGGCTTCCTCGTCGGCGAGCCTGGTGTCGGTGCACTGTTTCAGCGCCGCGGCGCCGGAACCGCCGCCGAATTCTTCGCCGAACTCCTTGGCCCCCAGATCCTCTCGTTCGGACTGGCAGTCTTTCCCGGCCGCCTTGACCGTGATCCCCTGCTTGGCGTCGCCGTCGACGAAGGTCGAGGCGGCCTCGTTGCGGGCGGCGGCGCTGAGGCCGGTCGAGATCGCGAGGAAGAGCGGTGCGATAACCACCAGCCCGACCAGCTGGCCGCGAACCCGATCGCTGCGGACTCGAACGGCGCGGAAGAGGTAGTAGAGAGGCGCCGCGAAGAGGGCGAAGCCGACCGCCTGCAGCAAGCTCGAGAGCGTCACCGCCGAGGCATGGTCGTGAGTCGAGCGCAGGATCTCCGCGTCGCCGTCGCCGCTGACCGCGCCGCCAATGACCTGAGAAACGACCAGCAGGGCCACTGCCAACAGGGTCAGAAGCGCGACCGGCTTCGACCAGCGTTCCTCCCAATTGACGATCTCGCTGTTGGCCGGCACGGAGCCGTACGCTATCGGGCATGAGCAGTACGCAGCACACCCCCGTCGTCCCGCTCGAGGCCGGTGCCGGCCCCGAGAACCCGCCCTGCCCCGCCTGCGGCGAGCCGCTGTTCGGCTGGCTCTCGCCCCGGCCCGGCCTACGCGGGCCGGTTAGCCGCTGCGAGAGCTGCGGGCTCGGCGTGGTCGGAGATCCCGGCGAGGCCGAGGCGACGCTGCTCGAGCTCAGCCGTCTCGGCACCGACAGTCCCCGGATAGCCAACCGGGCCAGCTTTGCGGCCTCGCTCGGAAGTGCCGGCTGGGCCGGGCTGGAGCCCGGCGCCCACTACCTGTTCACGGTCGAGTCGGTGCGGCGCCTGGTCGCCCGCCGCGACCAGGTCGTGAAGTCACGGCGCTGGGCGCCCGCCGCAAGCCTGGCGGCAACCTGGCAGACGCTGCTCAACAGCGTCACCTTCGGCCACAACGTGGCGCTGTCTGCCTTCGGGCATGGCGAGGCGGCGAGGGCACGCGAGGGCTGGCAGCGCAAGATCGACGGCCTGGCCAGCATCGTGCTGGCAATCCCGGCCCTGCTGATCGCGATCCCGGTCGAGCTGGCCGGCGGCCTGACCGGCCGCGGCGCCGTGATCACCCTCCGGTTCGAACTGCTCTAGCCCTGAGGGCTAGGAGAGGCCTTCGCGGGCCTCTCGGACAAGCGTTACAGCCTCGGGGAAGAGGACGCGGATCGCATCGCGTACCTGCATCGCCTGCTGATCGGCGCTGCCGGTGAGGTCGAGACGCCCGATCGAGGCGACGGTCATCTCGACCGCCAGCTTGATCGCGTTGTCGGCCCAGGCGACGCGCTGGGAGGACTGCATCTGCTCCGAGAGCTCCTCCATACGGGCGCGGAACTCGTCGGGGTCGCCGAAAAGGTTGAAGGGGCTGCCCTCCATTCCCCCATGTAAGCAGACACGCGATGCCGTCGGCGCGGAGTCCTGACATTTCGCGCGCCACTCGTGCGCCCCCGCGCCCTAGCGTCGGGCGAGTGCGACGGCAAGAGAACCTGGAGAGGGGGTCGGCAAGCGTCGAGCAGGTGGGCTTGGCGGCACTCGTCGCGATGCTCCTGCTGGCGGCAATCGCCGCAATCGCGGCGGGCGGAGAGGTTGACGCGAGCCGCAACCTGGCGGGGGCGATCGGCAAGCGGCTGGCCTGCGCGCCGCGGTTGCCGGATGCCTGCCGGCATCACCCAATGGTGCCGGCCTACGGCTGGCCGCTGGCGCGGACGGTGCGGGCGCTCGCACCGCCGCCACTGGCGCGGCCGGGGCCGTCCGGCCTGCCCCTGGTCCCGGTCGACTTCCGCCGCTGCCGCCGCCCCAGCTGCGCCGTCGCCGCCGGCACGCGCCTGACCGCCTCCGGCCGCCGCACCACGGCCTTCACCGAGATCGTCGACCGTCGCCGATCGCTCGGCTGGGCCGAACTCGTCTACTGGCTCTACCGCCCCAGCCTCGGCTGGGAACGCCTCGTTCGTCGCGTCGACCAGACCGAGATCGACGCCGCGGCCGGGACCGAGCTCCTGCTCAGCGACGATCCTGTCCTGGTCCCGCTCGAGATCCTCCCCGGCCGCAACCACTACGAGTTCCCACCCGCTGAACAGCCGCCATGGCAATGGGCGGTCGGCGGCCACTACCCCGGCTGGTCAAGCTGAGCTGGCGCGCGCGGCCTTGTCCTGGTCGGCCTCGTCCTGCGCCTGTCTGATTAGCCCGCGCCAGTCCGTCGTGCGGAAGACGAGCAGGATCGCGACGAAGCCGAGGACGACGGACCAGGCGGCCATCGCGATCTGGGTGCCGACCGAGAAGGAGAGGACGGCGGTGCGCGAAGGGCCGGTCAGGGTGGCGACGAGGAGGGCCTGCTGGGCGCCGGCGCCACCAGGGGTGAAGGGGACGATGTTGGCGATCGCCTGCACGCTCATCACCAACATCACGTTGCTGACAGAGCCGGAGATGCCGAAGGCCTCGAGGAAGAACCAGAAGGCGGCGAAGCGGAAAAGCCAGCCGAGGCCCTGCCAGGCGGCGACCTCGCGCAGGTAGCGACGGGGCTCGCCGAGGATCACCAGGCCCTGCCGCACCCGCGCCCAGAAGCGGCGCACGCGGTGGGCGAGCAGGTAGATGCCGATCACGATCGCCAGCAGCAGCACCCCGACGGTGATCGCCAGCATCTGTGGATGTTCGACCCAGAAGGAGATCTCGAAGGCGGGCAGGTCGGGGATCCGCGGCAGCGGCGGCAGCAGCCCCTGCGTGATCGCGTAGAGCAGGACGAGGACGCCGATGCTGGTGTCGAAGACGGTCTGGACCAGAAACGAGGAGGTCACCGCCGGATAGGAGGAGCCGGGGATCTGGCGTTTGACCAGGAAGACTTTGGTGACGTCGCCGGCGTGGGCGGGGATGATCGCGTTGATCCCGGCGCCCGCCAGGTAGGCGGCACTGAGCGGCAGGAAGGGGATGGCCTGGTCCGGGTAAGAGGCTCGCAGAACGTTGCGCCACGCCCGGGCACGGGACAGCTGCATCGCCAGCAGGCAGAGCAGAGCGATCCCGAATTGGGTCCACTCGATTTCTGAGAGGTGGCGGAAGAATTCCGCCGCGCTATTGAAGAAGAAGGTGAAACTGGATCCGAGATCAGCGAACTGCATCGCAGCTACACTAGCCCGCTCGTGCCGGAGACCGACACGCATACGCCGCCCCAGATGCCCCCCCGCGACCCCGCCGATGAGGCGATGTGTGCGCGTGCCCGCGAGCGCTACACGGCCGACCGCAAGAGCCGCTTCCGGCGCCGCCGCAAACGCCACGCGGAACTGCCCAACTTCATCATCATCGGCGGCCTCAAGTGCGGGACGACGAGCATCCACCACTACCTCGGCCTGCATCCCGAAATCCAGATGTCGAAGCCGAAGGAGCTCAACTTCTTCGCCCGCGAGCTGAACTGGGACCTCGGCCTCGACTGGTACGCCAGCCGTTTCGACGACCGCTTCAAGGTCCGCGGCGAGTCATCCCCCCACTACACGAACCTGCCGCGCTTCGAGGGCGTCCCCGAGCGGATCCGCGAGCATTGCCCCGACGCGCGCCTGCTCTACATGGTGCGCGACCCGATCAAGCGGATCCTCTCCCACTGGGTCCACGCGACCGGCGCCGGTTATGAGACCGGCGACCTGGTCGAGGTGCTCTCCGAGCCCAACTCCTCCTACATGAACCGCTCCAAGTACTGGATGCAGCTGCAGCCCTACCTGGCGCGCTTCGACCACGAGCAGATCGAGATCATCACCCAGGAGGAGCTGCAGTCAGAACGCGAAGCGACGATGCGCAAGGCCTTCGCCTTCGCCGGCGTCGATGAGACCTTCGTCTCCGAGCAGTTCGACCGCGAGTGGGAGAAGTCGGGCGCGAAGGAGGGCGACAAATACCAGTTCATGGAGAAGCTGATCAAGCTGCCGGGCTTCCGCTCCTTCGACCGCAACTTCGACCGCCTGCCGGAGCCGCTGCGCTGGCGCGTCGAGAAGCTGGTCCACGATCCCGACAAGGCCCCGGCGGAGAAGCCGAAGCTTCCCGACGATCTCTTCGAGACCATCCGCGGCCGCTTCACCGAGGACGTCGCGGCGCTGCAGAAGTTCGCCGGCCGCGAGTTCGCCGGCTGGCACGACTACTCCTGACGCCTCCGTTCGTCGTTTGTCGCCCAGAGGGCGACAAATAGCGAACGCACTAGGCTCAGGCGGGTGAGGCGGCTCCTCCCCGACCCCGGCCCGATCACGATCGAGCAGCAGCTCGACGAGTACCGACCCTGGGAGCATCCCCATGAGGAGCGGCCGCTGGTGGCGATGAATTTCGCGACGACGGTCGACGGCCGGGCGACGATCGACGGCGTCTCCGGCTCGATCGGCTCAGATGCGGACACGGCGATGCTGGCGGGCCTGCGGATGCGCTTCGACGCGGTGATGATCGGCGCCGGGACGATGCGGGCCGAGCGTTATGGCCGCGTGATCAAGAGCGAGGAGCGGCGCCGGCAGCGCGAGAGGATCGGCCTCGCGCCCGATCCGCTGATGGTGATCGTCAGCGGTCGCCTCGATCTTCCCTGGGACGCGCCCCTGTTCACGGCCGGCGCCGGAGAGGTGCTGATCTTCACCGCTTCGGAGGCCGAGCCGCCGGTGACTGCGACGCCGCTGGAAGTCGTTCGCCACGAGGGCTTCGTCGACCTGGCAGAGGCGCTGCGGCAGCTGCGCCAGGAGCGCGGCATCCGGGCGCTGCTCTGCGAGGGCGGACCGGGCCTGCACGCCGAGCTTGAGGGCGGCGGGATGGCCGACGAGCTGTTCCTGACGATCGCGCCGAAGCTGGCCGGCGGCGAGGCGCCGCGCATCATCGAGGGCGTGCTGCCGGCGGTGGCCGAGCTGGAGCTGGCCTGGCTGCTGGAGCAGGACGGAGAGCTCTTCGCCCACTACAGGCGCCACTGAGTTAGCTTTCCCCGATGGACTTCACTCCCAGCCCCCAGGTCAGCGAGCTGCGCGAGCGCGTCCTCGACTTCATGGACGCCGAGGTCTACCCGGTCGAGCGCGAGGTGATGGAGGCGCTCGACGACGAGGTTGCCCCCGGCGTTCCCTACCCGCAGATCCTGATCGGGATCCGCGAGAAAGCCAAGGCGGAGGGGCTCTGGAACCTGTTCATGCCGGACGAGCGCTTCGGGCCAGGGCTGAGCAACTGGGAGTACGGGCTGCTCTGCGAGGAGATGGGGCGCAGCCCGGTGGCGGCGGCGATGTCGTTCAACTGCGCGGCGCCGGACACCGGCAACATGGAGATCCTCGCCGAGCACGGAACGGCGGAGCAGCGCGAGCGCTGGCTGGAGCCGCTGCTCGAGGGCCAGATCCGCTCCTGCTTCTCGATGACCGAGCCGGAGGTATCCGGCTCCGACCCGACCCTGCTGCAGGCGCGGGCCGAGCTCG
Organism: Solirubrobacterales bacterium; assembly: GCA_035694165.1. Classification (GTDB taxonomy): domain Bacteria; phylum Actinomycetota; class Thermoleophilia; order Solirubrobacterales; family 70-9; genus VAYN01. The sequence continues at coordinate 17,014 of DASSFS010000064.1, read as the reverse complement.
ACGGCGACGAGTGGGTGATCGACGGCCACAAGTGGTTCACCTCGGGGGCGATGGGCGCCGAGCTGGCGATCGCGATGGTCGTCACCGACCCCGACGCGCCGCCCTACGCCCGCGCCTCGATGATCTGCGTGCCGATCGACACCCCCGGCTTCGAGCTGGTCCGGCCGATCCCGGTGATGGGCCACGACAAAGGCCCCGGCCACTGCGAGATCCGCTACAACGGCTGTCGGGTGCCGAAGGAGAACCTGCTGGGCGAGCGCGGCGCCGGTTTCGCGATTGCCCAGGACCGCCTCGGGCCCGGCCGCATCCACCACTGCATGCGGGCAATCGGGACCGCCGAGCGGGCGCACGAGATGATGTGTCGCCGCGCCAACGAGCGGGTCGCCTTCGGCGGCCCTCTGGCCGACAAGCAGTTTGTCCAGGAGGCGATTGCGGCCTCGCGGATGGAAATCGACCAGGCGCGGCTGCTGACCCTCTACGCCGCCTGGAAAATGGACACCGAGGGCAAGCGCGCCGCCCGCCAGTCGATCTCGGCGATCAAGATCGTCGCCGCCAACATGGTCATGGACGTGCTGGACCGGGCGATCCAGATCCACGGCTCGCTGGGGATGACCGACGACACGCCGCTGGCCGCGCTCTGGCGCTTCAGCCGCATGCTGCGTTTGGCCGACGGCCCCGACGAGGTCCACAAGATGGTCCTGGCGCGGCGCGAGCTGAACCGCTGGGCCAAGCGCGACGAGGCGGAGGCGGCTGGGGAGCTGACCCCCAAGCACGCGCCGCGAATGGTCTAAGCGGTCCCGCTCCCGCCCTCGGCGTCCCAGGTGCTGGCGCTGACCCCGCGCAGCTCCTCCTTCATCACCTTGCCGGTCTCCGCCCGCGGCAGCGCCGCGATGACCTCGACGTAGCGGGGGACCATGAAGGCCGCCATCCGGCCCGCGCACCAGGAACGCAGCTCGGCCGGATCGAGCTCTTCCCCGGCGACCGCAACGACGACGACCTTGACGTCTTCCTCGCCCAGCGGCGAGGGCACGCCGATCGCGCAGGCCTCGGCGACCTGGGGATGGCTGGCGAGGATCGTCTCCAGCTCCCAGGAGGAGACGTTCTCGCCGCGGCGGCGGATCGAGTGCTTGATCCGGTCGACGAAGTAGAAGAACCCCTCCTCGTCGGTGCGGCCGAGGTCGCCGCTGCGGAACCAGTTGCCTTTTGTCGCCTCAGCCGTCGCCTCGGGGTCGCCCTCGTAGCCGCCGCTCAGCACGTCGGGCAGCCGCGGCCGGCAGCCGATCTCGCCGACCTCACCGGCGCCGGCCGGGTGGCCATCGGCGTCGAGAATGACCACCTCGAGGTCAGGATTGGGACGGCCGCACGAGCCCGCGGGGGTTTCCACGCCGGGCTCGGGGAGGATCATCGGCTCGGCCTCGGTCATCCCGTAGACGTCGTGCAGACGGACCCCGAACCTGGCCTCGAAGTCGACGCTGAGCCGGGCCGGCATCGCGCCGGTGACGCCGGCTCGCAGAGTCGTCTCGGCGTCGTCGGAGCGCGGGCGCAGCATGTAGAGCAGGCGGGCGACGTTGGAGAAACCGATGAACAGCGTCGCCCCGGACTCGTCCACCTCGTCCCAGAAACGGGAGCGCGAGAAGGTCGGGTAGAGGGCGAGGGAGCCGCCGCCGATCACCGTCGGCAGCACCGTGTCGACTTGACCGGCGATGTGGAAGAGCGGCAGCCAGGCGTGAAATACGTCCTCGGTGCCGATCCCCAGCGACCAGGCAACCCAGCCGGCGCCGCGACAGAGCTGGTTGTGGCTCAGCTCAACCGCCTTGGAGCGGCCGGTGGTCCCCGACGTGTACATCAGCTCGGCCAGGTCGTCGGGACGCGGCGCCGCCGGGGAAGCCGGATCGAGCCCGCGCACCTCCTCCCAGTCCACCAGCACGACCTCGATCGGGGAGCCAGCGAGATCGGGCAGGTCGCCTAGGCCCTCGGCGTCGGTGACCAGCACCCGGGCGCCGGAGCGGCCGAGCATGTCGGCGAGGATGGCGCCCCGGTGGGCGCGGTTGAGCGGGACGTAGGTCGCCCCGGCCGCGAGAGCCCCGAACCAGGCCCAGAGCGCCTCGGGGCAGTTGGGCAAGAAGCTCGCGACTCGGTCCACGGGCCCCTGGTCGCGCCGGAGATCGACCCAGGCGACGAACCGGAGCGCTTCCTCCCAGGCCTCGCGGTAGCTCCAGCGGTCTTGCTCCCAGCGCAGAAACGGAGCCTCGGGCGTGCGCTCGACCCTGGCGGCCAGCAGCTCCGGGATGGTGGCCCGTTCATCCGTCAGCTCCAGCAGCGGATTTCGTGGCGCCACGGGAGCTGTCGGGTCCTCCCGGCTCATTCCCCGATCGTGGTGCCCTCGAGTCGCCCCTCGACCCCCCTGCTGACTTCGGCCGCCCACTGCTGCGCCGCCGGCTCGCCGTCCTCGCGGTGCCAGGCAAGGGAGATCGGCGTCGCCGAGATCCGACCCGCCTTGAGGGCGGCGAAATCGGTGCCCGGCTCGTCCTCGAAGGGCGGCGGTGGGCCGCCGCGTTTGCCGTAGGTGAAATAGCCCTGGACGCCGTCGCGCTCGCCGGTGAAGACGGAGTCGGCCTCGTAGAAGCGGCGGCCCCGCCGGGTCACCTCGACCTTCGGCTCGCGCACCGTGGCCGGCACGTTGACGTTGATCACCGTCCGCTCCGGGGCGGGCTGGGCCAGCATCTCGAGCGCGAACATGGCGGCGATCGCCGCGGTCGTGTCGTAGACCGGCGTCGTCGGGTCGAAGGAGTCGAGGATGTGGAAGTCGCCCTCGAAGTGCTGTTGAGAGACGGCCAGGCCAGGAACCCCGAGCAGCGCCCCCTCGACCGCGGCGCCGACCGTGCCCGAGTTGAGCGTGTCGTCGCCCAGGTTGGGACCGTGGTTGATGCCGGAGACGACCAGCTGCGCTTGCGGAGCGGTGCGGCCGAGCAGCGCCAGGCGCACGCAGTCGACCGGCATGCCGCTGCAGGAGAAGTGGGCGATCCCCCCAACCTCGGCCAGCGGCTCCAGCGTCACCGGCCGGCCGTAGAAGGCGTGGCGACCGACGCCGCTGCGGTTCTCGGCTGGGGCGACGAGGACCGCGGGGACCGCGGTCGCGGCGATCGCCCGGGTCAGCGTGTGCAGGCCCTCGGCCGCGACCCCATCGTCGTTGGTGAGGACGATCCGCGGCGTGCTCATCGCAGCCCCGGCCGGTCCGGGAGCCAGGCGGCGGCACCGGGGAGGCTGCGCGGCTCGCCGTAGACGGCCCACTCCGCCGCCAGCGGCCCGACCGAGACACCGGCGGTTAGGCCCTGGCCGCCGAAGCCACCGCAGGCGACCACGCTCGGGTCGGCCTCGTAGGGGCCGACAACGTACTCGCCGTCGGCGCTGATCGGGTAGAGCCCCGTCCAGCCGGTCTCGAAGCCAAGCCCCTTGACCTGAAGGCGGTTGCTGACGTGCTGGGCGACGGCCTCCCAGGTGTCCCAGGTAACCGAGTGCTGGTAGTCGTCGGGGTCGGCGGAGCCGAGTTGCTCGAGCGCTGCGTAGGTGTGCATGCCGGCGATCATGCTGCCGGGGCCATCCTGGCGGAAGTAGCCGGCCTCCTCCTCGCCGGGGATGTATTCCTGGACCATTGGCACGGTGTAGTCAACAGCCGCGGGCAGCTTCACCTTGATCACCTCGTGCAGCTGGTTGACCAGCGGCAAGGGGTGGCCGAGCAGCTCGCCGATCTCCATCGCCCAGGGGCCGCCGGCGTTGACGACGACGTCGGCCTCGACCGGGCCGGCCTCCGTCAGCAGTCGGTGGCGCCCGCCCGCCATCTCGTGGCCGCCGACCCGGGTGCGGTGGAGGACGCTCGCCCCCTCCGCTTCGGCCCGCTCGGCAAGGACCCCGCAGAGCAGCGGCCCGTCCATGTGGCCGTCGCGCGGGTTGTAGATCGCGGCGACGATGTCGTCGGTGCGGAGGTCGGGGACGATCTCCTTCGCCCGGGCCGGATCGACGATCTCCGAGGGCTCGACGCCAAGCTCCCTCTGCAGGGCAATCACCGCCTCGAACATCGCCACGTGCGACTCGTTCTTGGCCAGGCGCAGGTAGCCGATCCGGGCCAGGTGCAAGCCGTTCTCACGCTCGAACTTGTCGAGCAGCGCCCGGGTTTGGACCCGCACCTCGACCTGCAGGAGCTCGGTGCTGTTGATGTTGAAGATTCCGGCCGAGAGGCCAGAAGAGCCGGACGCGGGGTGGTCGCGCTCGATCACCGTCACCTCGCAGCCGAGCTCGGCCGCGCGCAGAGCGGCGCTGAGGCCAGCGACGCCGGCGCCGATCACGGCAATCGAGGGCGCTGCCACTAGCCCTCGCCCGAACTGCCCTCGCCGCCCTCGAGGGTGGGCAGGATGTAGAGGTCGGCGATCGTGCCGCCGTCGACGACCAAATCGGTGCCGGTAATGCCAGAGGCTTCCTCGCTGGCGAGGAAGCAGACCGCGGCGGCGACCTCCTCGGGGGTGACCATCCGCTGCAGCGGCACCCGCTTGAAGTCGTGCTTCATCCGCTCCAATTCCTCGGCATCGGTTGCCGCCTCGACCATCGGCGTCAGCGCCCAGCCAGGGCTGACGGTGTTCGACCGCACGCCTTTGGGACCGAGCTCGACGGCGATGTTCTTCGAGAGCTGCATCAGCCCCGCCTTGGCAACCGAGTAGCTGGTGAAGGGACCGTCGACCGCGTGGCCGTCGATCGAGGAAAGGTGAACGATGGCGCCGCCGCCGTTCTCGACCATCGACCTCCCGACTCGCTGCGAGAGCAGAAATGGGGCCTTGAGCATGACGTCGATAACGAAGTCCCAGTTCTCCAGCTCGGCCTCGAGGAACGGCGCTTCGTCGAAGACGCCGGCGTTGTTGACGAGGACGTCGATCCGTCCCCAGCGCCGCAGCGCCTCATCGATCAGGTCGGCGCAGAACCCGGGCGCGGCGACGTCTCCAGCCAGCAAATAGGCGCTGCCGCCCTCGGCCTCGATCTCGGCGACGGCGCGGGTCAGGTCCTCCTCGGCGCGGCCCGCGACCAGCACCTCCGCCCCCTCGGCGACAAGGCGACCGGCCATCACCCGGCCCAGGCCTTTGCTGCCACCGGTGACGATTGCCGTCTTCTCCCTGAAGCGCTGCACTGGGCCTCCTAGCGGGTGCGGGTCTTCAAGAGATCGCGAATCCGAATTCGCACCCCCTGTTCGCTACCCCAGAGACGATATGCCCCCAGCGACCCAGTGCCGCGACTGGAGCGGCCGAGGCGAGGAAAAAACTCAGCCGGGTCGAGGCACTCAGGCGCCATCACCCCGGGTTCCTCGGGCCCGCCCTCCAGCAGGAGGACGATGCCGGCCGCGGCCGGAACGCCAGTTGACTCGTCCATGCTGGTCTTGTCGGCCGAAGCAAAGCGGACCCCCTCTTCGCCCGACCAGACGTCGACGACGAGGCCGCCGCCGAGATAGTCGGTCGGCGACCGAGTCTTCAGGTAGCGGCGGTAGAGGCCGGAAGCCAGAGTCGGGATCGGAACCTCGGAGCCGTCGACGGTGAGCACGTCGTCGATGCCGCCGGAGGCGCCGAGACGGGCCAAGGACCAGTTGACGAGAAGACTGTCCTCGGGAACGATGCTGCCGAAGTTGCGCACCGTCTCGATGCCGAGAAAACGCGGGATGGTGATCGGCTCCGGGTGGGAGAGACCGATCACCATCCGCTCACCAAGCGGTGGGGGGAATTCGACCGTCCGGAGGCTCAGGTCCTCCCAGGCGGGCACCGGCTGGCGCTCGCCGTCAGAACCGACCGGCGAGAAGATGTGCCAAAGGTGTTGCAGCGCGGCGTCGTTGACGTCGGCGACGTCGACGATCCACGAAAGGGCGACCTCGTCCGCCTCCCCCAGCCAGTCCCTGGCGGCGCGGACGAGGACGTTGGTGACGCCGGGAGAAGAACCCATGCCGACCAGGGCGCGCACGCCGGCCGCGCGCGCCGCTTCATCCATGGCCAGCATTTCCAAGGTCGCGTCGGCGTCGTCGCAGATGTCGAGGTAGTCGCAGCCGGCCTCGATGCAGGCCTCGAGCACGGCGGTGCCGGTGCGGTAGTAGGGACCGGCGAAATTTGCGACCAAGGAGGCGTCGAGAGCCAGCTCGCGCAGCTGGTCGGGCTGCTCGAGCAGGTCGAGCTCCACCGTCCGCATACCCATCTCCTCGCAGGCGTACTTCTCGCGCTCGCGCCAGGCGCGATCGACCCCGACCCAGCCCGTGACCGTGCCGGCCCTGCCGGCGGCCTCGAGCATTGCCTGGGCTTGGGCGCCACCGGCGCCGATCACTACGACCTCGCTGTCGCGCATCCGTTCCTTCATTCGCCCCCGAGGGGGATTAACGAACGTTAGTAAACGGTAACAGACAGCGTTTGCGTGTCAAGCAGATGCGCCGACCATGCGGCTGACCAGCTTCCAGGTGCGATCGGCAACCTGGCGGGCCTCGAGCGGGCCTTTCGGGTCGTACCAGGCGACCACCCGGTCGCACATCGCGGTGATCGCGAAGCCGGACATGAGACCGTCCCATTCGTTGCTGCGGGGCACGGCCAGGCGCACGAGGATGCTGATCAGCTCCACGTAGCTGCGCTCGACTCCGACGATGCGGTGGTAGACCGCCGGCGGCAGCACCCGCTCCTTGCTGGGCGCGTTGAGCAGGGCATCGTTGGCGCGCGAGAGCCGGCTGTGCTCGAGCTGGAAGCCGACGTGGCTGCAGACCAGCGATTTCAGCCAGCCCTCGACCGGCTTCTGCTCCAGCGGTGAGAGCAATGTCCAGAAGAAGCGGCCGAGGATGTGTTCCATCGCCGCCGCCAGAACGTCGTCCTTGGAGGAATAGTGGTTGTAGATCGCCGGCGCCTTGATGCCGACCGCGGCGGCGATGTCCCGCATCGTGCAGGCCTCGAAGCCGCGCTCGGCGAAGAGCGTGATCGAGGTGTCGAGAATGCGGCTCTTGGTCTCGCTCCCCTTGCCTTCGGGCTCGGGAAGCTCGCCCAGCGGCAGCCCGGATTCGAGGATCTTGAGGCGCTCGGCGCGCGCCGCGGCGATGATTGCCGCCCGCTTAGGAGTCAATTTGACGGCCATCGTCACCAGCTCCGCGGGCCGCTGCCGGCGGTTGCCGTCTTCAGCTGCTGATCGAGACCAGGTGCCGCGGCACGCTCCCGCGCCCGGCGCAGGTTGGTCCTGATGTAGTCCTCGTAGAAGTCGTCGGCGTCGGGGGTGGTGGTTCCCTGCAGGATCGGCGTCGCCATCAGGGCCCAGGTCGCCTCGCGCATCGCAGCGACGAACCGCAGCAGCTCGACTGCCGCCCGTTGCGCTTCGCTCGTTCGCTCGTCGTATGAACGCAAGAGGACCTCCTGTAGCTCGGGATCAAGATCGGCGGTGGCACAAAAGGAGGCCAGCTCGAAACAGCCCCAGCCGCGACCGGCGTAGTCCCAGTCGACCAGGTGCAGTTGTGAGCCGGAGAGGATGAAGTTCTGGGGGACAGTGTCGTTGTGGCAGAAGACGACCGGCAGGTCGGCCTCCTTGACCAGCGCCTCGATCCGCCAGACCAGATCGAGCAGCTCGTCGAGGTCGCTGGGGACCTCGGTGCCGTCACTGCGCGCCAGCCGCGCCCAGAGGCGGATGTCGTCGAAGGGCGAGTAGGGGCGGATCGAGCTGGGCAGGGCGTGAAGCCGCCGCAGGGTGGCGCCGACCTCCTCGAGCACCTGGCGCTCCTGCAGCTGCCCCGCTCCCAGCAGGGTGACGCCCTCGACAAAGGTCGAGAGCACGTGCCCCGCCGGGAGTTGGGAGGCGACCACCGACGGCGCCAAGCCGCCGGCGGCGGCATCGCGCTGGGCTTGAATTGCCGAGGCACGGTCCACCGCGAAGCGCTCGTTCTGCGGGTTGGCGATCCGCAACGCGTACTTGACCGCGGCCGTACGGGCGACGAAGTTGCGGTTGTTGGCGCCGCCGAGCAGGACCGAGACCTCGACCTCACCGCCGGGGAAGAGCGCCGGGTCCCAGCTGCCGAGCAGCGCCTCGATCTCGGCGCGGCTGGCGGCATCGACGTCGGCCGCGTAGGCGACCGCCGGGCCGCGCTCGCCCCAGGGCCTCGCCGTCATCTCAGCGCTTGTCCGCACCGGGGTCCCCCACCGTGATCGCGATGTGCTGCATCTCGGTGTGCTCCTCGATCGCGTAGACCGAGAGGTCACGTCCCTGGCCGGACTGCTTGAAGCCCCCGAACGGCATCTCGACCGCGGTTGGGCCGTGGTCGTTGATCCAGACCGTGCCGGCGCGGATCTCAGTCGCGACCCGCATCGCCCGATCGATGTTCGAGGACCAGACCGAGGCCGCCAACCCGTACTCGACCCCGTTGGCCAGCTCGATCGCCTCCCGCTCGTCCTCGTAGGAGACGACCGAGATCACCGGGCCGAAGATCTCGCGCTGGACGATCTCGTCGTCCTGGCCGGCGGCGGCGACGACCGTCGGCCGGTAGTAGGCACCGGGACCATCCCCGAGCTCGCCGCCGGTGAGAACCTCCGCGCCACCGGCGGCGGCGCGTTCGACGAACCCGTGCACGCGCTCGCGGTGGGCGAGGGAAACCAGCGGCCCCAGCGCGGCGTCGGGGTTTTCGTAGGGATCCTGGGGCTCGATCCCAGCTGCCATCTCGGTCACCGCGGTCACCACCTCGTCGCGGCGGCCGGGACTTACATAGAGGCGGGAAGCAGCGGTGCAGTCCTGGCCGCCGTTCCAGAAGGCGCCGAGCCGCAGGCCGTTGACCAGGCGCTCGAGGTCGGCGTCGTCGAAGACGATCACCGGCGCCTTGCCGCCGAGCTCCAGGTGAACCCGCTTGAGCGTGCGCGAGGCGAGTTCCATCACCGCCCGGCCAGTCGGAGTGCCGCCGGTCAGCGAGACCATGCCGACGTCGGGGTGCGCGGCCAGGGCTTCGCCGCTGGGGGCGCCACCGGTGATCACATTGAGGACGCCGGCCGGCAGCACCTCGGCGGCGACTTCACCGAGCAGCATCGCGGTCAGCGGCGTCTCCGGCGAGGGCTTGAGGACCACCGTGTTGCCGGCCATCAGCGCCGGCGCGATCTTCCAGGCGGTCAGCGCCATCGGGTAGTTCCAGGGGGCGAGCGCGGCGACCACGCCGATCGGCTCGCGCCGCAGCAAGCTGGTGATCCCGGGCTTGTATTCGCCCGCCGCGACCGCCCCCATCGAGCGACCGACGCCGGCGTAGAAGCGGTACTTGTCGGCCGAGCCGACGATCTCGGCCCGCGCCGCCGCCAGCGGCTTGCCGACGTCGAGCGACTCCAGCTCGGCGAATTCCTCAGCGTGTCGCTCGATCGCCGCCGCCAACCCGTACATCGCCGCCGCGCGCTCCTTGGGCGCGGTCCGGCGCCAGCCGTCGAAGGCCGCGGCGGCGGCGGCCACGGCGACATCGACGCCGGGGGCGCCGGCCTCCGGCACTGTGGTGATCAGGTCCTCGGTGGCGGGATTGATCACCTCGACTCGCGTTTCGACGTCGGCGTCCCAGGGCCGGCCATCGATGGTGCAGTTGAGGCTTGCGGGGTCGACTGAGCTGCGGCTGGTGGCAGACACTCTCAAGTCCTTTCCAGGTCGGGTGCAGGCGCCTCTTCGATGATCCCCCGCGGCAGTGCTCCCTCAGCGTCGGCGAGCTCGCCGAGCAGGGTCAGAACGCGCTCGGCGTCAAGTACCTCGGTGCCCCAGGCTCCCGGCGGTGGCGTCTGCTCGAGCGCGGCGAGGACCGCGGCGGCAGCGCCGAGGCCGGTCGTGCGCAGCATCGAGTGATCGTCGTAGACGCTCATCGTCGCGACGATCTCCTCACCCGCCAGCGCCTGCACCTGGACGCAGGTCATCCCCGGCTTCTCCTCGCTCCCAGCGCGCATCTCGTGCCGGGCCCAAAGCACCTTCCAGAGGACCTCGTCCGGCCGCACGCGCGTGCCGCCGACGTCGACGCTGAGCCCGGGATAGCCGAAGCCGATCCGCCCCAGGGTGCTGAAAGCCTCGTTTGCCCAGGCGGGTTGCAGCGCCCCCTGGACGGAGACGTGGCGGAGCTGGGGCAGCGCCCTGCTCATCGTCAGCGGCTCCGGGTGAGCGGTGTCGAAGGCCTCGACGCGGCCGATCGGCTGCGGCAGCACGTGTTCGCGGCCGGTTGCCGGGACGAAGCCGGGTGTATCGACCAGCTCGCCGCCATCCCAGACCGGGCACGATTCGACCGCCATGTGCAGCATGTGGCGCAGTGGCGCCAGCCCGCCGGGATCGGCGTCGCGGACGACCCAGACGACGACGATCCCATCGCACTCCGGGTGCAGCTCGAGCAGCCGTTTGCCGATCACGTTGGAGATGCCGGGGGAGTTGCCGGCGCCGGTCAGCAGCGCCACCCCGGCCTGCTTGGCGGGCTCGTCAAGGGCGAGGATCGCCCGCGCGCCCTCGACGTCGTCGCAGATGTCGAGGTAGGTGCAGCGGGCGGCGATCGCCGCCCGCGCGACCGCGTCGGAGCCGAGGTAGAAGGGGCCGGCGAAGTTGACCACGGCGTCGGCGTCGCGCAGGTCAGGTGGGCTGTCGGGCGAGATCTCCCTGACCTCGGCCTCGATCCGCCCCGGTGCCAGCGCCGCGGCCCGCTCGAGGCTGTCAGCGCTGCGGTCGAGAACCCGGAAGCGGGCCTGGGGCAACCGCCGCGCCAGGATCGCAAGCGCGGCGCGGCCCATCTCACCGGCGCCGACGATCGCGATCCTGGCTTGACCGGAGTCGACCATCGTTTATTCGACGCCCCACAACTTGTTGTACTCGGCCACGTAGTCGATCGGCGCCTGGTAGGACTCGCCCTCGGGGGGCAGGTTGTGGTCCTTGTCGCAGGCCTGCGCCCCGATGCCGCTGTTGCCCTTGTCGGGGTCCTGGCCGGCGAAGACCCGGGCCAGGCCCATGATCGCGCCGTATCCCTCCCAGGCGGTGGGGATGCCGCTGCAGGCGTCCATCCCGGCGTTGTCGTAGATCAGTTCGATCCCCGGGACCGAGCCCTCGCCGCCCATGCTCTCGATTTCGTCGAGCCGGCCCGAGGCGCGCAGCGCCGCTGCCCCGCCGCCGCCGGTGAGCACCGCGTCATAGGCAGCGATGAACGAGTTCGCCTCCGGGTGTTTGTTCAGCGACTGTTCGATCTTCTGCTGCAGCGGCGGACCGAATTCGGTGCCGACGAACTCGATCGTGTCGACGATCTCGCAGGTCTTGCAGTTTTCGAACTCGTCCGTGATTCCGGGGTCGTAGGTGACCGCCGTCGTGTAGAGGTCGGTCTGGACGGTGACGATCGTCTTCGCCTCGCCTTTGGTCTTGGCGATCACCCACTTCGCCTGGGTGCCGCCGAAGCCGTGGGCGACCCAGGCCGCAAAGTCCTCGTCGCCGGCGTACTTGACGACATGGTTCTCCAGCCCTGGTTCGCAGTCTTTGGACTCGATCCCGACCACGGCAACACCGGCTTTTTTCGCCTGCTGGATCCCGGACTTGACCGGGTCGCAGTCGACGTAGAGGAGGACGATCCCGTCGGCTTTGTCGGCCAGCGCCTGTTCGATCCCGGAAATCTGCCGGCTTGATTCAAATTTGCCGTCGAACAGGGTGACCTCCCAGCCCAGCGTCTGGCCGGCTTCTTCCATCGCCGCGGAGGCGTTCTGGGCCGTCTCGATTTCCTGGCCAGTCGAGATGATCCAGACGTTTTTGCCTTTGGGCGGCTCCACTGGGCCACCGCTGGGAGCTTCATAGGTCCCCTTATAAAGGGCGTCCAACTGCTGCTGGTATTTGGCGACGTCGCTGGTGCTGGCCTTTTCGTCGCTGCCGCCGCCGCTGTCGTCGCTGCTGCCGCACGCGGCGAGCACCAGAGCGGCGACGGCAACCGAGCCGGCGAGGCCGATGAGTCGTCTGACCTTGGTTCTCATCTACTTCTCTCCTCCTTGTTCCCACGCGGGCGATCTTCTCGGTCCCTCCCAGAAGTCCATGAACTGCTTCACCTCACACCTCCTGCCTGCGGCCGAGGCGAACGGCGAGGCCAACTCCGACGATCAGGGCAGCGCCGTTGACGTAGTTGCTGACGTACTCGGGCGACCCGGCGAGGTTGAGGCCGTTGTTGAGCACGGCGAGAAAGAAGATCGCTACCAGGGTGCCGGCGACGTTGTAGCGGCCAGGTTTGATCGCGGCGGCGCTGAGGAAGGCCGCGGCCAGCGCCGGCAGGGTGAAGGTCTCCCCCACCTTCGGGTCGGCGCTGCCGGCGCGAGCCACCTGGAGAACCCCGGCGGCGCCGCAGAGGGCGGCGGAGATGACGAAAGTCATCCCCAGGGTCAGCTTGGTGCGGATGCCGACCAAGCGCGCCGCCTCGCGGTTGGAACCGAAGGCATAGAGGTAGCGGCCGTAGGGCGTGTGGTCGAGCAGGTAGTACACGGCGATCGCGACCAGCGCCAGGACGTAGGCGATCTTCGGGACCCCGAGCCAGTTGCTGGAGCCGAATTCGCTGAATCCGAGCGGGATGTCGCCGGTCACCGCGATGCCACCGGTCTTCTGGTTGACGACGCCGGCGAGGATGATCGAAATCCCAAGGGTGGCGATCACGGCGTTGACCCCGACCCGGGTGATCAGCAGCGCGTTGACGCAGCCGACGAAAAGGCCGAGGCCGATTCCGAAAGCGATCGCCAGCGGGACCGCGGTGCCGCTGGCGAGGGCGGTGGCGACGAAGACCGAGGAGAGGCCGGCGATCGCTCCGACCGAGAGGTCGAACTCGTAACAGACCAGCGGCACCAGAGCGCCGAGCGCGACGATCGCGATCACCGAGTTGCTGCTGACCAGGGTGCGCAGGTTGGCGGCCGAGGTGAAGGTCTCGCTGGTTTCGGGCCAGACGCTGAAGAAGACCGCGGCGGCGATCAGCAGGGCGAGGAAGGCGTAGGCCTCGAGGTAGTGACGCAGCGGCCGACGCAGGGTCATGCCGCGATCTCGGCGTTGGCGTGGCGAGCGATGACCTCAGCGCTGAGGTCGCCGTCGCGGAGCTCCGCCACCAGCGCTCCCTTGCGCAGCACGATCACCCGGTCGCAGACCCGGGCCAGCTCCTCGAAGTCCGAGGAGGCGACCAGCGCCGCGGCACCATCGGCGACGGCGCTGTGGACGAGCTCGTAGATCTCCGCCCGGGCGCCGACGTCGACCCCTTGGGTCGGCTCGTCGAGCAGCAGGATCCGCGGACGGCGCCGCAGCCAGCGGGCGAGCACGACCTTCTGCTGGTTGCCACCCGAGAGCGAGCGCAACGGGGCGCCCTCGGACTCGGCGGTGATCAGGAAGGAATCGAACAGGCCAAGCGTGTCGCGGCGCTCACGGCGGCGATTGAGGATGCCGCGGTGCCAGTAGTCGGGGACCACCGTCAACGACAGGTTCTCGCTGACGGTGAGCTCGGGAAAGGCGGCGTCGGCCTGGCGGTCCTCGGGGACGTAGGCCAGCCCGGCTGCCATCGCGTCGGGGGGCGAGCCGATGTGCCGCGGCTCGCCGTCGATTCGGACCTCCCCGGCCTCCAGCGGCATCACCCCGAACAGGGCCTTCAAGAGGGTCGAGCGGCCGGAGCCGATGAGGCCGCCGATGCCGACGATCTCACCCTCGCGGACGTCGAGGTCGAGGGCCGAGAGCGGGCCCGCGCAGACGCCCTTGGCGGCAAGGACCGTGCTGCCTTCCGGCCGCCCGCGCAAGCGCTCGATCTGCTCGACCGTCCGGCCCATCATCAGCTCGACCAGGCCGTCGTGGTCGAGCTGACTCGGCTCGACGCTGCCGACGACCCTGCCGTCGCGCAGCAGGGTCGCCCAGTCAGCGACGGCGAAGACCTCCTCCAGACGGTGGGTGACGTAGACGATCGCCTGGCCGGCATTGGCGTAGCGGCGCAGGGCGCTCAGCAGCAGCGAGACCTCGGGGGCGGGCAAAGAGGCGGTCGGCTCGTCGAGCAGGAGAACGCCGTCGGCGGCGTCGGCCTGGTCTTGGAGGGCGCGGGCGATCGCGACCATCGTCTGCGTCGCCGGGCCCAGTTCGCCCAGTTCCTGGTCGGGGCGGGCGTCGATCTGAAAGCGCTCCAGCACCTCCGCGGCGCGGCGGCGCGCCCGCCGCCAATCGATGCGGCCACCGGCCCCGGTGTCGAAGCCGCGCCCGATCGCCAGGTTCTCGGTCACCGTCAGCTGCGGGAAGGTGGTGCGCTGCTGGTGGACGAAGTGCAGCCCCGCCTCACGTGCCTGCGCCGGCGTCATCGAGCGCAGGTCATGGCGCTCACCGCGAACCTCGAGCGCACCGGCATCGGCCGCCTCGACCCCGGCGATCGACTTGATCAGCGTCGACTTGCCGGATCCGTTGCCGCCGAGCAGCGCGTGGACCGAACCCTTCTTCAGCTCCAGAGAGACATCAGCCAGCGCCTGGGTGGGACCAAAGGCCTTCGATACTCGCTCAGCTTTGAGCACGGTCGGATGACCGTTGGTCCCAGCTCGAACTTCGAGCCCATCCCTCATCCCGCGGCCATGCTAACAAACGTTAGTAAGTTTGCAATGGGGGCCGCAGCCGTCCCAATGGAGTCCCCCCCGATATCAATCTCGCTGCCGGGCACGCGCCAGGCACCCTAAACGAAGGGCAGCGAATACTCCTCGCAAACCTGAGCGGTTGACGAAAAAAAAGGGCCGGGCGTCAGCCCGACCCTTCCACAGAACGAGTCTCGGAACTAACCGAGGATCGTGGCGTTCATCCAGTACCAACAGGTACCGCTGTCTTTCTCGGATGCCAGTCCAAGAAAGGCATTGAAGCTCGCGCCGTTGGCAGCCGTGGCGCTGACCCCGATGTCGCTCATCGAGTCATATTCGTAAGCTCCGGTGCTGTTCGCCCAAGAGTATTCGTTCAGTTCGCGCTGATCCTGAGGCGTACCGGGACCGAGATTCTTGCCGCCATCCTCCCAGCTCGTGAACACGGTTCCATCGGTGCTCGATGCAATGAACGCGAGCGGAGCGATGGTGGTCGGCGCCCCACTGGGAACCTCGCACTTGACGATGATCTTCAGCGGTCCGTGTTCAAGCACGGTTGCCTCGCCCCCGAGCGGAATAGTGCCCTTAGAGGTCTTGATGACGTTGGTGGTCGCAGAGTTCGGCACGGTGCCAAGCGTTCCAAGATTTACCTTCTCGCCGGTGACGGACCCATTGGCGATCTTTTCGCTAGTGATCGCACCGCCATTGATCTTTTGGCTGGTGATGGCACTGTTCTTGATCTTCGCCGTCGTGATCGCGTTGTTCTTGACTTTTGCCGCGGTCACTGCGTTCTTCTTCAGCTGGTTGGCGCCGACGCTGTTCTTGCCGAGCTGTGAGGCGGCAACGGCAGTGGCACCGCCGAGAACGAGGAACACAGCGATGGACGACATCACGTTTGCGTACGTGAGCCGCTTGCGAATCTGCTTCAAATCAAATCTCCTTGTTGCGTTGGATGCATGCGCAAGCCCGCCAGGTGGCGGGGACGCCTGCATTGATTCCGCAGCAGCCTCACATCTCCTCTCTGCGGCTTCGAGGGAAACGGACAACCATTGGCGGGGGGCTGGACGAAAAAGAGGCGGGCATCTGCCCGCCTCTCTCAGATCCTTCTGCTTCTTTCAGCTACGGGCAGATCACCGTGATGTGGAATCCGTCGCCGGGATCAGGATCGGTTTCGGTCCCGACCGAGTTGTAGGTCCTGACCTCGACGGTCGTCGGATTGCTCGAGGCGAGCTGCTCGACCGAGATCTCACCCGGTTCACTGGCGCCGGCCCCGACGTCACCGAGGGTCGCGACATAAGCGCAGGCCCGAATGTCAGCAGCAAAGCTGACGGTGAAAGCGCCTGGACCGAGCCTGGTAGCCGCCGTCGCGTTACCGCGGATCACGCTGGCACCACCTGCGCTCGCGGATACGACCGCCCAGCGCAGATTGTGTTGATACCCGCTTGGCGCTAGGCCGCCGAGTGCATTCGCATTGGCGGCGATGGGCACCTCACCGAACGTCGACTCTTTCGCCTTCGCGCCGGTGACGGCATCGTTGGCGAGTTTGTTCGTGGTGACGGCATCGTTGGCGAGTTTGCTGGTCGCGATGGCGGCCTTCTTGATCTTGCCGGCGGTGACCGCTTCTTTGACGATCTTGCCGGTCTTGACCGAGTTGGCCTTGAGCTGGTTGGCGCCGATCTTGGTCGCGGCGAAAGCGGTGGCGCCACCGAGGATCAGGAACACAGCGATGGACGACATCACGTTCGCGTACGTGAGCCGCTTGCGAATCTGCTTCACGAGAAGTCTCCTTGCTCGGGAACGATGTAGAAAGACGCCGTCATTCAGGCGCCTTTACTTAATTTTCTCCGTTCGACGGTCGCAGCCGGGAAGGAACCTGTCAAGAAAGAAACGGAAAGGCGCGAAGCCTCTCCGCCGCGGCGCTAAGGCTCCGACCGGACTTGCTGCAGGATTTTCTCGAGCGCCTCGTGTACGCCTTCGCCTTCCTCAGCCTGATCCTGCCCACCTCCCTGGCCCAGGACCTCCCGTACGATTTCGGCGGGCGTGGCAGCGGGCGTCCCGCCGTCAGATTCGTCGGCCCCGCCGGCGATCATTTCCTTGACGACCTGCCGGATCTGCTCCGGATCGGAGATCGCACCTTCTCGTATCGGTGGCTCCGAATTGGGCGTGCGCGCCTTGTTCGCGCGTTCCGGTCCGTGGCGGACAGCGGCCGGATCGCTTTTTGCGACCTGCTTGAGCTGGGACTTGGACTCTCCCGGCCCGTGGGCCTGCGGCCTCGAAGATGGGGGCGCGGACTCGGAGGCCTGGGTGGAGGTAGGGGGCGGCACACTCGCGTCGCCGCCTCCGCAGCCGGCGCTCGACAGTAGTGCGATGAGCGCCATTGCAACAGCGGTGATGCATCGTCTCGAAATCAAATCCTTACCCCCCTTAAGCAACGACGTGCGCGCCGCCTC
>DASSFS010000063.1:0-24743 GCA_035694165.1 Solirubrobacterales bacterium | reverse complement strand
CGGGCGAGCCTCCCCGCTGTTGCTCGACCGAGCCCTACCCCTGGGCCCTCTCAGCCAAGCCACTCGGCGATGATCGCCCCGATCTCCGGCCCCGCGTCCTCCTGCAGGAAGTGAGAGGCGTTCTCGATCTTTCGCGGCGCTGGCAGGTTGAGCTCGGTGGAGACGCGTTCGCCGACCGAGAAGGGCAGGACCGGGTCCGAGTCGGCCCATAGGACCAGCGACGGCCGGTCGTCCTCGCGCAGCGCGTTGGCGACGCGTTTGCCCTCGGCGGCGCCAGGTGCATCAGGCTCGGTCGGCAAGATCAGGGGGAAGGCGCGCGCGCCGGCTTTCGAGGCGCCGTCTATATAAGGGGCTTCGTAGGCGCCGATCACCTCGTCGCCCGGATCGGTCTTGCAGCCGCCGCGGACCAGCATCCCGATCGGCACGTCCTCGTTGTCGCGGACGAACTCGCGGAAGGCGAGCCAGGCGTCGCTCATGCGCTGGTGGCCGGTGAAGGGCCCGGTCTCCATGATCACGATCCGCGAGAAGCGATCCGGGTGCTCGACCGCGAGCCGCAGACCGATCGGACCGCCCCAGTCGTGGACGACGGCGGTCGCGTCGCGCACGTCCAGCTCCTCCAGCAGGCCTGCCATCAGCTCGACGTGGCGGTCGTAGGTGTACCAGCCGATATCGGTGGGCTTGTCGGAGCGGCCGAAGCCGGCGTAGTCCGGGGCGATGCAGCGGTAGCCGGCGTCGCGTACCGGCGGGATCACCTTGCGCCAGAGATAGGACCAGGTCGGCTCGCCGTGGAAGAAGACGACCGGCTTGCCCTCCCCCTCGTCGAGGTGGGCGAGGCGGAGCCCGTCGACTTCCCGGTAGACCGACTCGAACGGGTAGTCCGACAGCCCCTCGAGCAACTCGTCAGGCGTGCGCACCGCGTCTACGGCCATCCCCCACTCCCATCCGGGTCGACTTTCTCCCGCTATGCGAGAGAAAAGCGCCCCACGGTCGCTCTCCAATTGGCGAGAAGTCTATTCCGGCAATCCGGATCAGCATTCCCTACTTTGTTTATCGACTTTGTGCTAGCCTGCCGCACCTGCCATTCTCCAGTAAGTCAGTCAAAATAGGAAGGAACCTTTTGATGCGGAACGCTCGCAATACCCGGCGGCGCAGCGTGAGAGTCGGCCTATCGGTCGCGCTCCTCGCCCTGCTTGTCACGATTTTTGCCGCTGGCTGCGGCAGCAGCGATGACGACAGCTCCAACGCCAGCTCAGGCTCCGGCGGCAAGCTGGACGTCGTCGGCTACTCCACCCCGGAGGCCGTATACGAGGAAGCGCTCGAGCCCGGCTTCGAGGCGACCCCCGATGGCGAGGGCGTCAGCTTCAGCAACTCGTTCGGCGCCTCAGGCGATCAGAGCCGCGCGGTCGAGGCCGGCCAGCCCGCCTCGGTCGTCCACTTCGCGCAAGGCGGCGACATGATCCGCCTGGTCGAAAGCGGCCAGGTCGCCCCCGACTGGGACAAGAACAAATACAAGGGCATCGCCCAGGACTCGGTCGTCGTGATGACCGTCCGCAAAGGCAACCCGGAGGGGCTGGAGACGCTCGACGACCTGTTGACCAAAGACGTCGAGATCGTCACCCCGAACCCGTTCAGCTCCGGCGCCGCACGCTGGAACATCATGGCGATCTACGGCTCGCAGTTGCACGAGGGCAAATCCCCCCAGCAGGCGCTTGACGCGGTGAAGACGGTGCTCGAAAAGACCGTGGTCCAGCCCGGCAGCGCCCGCGACGCGCTCGCCGCCTTCACCCAGGGCGAGGGCGACGTACTGCTCGGCTACGAGAACGAGGCGATCAAGGCCCAGGAAGAGGGCGAAGACGTCGACTACGTGATCCCGCCCAGCACGATCCTGATCGAGACCCCGATCGCGGTCACCAAAGACGCACCGGAGGCGGCCCAGAAGTTCCTCGACTACATCTGGTCGGACGCCGGCCAGGAACTGTGGGCCGAGAACGGCTACCGCCCGGCCAACAAGAGCCTGGTCGACCCGAAACAGTTCCCGACTCCCAAGGACCTGTTCACGATCGCCGAGTTCGGCGGGTGGGAAAAAGTCAACGACGAGTTCTTCGATGACGAAACCGGCTCGGTGGCCGAGATCGAGAAGGAACTCGGAGTCTCGACGAGCGGCTGATGGACGCACACCCGGCAAGCGCTCCCCCAGCACAAGCAGCACCCCGGGCAGGCATCCGCCTGCCCGGGCTTGGCGCCGGCCTCGGCCGGGGCATGGTCGTTCTCTACCTGTCGCTGATGGTCATGCTGCCGCTGGCCGCAGTGGTGGACGAGTCGCTCTCCCGTGGGCTCAGCGCCTTCTGGAACTCGGTCACCGGCGAGCAGGCGATGGCGGCGCTGAAACTGACTGTCGTCTGCTCCCTGATCGTCGTCGCGATCAACGCCGTCTTCGGCACGATCATCGCCTGGGTCCTGGTCCGCGACGAGTTCCCTGGCAAGGCAGCGGTCAACGCGCTCATCGACCTCCCCTTTGCCTTGCCGACGATCGTCGCAAGCCTCACCCTGCTCACCCTCTACGGCCCGAAAAGTCCGATCGGCCTCGACGTCTCCGGAACCAGGGTGGCGGTCGTGATGGCGCTTTGCTTCGTCACCTTGCCCTTCGTCGTCCGCTCAGTGCAGCCACTGCTGATGGAGATGGACCGCGAGATGGAGGAGGCGTCGACCTCACTCGGCGCCAGCGGGTTCACCACCTTCCGCCGCATCATCTTCCCCAACCTGCTGCCGGGCATCGTCGCCGGAGTGATGCTCGCCTTCGCGCGAGCGCTGGGCGAGTACGGCTCCCTGGTCCTGATCACGGGAAACATCCCCTTCAAGACCGAGGTCTCCTCGGTCTTCATCCGCAGTCAGATCGAGTCCGGGAACACCGCCGGCGCCTCCGCTGTCTCAGTGGTGCTGCTGACGCTCTCGGTGCTGATGCTTGTCCTGGTCAGCCTTTTCGCCCGTTCGGGACCGCGCGGTGAGAAGGGGATCCTGGCCCGCACGGTCGATCGTGTCATTGGTCGCTCCCAGGTAGGAGGCGGCTCTTGACCGCCTCCAAGCCCGCCAAGTGGGGGCTGCGGTCGCTCGCCTTCGGCTACCTCGGACTGCTGCTGCTCGCCCCCGTCGGAATGATCTTCTACAAAACCTTCGAGCACGGCCTCCTAACGCCGTTCGAAGCGATGACTACGCCGGAGGCACTCCACGCGATCCAGCTCACCCTGATGATGGTCGCGATCGCGGTGCCGCTGAACACGATCTTCGGCGTCGGCTGCGCGATCCTGCTGGTCCGCCACCGTTGGTGGGGCAACCGGATCATCGACACCATCATCAACCTGCCCTTCGCGATCTCGCCGATCGTGATCGGCCTCTCACTCTTCCTGCTCTACGGCAACAAAGGGTGGTTTGGGCCGGCCCTGGAAGAAGCGGGCGTCCAGATCCTCTTCGCCTGGCCGGCGATGGTGCTCGCCAGCATCTTTGTCTCGCTGCCCTTCGTGGTCAGGGAGACGGTCCCGGTGCTGCAGGAGATCGGGACCGAGCAGGAGCAGGCGGCGTCGACCCTCGGAGCCAACGGCTGGCAGACCTTCTGGCGGGTCACCCTCCCGGCGATCCGCTGGGGCGTCGCTTACGGCGTCGTGCTCACCACCGCCCGTGTGCTCGGCGAGTTCGGAGCGGTAACGATCGTCTCCGGCTCGATTTCCGGCGAGACGGAAACCATGC
The DNA here is from genome assembly GCA_035694165.1 of Solirubrobacterales bacterium. Taxonomy (GTDB): domain Bacteria; phylum Actinomycetota; class Thermoleophilia; order Solirubrobacterales; family 70-9; genus VAYN01. The sequence goes on along the minus strand of DASSFS010000063.1, from coordinate 21,002 downwards.
CGCTGTTCGTCGCCAAGGCCTTCGAGCAGTTCCATGAAGAGGACGCCTACGCCGGGGCAATCGTGCTCGCTCTGCTCGCCCTGACCACGCTGCTGCTGATGAGCGTCGGGGGCCGCAAAGCGAAGGCCAGCGGCGCACCAATCCCGAGCGTGGGCGAGGTCCCGGTCCCCATTTCCAACACGAAGGAGGGTTCCTGATGGGAATCACAGTCGAGGGAGCGCACAAGCGCTTCGGTGACTTTCAGGCTCTAGACGATGTCTCTATCAACGTCCCCGACGGCTCGCTGACGGCGCTGCTCGGGCCCAGCGGCAGCGGCAAGTCGACGCTGCTGCGGGCGATTGCCGGGCTCGAGGACCTCGATGCCGGCCAGGTCGTGATCAACGGCCAGGACGCGACGGCGACGCCGGCGCAGAAGCGCGAGGTCGGCTTCGTCTTTCAGCACTACGCCGCCTTCAAGCACATGACCGTGTTCGGCAACGTCGCCTTCGGCCTGAAGATCCGCAAGTGGGACAAGGCGAAAACCAGCGACCGCGTGCACGAGCTGCTGCAGCTGGTCCAGCTCGACGGGCTGGCCGAGCGCTACCCCGACCAGCTCTCCGGCGGTCAGCGGCAGCGGATGGCGCTGGCCCGGGCGCTGGCAGTGGAACCGCAGGTGCTGCTGCTCGACGAGCCCTTCGGCGCCCTCGACGCCAAGGTCCGCAAGGACCTGCGCACCTGGCTGCGGCGCCTCCACGAGGAGATGCACGTGACGACGATCTTCGTCACCCACGACCAGGAGGAGGCGATGGACGTCGCCGGCCAGCTGGTGGTGATGAACGAAGGTCGCGTCGAGCAGTCGGGGACCGCCGACGAGCTCTACGAGCAGCCGGCCAACGAGTTCGTGATGAGCTTCGTCGGCGAGGTCAACCGGCTCGGTGAGGACTTCGTGCGGCCGCACGACATGGAAGTCGTGCTCGAGGCCGACGAGCGGACCGAGCAGGCGATGGTGCAGCGGATCGTCGCCCTCGGCTTCGAGATCCGGGTCGAGCTGGTGCTCGCCGACGGAACTGAGGTTTGGGCGCAGCTGACCCGTAACGAGTTGCAGCGGCTGGAGCTGCAGGAAGGCCAGATCGCCTACCTGCGCCCGGCCCAAGCCAAGAGCTTCAACGGTTCGTCCCCGTCCCAAAACCCTGGGGCCTCGACTCCCCGTGGTGCAGCGGACGAGGGCGAAGCAGAGGAATCTGCAGCCGTTTGAAGAGGCGACGGGGCGGGGCGCGCTTTTGCCGGGTGGCGCCCCGCCCCATCTCGCCGCCCACTTTAGGCGGTGCAGCCTCCCGCTCAGGTGATTGCCTGTAGCGCGTAGCGGAGGCCGAGCGCCAGGGCCAGCACTCCGAGGCCGCGCCGGAGCAGCTTCTCGGGGAGGCGGGCTTGAAGACGGGCCCCGAGGTAGGCGCCGGCCATCCCGCCCACTCCCATCCCGGCGCCGAGCGCCCAGTCCGGAGCGATGTCCCCGCTGGCGCCGATGCTGAGCAGTGCGTAGGTCGCGACTCCCGCGAACGAGGTTAGGAAGGTGGCGGTCAGCGCGGCCGGGGCGACCTCGAAGACCGTGAATCCGAACCCGACCAGGATCGGGCCGAGGATCGAGCCGCCGCCGATCCCATAGATGCCACCAATGACTCCAACCGCCAGGGACAGGACGAAGATCAGGCGACGGCGGTCGCGATTCGGCACGCCCGCCGGAGCAGGCGGCTCGGCGAAGGCAAGCCAGGCCCCCAGCGGGACCAGCACCGCGGCCACCACCAGCAGGAAGGCCTGGCCCTCGTCGAGGATGAAGACGCGGATCGCCGCCCCGGCAACGACCCCCGGCAGCGTGCCGAGGACCAGTAGGCGCGCCAACCAGCCGCCGAGCCGGCGCTCGCGGTGAAACCGGAGCAGCGCCCCGGGTATCGCGATCAGGTTGAAGAGGAGGTTGGTCGGCGTCACCGCCGGGCTCGGCGTGTGGACGACGCTGATCTGAAACGGGACCAGGAAAACGGCGCCAGAGACGCCTACCGGCGTGGTCAGGATCGCCAGGCAGAAGGCGACCCCCGCTCCGATGACAACGTCCGCCGACATCGCGGCAGCCTAGCCATGCTATTCTTGACTTAGAAGCTCAACAAAGTCTAGAAAGGAGCCGAAGATGAGCAAGCCAGTTCAACGCACCACGTTCACCTCTCGAGGCCGCCTCGCCGGCCTGCTCAGGGACGAGACGCCGGCCGGCACCGGCCAGAACCGCACCAGCCGCTCCGCCAACCGCGACTCCGTCCCGTCGGCCGCCGACGAGGCGCTTTTCTACCGGGCCCGCCTCATCCTCGGCGACGCCCTCCCCCGCCCCCAGCGCTGAAAGAGTGATCGCCTTTTGTCCGGCATAGCGAGACAAAAGGCGATCACACCCTGCCGGCCGGACCGCGCCCACCCGGGGCGCGGTCCGTGCTTTTGGGTCTTGCTAGCTGCCTTTCGCCGTGCTCTCAGTCGTCGTCAGCGGTTCATCCGGCTGGGGAAAGGCCTCCACCGAAAGGCTCCAGCCTTTCAGGGCGAAGGCCACGTCTTTCGCGCCGGCGTACTGGACGGAGACCGTGTGGCCGCCTTTGCTGAGCACCGTGCTCAGGGTGACCGACTTGGACAGCAACGCCGGAACCGGCGAGGCCGCGACCGCCTGGATGAGATTGACTTTGCCCTGCGTCTGGCCGTCGATGAGGATCTGTATCGGGCAGGCCAGGGCCGCGGTCGGTTTCACCGCCGTGCAACTGACGTTGCCCGAAAAAGTGATCACCGCAGAGCTTGCTTCCGCCTTGGTTGCGAACGAGGTGAAGGCAGACGGGATGTAGCCGGCAGTGGAGGACGACATGTTGAACGGCGCCGTACTGGCCGCAATCCCCACAACTGGCGGCTCCACCGCCGTGGCCTTGGCGACGTAAAGGCTCGACGCCGCTTTCTTCTTCAGATACAGAGTCGCGGCGCCTTTGTTGGTGACGTAGGTGGCCGTCGCCTTCTTCGCCGTCAGGTACGTCTGCGCTTTCTTGGCCAGGGACGGAGTGACCGTCACCGCCACCGCGACCACCGCCGCGAGGGCGACCACCGTGGCCGCTCGAGGGGACGAAATCCTTCGCTTCAGCAATTGAACCTCCATGTCAGTGGCCTGCCGGAGGCCCATCTATCTCCTGCCGGGCGGCCTTTCTTTACTAAGTAGGTCAATAAACTACAGAAGCTGATAGCGTAAGGCCACCAAGTTGGTCAACAAAGTCGAATTAACCCTCGAACCAACCCGGCAAGGAAAGGACTCCCAGATGAGAATCAAGACCCTCGCCATAGCGGCAATCGCCCTCTGTGGGCTGGCCGTACCGGCGTCGGCTGGAGCCGTGACCTTCATCGGGTCCGGATCGATTGGAGCGCAGCCCGTACTGGCCCCGCTCTTCGCCTACTACTCCAAGAACGTCAACAAGAAGGTCAAGTTCGTCTACACCGCCAACGGCGGCAACGCCGGCGTCAAAGACGTCCAGAACGGGACCAGCCAGTTCGCCGGCCAGGCCCGGACCCCGCTCCCCAGCGACGCGGGCACGACCTACATCAAGGCGTTCATGGACGCCCTCTGCATGGACGTCAACCCGAAGAACAAACTCACGAACATCACCATCCAACAGACCCACGACATCTACCGTGGCCTGCTCACCAACTGGAGCCAGCTCCCCGGCTCCGGTCTCGACACGACGATCTCCCCGGTCGGCCGTGACACCAACGGGGGCGCCTACAACTTCTTCTTGCAGGCGGTCCTCAACAACGAACCGGCGGCCTCCAACGTCAACGCGCTGACCGCCGACGGGCTAGTCGTAAATGCCGTCAAGCAGGACCCCAACGCGATCGGCTACGCGGGTCTCGCCTGGCAGAAAAAAAGCGTCAAGCCGCTCAAGGTCAACGGCATCCCGTGCATCCCGAGCAAGATCAGCGTCGAGCCGCTGAAGTACCCGCTCTCGCGCTACATCTTCCTCGTCCTGCCCGGCGATGGCACGACCAGCCCCCCGGCGCTGCTCAAATTCATCGACTGGCTGCGCCGCAGCCCCGAGGCGGGCGAGATCATCGCCAAAGCCGGCGGCGTCCCAGCGTTCAACAAGAAAAGCTAGATAGTTGAACGAGGAGTTCTCCCCCGAGTACGCGCCGAAGTGGTCGGACAAGCGCGTCGAGCTGATGCTCGGCGCGCTTGTCTGCGCTGTCGTCGGGCTGCTGCTGGCGCTGATCGTCACCGTCCTGGTCCGCGGCTGGCCGTCCTTCGCCCACAACGGACTGGCCTGGTTCGGGGCGGGCGGCAGCGTCGACGACCAGCTCAACGCGATCTTCCTCTCCGGCCAGTCAGGCGCCGAATATGTCTACACCTTTCACGCCTGGCCGCTGCTCTGGAGCACGCTGCTGATCGCCGGCGGCGCCGTCGCGATCTCGCTCGTCTCCGCCCTCTTCGTCGCCGTCTTCATCGTCGAGTTCGCACCCGAGTGGATGGCCAACATCCTGCAGCCGGTCGTCCGCTTCCTGGCCAGCGTGCCCTCGGTGATCTACGGGCTGCTCGGCGTCCTGGTGCTGGTGCCGTTCATCGGCAACCACCTAGTCAGCGAGGAGCAGAAGGCCTCGGTCGCCGGGGTCATCTCCCTCTCCGGCTACAGCCTGATGGCCGGCGTGATCGTGCTGGCGCTGATGATCGCGCCGCTGATGGTCTCGATCTTCTGCGATGGCCTGCGCGCGGTGAAACCGGGCTGGCTCGAGGGCTCGCTGGCGCTCGGCGTCAACCGCTGGCGCACGACCTGGAAGATCGGCGTCCACAGCGCCCGGCCCGCGATCGTCGCCGGCACCGTCCTGGCCGCCGCACGGGCGATCGGCGAGGCGGTGATGCTGGCAATGCTCTCCGGCTCGGTCGGCTTCGCCCCCAACCCGCTCGACGGTCTGATCTTCATCTTCGAGCCCTCGCGGCCGCTGGCGCCGACGATCGTCAAGAACGTCGAGTCGCTGAGCTCGCCACCCGGCAACGCGACCCTGTTCGCGATCGCCAGCGTGCTGCTCTTCTCAGCCGCGATGTTCTCCCTCTGCGGCTACGTCGCCCGTCGCTCGATGCGCAAGTACGGGAGCGCCTGATGGATTCTTCCGTCGCCACCCCCCCGGCGCCAGCACCGGCGCCCCCGCCCCCACCGTCGGGCCAGCGCCCCAAGGGCGCGATCGAGGGCACCGCGACCTGGCAGCTCAGCGACCGCATCGGCCTCGTGATCTGCTGGGCCCTCGGCCTGCTCTTCTGCGCGGTCGCGGTTGCGATCGTCCTCTACCTGCTGGTCAAAGGAGTTCAGTACCTCAGGCTCGAGATGCTGTTCACGCCCGCGACCGCGGGCTTCGAGCAGACCGAAACGGGCGGCTTCTCCGACGCCCTGCTCGGCACCATGATCGTCGCCACCATGGGCATCGCCGTGGCGCTCCCGGTCGGGATCGCCACGGCGGTCTGGCTGGTCGAGTACGGCCGCCCGGCAGCCCTGGCGCGGATCACCGAATCGACGATCGAGGCGATCGCCGGCATCCCCTCGATCGTCCTCGCCCTGTTCGGGACCGTGATCTTCTCCAGCACCGCGCTCGGCTTCCTCAGCCGCAGCACCGAAGGCGTCGTCTTCGGCCGCTCCTTCTTCGCTGCCTCGGCGATGCTCTCGCTGGTCGCGCTGCCGCTGGTCGTCGCCAGCACCCGCGAGGGGCTGAACGCGATCCCGAACCACGTGCGCGAGGCCTCCTACGCGGTCGGCAAGACGAAGGCGGCGACTGTGCGCCGGATTCTGCTGCCGTCGAGCCGCCCGCAGGTCGCCACCGGGGCGATGCTCGGCCTCGGCCGGATCATCGGCGACACCGCGATCATCATCGTCCTGCTCGGCGCGACCCAGAACTTCGCCCCGGTCGAAGACGCGCCCTTCCCGCTCAACTTCCTGCGCGGCGCCGGCACCACCCTGACCAACTTCGTCTACGAGGCCTCCCCCACCGGGAACCTCGACCAGCCGGAGAAGGCCTACGCGGCGGCCTTCGTCCTGCTGCTGATGGTGCTGGCCCTGAACGGCGCCGTCGACATCGTCCATCGCCGCGCACGAAAGGTGGGAACGTGGAGCAGCTGACCCCCAATTCGCCGCCGCCGGTGCGGCGACTGCCGCTGGAGGACGCGCCCGCGGCCCGGGTCGCACCGCCGGCAGAGGCAGGCACCGGCGTCGCCGCGAGCGGTGGCTTCACTGCCGCCCGCCGCTCGATCGGGGCACCACAGTTCTCGATCCGGCGGATGGAGATCGACAAGGTCTCGGTGTTCTACGGCACCAAAGAGGCGGTCAAATCGGTCTCGCTGCCGGTTCGCCAGGGCGAGGTGCTGTCACTGATCGGGCCCTCCGGCTGCGGCAAGACGACGCTGCTGAGATCGCTGAACCGGCTCACCGAGCTGACCAGCACGGCGAGGCTGACCGGCCGCATCCTGCTCGACGACACCGACATCACGGCGATCGAGCCGACTCTGTTGCGGCGGCGGGTGACCATGGTCTTCCAGCAGCCGAACCCGTTCCCGATGAGCGTCTTCGACAACATCGCCTACGTGATCCGCGAGCAGGGCTCGCGGCGGATGCGCAAAAAGGCACTGGAACCGGCCGTCCACAGCGCGCTCGAGCGGGCCGGCCTCTTCGAGGAGGTCAAGGACAACCTCGACCACCCGGCGCTGAAGCTCTCCGGCGGCCAGCAGCAGCGGCTCTGCATCGCCCGTGCGCTCGCCGCCGAGCCGGAGGTGCTGCTGCTCGACGAGCCCTGCTCGGCGCTCGACCCGAAATCCACCCAGGTGATCGAGGACCTGATCGTGAAGTTGCGTGACGACGTCGCTGTCGTGATCGTCACCCACAACCTGCAGCAGGCCTACCGGATCGCCGACCACGTCGCCTTCATGTATCTCGGCGACATGGTCGAGTACAACAGCGCGACGAGCCTCTTCGGCTCGCCGCGGGAGCAACGCACGGCGGAGTACGTGAGCGGTGCCTTCGGCTAGACGAAACCTTCTGCCGCCGCGCTTCGCGGTCGCCGCCTGCGCCGGCTCGCTCCTGCTCGGGGCCGTCGGCGGCTGCTCGACGACCCAGGAGAAGGCCGCCGAACACCGCGCCGAATCCAAACGCATCCTCGAAGCGCGGGCCGAGCGCCAGGCGGAGAAGAAGAGAAAGGGCGGCAAGGGCAACGACAAGCCGCATCAGAACGGGGGAAAGAAGCAATGACGACGACCCAACCCACGCCGCCGGTCGGCCACGAGCCCTGCGAGGAGTGCGGGGCGCCGATGGACCCGCAGCAGCGCTACTGCGTCAATTGCGCCGCCCGGCGCCGCAACGGCGCCAACCCCTCATCCCGCTACTTCGCGGCGATGAGTGCGAAGGGGCGCAAGCCGCTGGTCGTGCCGAAAAAAGAGAAGGCCGCTCCGGCCGGGCGCGCCGCCGCGGTCGGCTTCTTCGCGCTGCTGCCGATCGCCGTCGCGCTCGGCGTGATCGTCGGCCGCGGCGGCGGCTCCGACGGCGGCGACAGCGAGGCCCTGCTGCAGGCGCTGCGGGCCCAGGAAGCGACCACGGCCTCGACTGCGGCGACGGGCGCGACGGCGACCGCGACCGGGGCTGGGGGCAAAGCCAAAGCCGCGAAGAACGCCGCCAACGGCAAACCGCCGAAAGGCGCCGACAAATCGGGCGGCAAGGTCCTCGCCCAGACCGGCAACGGCGTCGTCCACGAGGTGACCGGTTATGAGCCGACGAAGCAGAAGGAAGAAGAAGACACGCGGATGGTCGAAGAAAACCCGGCCCAGGTCGGCGACACCTACATCAAGGCCCAGCAGAACCTGCCGGACGTGATCGTCGTCGGTGGCGACGGCGGTCCGGCGCCGACCAACGGAGCCGAACCGTGAGCGAGCCGGAGTCGAAGAACCCGAGCAAGGCGGAGCCCAAGGACCTGGCTGCCCAGCGCGACCGGCTGCTGGAGAAGTTCACGGTGATGCAGGCCGACCTCGGCGGCGCCTTCTATGAGATGGCGATCCGTGATCACATCCGCCTCGACGTCCTGACCCGCAAGGCGGCGGAGTTGCAGCGGGTCGACGCCGAGCTGACCGCGGTCGAGCGCTCGCTCGAGATCGAGCGCTCCGACGCCGCCGGCCACTGCCCGAACTGCAGCGCGCCCTTCGGGCACGGCGTGCGCTTCTGCAACCAGTGCGGCAGCTCCCTCTCGGCGTCCGTGCCCGTAGGGGAGGCGAGCTCGTGAGCGCGCTCCTCGCCAAAGCGGTCGCCGCTGCGGCGAGCCTGACCGGGAAGAAATTCGCCCTGATGGTCGCCTCCTCGCTGGTCGCGACGACGGGGATCCTCGCGGCGGCGCTGACCGGCGGCAACGATCTCGGACCGCTCGCTGGCCTGGTCGGCCGGAGCCTCGCCGCAAACGAGGCCCCGGCGAGGACCGAGCCAGCCGCGGAGCCCGAAGAAACGGCGGCCGAATCGGCCGGCGGGTCTGCCCAACCCGCGTCCGGCGGGGGAGCGAGCTCCCCTGTCTCGCTCCCCCAGCCGACCCCCTCTGAGGCCAGCGAAGCCCCCACTCCGGCAGCGAAGGAGAAAGCGACGCCGGAAGAGCCGAGCCCCGAACCGGGCCCGATCCAGCACGTCTTCGTCATCTCCGTTGCCAGCTCCGGCTACGAGGCGGCCTTCGGCAGCGCTCCCCAGATGCCGTACCTGGCGACGACCCTGCGCCCCCAGGGCCTCCTGCTCAGCGGCTACTCCCTGCTCGACAACGCGGCGCTGCCCAACTCGATCGCCACCGTCAGCGGTCAGCCGCCGAACCCCCAGACCATCGCCGATTGCCCCACCTACACCGCGTTCCCTGCCGGAGCCAAAGCCGACAAGAGTGGCATCGTCAGCGGCAGCGGCTGCGTCTACCCGGTGGAAACTCTGACCCTCGCCGACCAGCTGGTCGGCGCCCAGCTCAAATGGCACGCATATATGGAGGGCATGACCGACGAGACCGGCCAGCCCGACAACTGCGTCCAGCCCGAACCCGATGCAGCCGAGACGCCCGTGACCGGCGGCTACGCCTCCCGGCTCAACCCCTTCATCTACTTCCACTCGCTGCTCGACCTCGGCGACTGCGCGGAAAACGACGTGCCGCTGGCCGAACTCGACAAGGACCTGCAGAAAATCGAGACGACGCCGAACTTCTCCTACGTCTCACCCAACCTCTGCAATGTCGGCATCAGCGGTCAGTGCCCGGCCGGTGCGCCCGACGGCGCCGCAGCCGCCGACGCCTTCCTGGCTAGCGTGGTGCCGAAGATCCTCGCCTCCCCCGCCTATAAGAAGGACGGGCTGCTGATCGTCAACTTCGGCCAGGTCAATACCGCAGCACCGGTCGACCCGGCTGCGCCGGTAGCAGCCGACCCGCTCAAGGTCGGCGCCCTAGCGCTCTCGCGCCTCGTCGCCCCCGGCGCCACCGACGCCATCGCCTACGACCCCTACTCGCTGCTGCGCACCTTCGAGGATCTGTTCAACCTCTCCCCCCTCGGCGCCGCCGGCGGCAGCAAGGTGAAGTCGCTGGCACCGGCCCTGGTGGGCGGCGGCGAAACCGCGGCAGGGGACTGAGGCGCCCGCTCGTCGTTTCTGGCAGGCTGAAGCGATGAACGGACCCGCTTCAGGTGGCGAGCCGATCACCGCTGAGGGGATCGCGGCTCTGCGCACCGAGCTCGAGCAGCTGGAAGGCCCCGCGCGCCAGGAGATGGCGGCGCGAATCAAGGTCGCGCGCGAGGAGGGTGACCTCAAGGAGAACGCCGAGTACCACACCGCCAAAGAGGATCAGGCGCACATGGAGACGCGAATCAAGCGTCTGCAGGAAAGGCTTCGCAACGCCGTCGTCGTCGAGGCCGACGACAGCCCCGCGGACACCTTCGCCTTCGGCCGCAGCGCCGAGGTGCTCGACGAATCGAGCGGCAAGACCAACGCCTGGACCCTGGTCGGCTCGACCGAGGCCGACCTCGCCCAGGGTCGCCTCTCCGCCGAGTCGCCGATCGGCAAAGCCCTGATGAACGCTCAGGTTGGCGACACGGTCAAGGTCGAGACCCCGCGCGGCGTCAAAGCGTTCAAAGTCCTGAATCTCGTCTCCCCGGGCTGATTCAGGCTGCGGGCGACTCGAAGCCCAGCATCCCGAAGGTCGCCTGAATCCGCTCCCCCGTTTCCCGCTCTTCGCTTTCGCGACCGATCACGGCCAGCCGCTCGAGGGTCTCGTTCAGCAAGCCGTTCGCCTCCGTCCAAGCCTGTTCGTCGAGGCTCATGGTCACGCAGGAGAGGTGGCGGTCGACCCGGGCGTCGAAGGTCCCTGCCTCGACCGCTTCTCTTGCGGCCTCGATCAGGACTTTGAGGCCGGTAACCGAGATGCCGTTTCGGACGGCCGTCGAGAGCGTGGCCCAGAATGAATCGCTCATGTAGGTCTGAGCGACGCCTCGGTAGTAATGCTCGGTCGCGCCCCGTCGCTGCGCGGTGTCGACCAGTTCGATGCAGCCGAGGTTCTTCAGCTCCTTGACGTGGTAGGCCACTTTCCCGACTTCCTCGTTCAGCTCGGTGGCGATTTCTTTGGGACTGGCGACGCGCTGGTTGAGGATCGTCAGCGATTTGGCGCGTACGGGGTGGCTGAGCGCCTTGATCAGGATCTGATCGGTGCTGTCGGTCGTCTGCTCTGGGGGGGAGGCTGGCATCTCTGGTCTCATTTCCGAGTTATTAGGGGAATACGAACGCTCAAACCTTATTACGAACAAGCGTTAAGTAGCACGAAAGTCTCAATGACGGCGCAAATTGGCCCGATTTTCCTGGAGCAGAATAGATTGGTAGAACATGCTCCACTAATGTCGCCCCCGTCAGTCGCGGCGGTCCTGGGGCCGCCGCTAGGACACAGGGAAAGGGGGTGGAGCCCGTGGCGATTTCCAAGACCGAACAGGTCGCGCCGCTTCTCCAGGTCACCAAGATCGGCTAACGCCGACAGACCTGCCGCTGCGCCGGGTGTTCGGCCGAGTTCAAGGGCCGGCGCAGCGAGTCACTCCGGAAAGGAATCTCTGTCTGGCGTCGTCCTTGTGACCTATGTTCCGTACGTCCCAGTCCTATCGACGTACGAAAGGGTTACTCATGAACGCAGAATCGACGCTCAGCGGCTGGTGGGTATTCGCCGGCATCCTCCTGCTCGTTGCCGGAATTCTCAACATCATCTGGGGCATCGCCGCCATCGGCGACTCCAAGTTCTTCACCCAAAACGCCACCTACATCCTCAGCGGCCTCAACACCTGGGGCTGGATCATCCTGATCGTCGGCGTGCTCGAGCTCGTCGCCGCCTTCTCGCTCTGGTCCGGAGGGGAGTTCGGACGCTGGTTCGGGATTTTCATCGCCGCGCTGAACGCGATCGCGGCGCTGCTCTCGATCGGCGCTTACCCGTTCTGGTCGCTGGCGGTGTTCGCGCTCGCGATCATCATCATCTACAAGCTCGCCGACGGGCCCGAAGGCGCCGTCTGAGCATCGGCTGGGGCGGGGCCGGCAATCGGCTCCGCCTCGGCCACCACTGGCTCCGCCCCGGCCGGCCGCTGCTCCAGCCGTGACCACGGCGCCGGCTCAGGCCGCCGGTCGTCGTAGACGACGTCGGTGCCGCCAAAGCTGTCCGCCCAATCCCGCCGGCGCTCGCCGAAGACGATGCCGAGGAAACCGATGCCGAAGGTGATGACGGAGAGGCCGAGGCCGATCAAGCGCTTGATCGAGCGCCGCAGCGGCAGTCGCTGCTCGTTCAGGCGGATGCCGACGAAGCGCATCCCCGGCGTTTGCCCCGCCAGCGACCAGAAGGCGACGAGGTAGAGCGCCCCCAGCGACAGCCAGGCGGTCGAGCCGACGGCGATCGCCAGGTTCGAGACCCCGCCGCTGCTGCCGTCGCCGAAGCTCGACTCGATCAGCGCGACGACGGCGGCGATCGCGGTGAAGGTGAGGTTGACGAAGACGCCGTCGATCACCATCGCCAGGGCGCGGCTGACCGCGCCGGCGTGGTCGCTGGCGACGGCGCGGCGGCGGCGGAAGAAAAGGCGGCGCACGATCCGCTCGAAGCTGTCGTCCAGGCGCCGCGCCACTTTGCCGATCGTGCGGCCGATGTCCTCCAGCAGGCCAACGCCTTGAGCGCTGATCGCCGCGCGCACCTCGGGTGCCTCGGCGATCCGCTCGACCAGCTGCTGGGCCTCCTCGCTGGCCAGCAAGCGCCGCCAGACCTCGTCGACCAGCTCACTGTCCATCGCCTCCAACAGTGCTTTCTTGACGGCATCGCTCTCCAGCGCGCCCTGCACTGCCTCTTCAACGATCGGCCCCTGCAGTACCCGCGCCATCGCCCGCTCGACCGCCTCGCTCTCGACCGCGGCAACGATCGCCTCCTCAGCTGCGACTTCGACCGCCCGATCGATCCCAGTTGCCTTGCCGACCGCCCGAGCACCCTGGACGCCGACCCCGAGCAGCCTTGCCGAAAGCGGCAGATGACCGTTCTGACTAGCGTCGCCGGTGCCCGCAGATGGCGGAGTGGAGCCGTTTTCCATACCCCGGCGAGTATACGTCCGGTACTACAGCGTGGCTACTGGTGGTGCCAGTAGCGAGGCGGGGAGGTGGGGTTTCGCTTAACTTTTTCGAGAATCGGCACAGGCTGTCGCCCGTGAGCCCGCCAGCGAAAAAGTACAAGACGCTTCACCCCACCTCCCCGCCTCGCATCGAAAGCAGCAGCGAGACAAGCAGTGGTTCGACCCCGCGCCGGGGACCTCAAGTCGGAAGCTTTCGAGATACGAGCGGTGGTGTCGACCCGCGCGTCCCAGCTGCTCGGTTCGTGAGTGGGTGGCGGGGGTGGGGGCGAAGCGTCTTGTACTTTTTTGCTGGCGAGATTCGAGGCGACAGCAGCAGTGGACTCTCAAAAAAGTTAAGCGAAGCCCCCACCCCCGCCGCCCACCCGCTACCCCACCCGCTCGAGCAACCGCTCGATCAGCTCCACCTGCGCCGGCAGGATTTTCTGCCGTGCCATGTCGGGGTCGAACCACTCGGCGCGGTCGACCTCGGGGAACTCGCGCTCCTGGCCGCTGCGGGGCGGCCACTCGATCGCGAAGGTGTTGCTGTCCAGCTGGGCTGGATCGAAGTCCCCCTCGGCCCCCCAGGCCTCCACCACCTTGCCCGATTTCTGCCGCACCGAGCCGAGGTCGATCAGCGCCTCGACGTCGAGCTTTGGCGCCGCCCCAAGCTCCTCCCCCAGCTCGCGCAGGGCGCAGTCGCGCGGTGACTCCCCCTGCTCGAATTCGCCCTTCGGAATCGTCCAGGCGCCGAGATCCCGTTTCGCCCAGTAGGGACCGCCCGGATGCACGAGCAGCAGTTCTGGGGCGCTCGCGACGACGCGGTAGAGCAGGATCCCGGCGCTGCGCTTTGCTGCCACAGCCGCACGGTACCCACCGCGCGGCTGTGGCGAGGGCTCAGCCGCCGAGCCTGTAGGCGACCATTGCCGGCGTTTGGCCTTCCGCGCTGGCCAGGCCCGCGGGCGCGATCACGGTGTCGCCGGAGATCGAGACGCTGGTGTTGATGCCCGCCGGCAGCGCCGTCGTCCAGACTTCGTTGCCGCTGCTGGTCTCGAAGGCGTAGACACTGCCTTCGAAGGAGGTCGCGAAGACGAGGTCGTTGATGACCGTCGGCGCCCCAAACGCCGCCGAGGTGAATTCCTGCTGCCACTGGATCTCCCCAGAGGCGGCGTCGATCGCGACCAGTTCGCCGGTCATTTCCGCGCCGCCGCCGAGTTCACCGCCGGAGGTGACGCTCGCCGATCCGTTGACGACGGGCACGAAGATCGTGGTCCCGTCGGTGGCCATCGGCGCGATTACCCCGCCGAGAACGCCGGGGAAGAGTTCGCCGGCCTTGATCTTCGAGTATTCCCCCTTCATCGCGTAGAGATTGTCTTTGTCGTGGCCGTTATGCGTGCCAACCGGCCGCTTCCAAACCGGCTTGCCGGTTTTCGCATCGAGGGCAACGACGATCCCCACCTTGCCGGCACCGACAGCCAGTTCCTTGCCGCCGGCCTCGATCAGGAGCGGTGGGTCCTGGAAGTCCCAGTCGTAGATGTCGTGGGGCGTCTGCTGGTAGAACCACTGCATCTTGCCGGTCTTCGCGTCCAGTTTGACCATCGAGTTGGTGTAGAGGTTCGAACCGGGGCGGCTCGATCCCCAGGGCTGCCGCGGGGTTCCCGGATATGGCGCCGGATTGCCGGTGCCGAAGTAGATGAAGCCCTTGTCGTCGAACGAAGGCGGCTGCCAGAGGCCGCCGCCGGAGTTGACTTTCTTGTTGCCCCAGAGGTCTTTCGGGACGGTGTCGAAATGCCATTTTTTCTGCCCGGTTTTCGCGTCGAGCGCCCAGAGGGTTCCGACTCCACCGCCCGGATACAGTTCGGTCGCGGTCAACGGCACGGTTGAGACGTAGACAAGTCCATCGTTGTAGCCGGGGGCCATGTCGATGCCTTCACCCGCAGTCTGGACGACCAGCGGCGTCGCCCAGACCTCTTTGCCGGTCTCCTGATCGAGCGCGAAGGCTTCCTTGGCGGTGGCACCGAAGACGAGCCCGCCGGCGACGGCGACGCCGTTCGGGCCCTGGCTCAGTTCTTCGTATTTCTGCGTCCACAGGACTTCACCTGAATCGAGGGAGATCGCCTGCACGTTGGACTCCAGGTCCTGGGAGTAGATGACGCCGTTGACGATCACCGGCGAAGAGGAATGAGCGCCGTAGGAGCTCTGCGCGGTCAGCGGCAGTGACCAGGCTTCTTCCAGTTCGGCGGCGTTGGAGCTGTCGATTTCGCCTTTGGCCTCACGGCTGTTCGCCTGGTCGACGCCGGGATGACCCGATCCCCCGAATTCGAGCTCGTCGGCGGAGGATGAGGAGCCGCCGCCGCAGCCCGACAGCGCCGCCACCAGCAGCACCGCAACGAGGCTCATTCCGGCCCAAACGGCCTTTGGAAATTTCTCCAGACTCACGTCAGCTCCCCCCGATTGGATTCAAATACCTCATGATTACTCAAGCGTTAAGGATTTATATTGCATACTGTCGCCGTCGCCAAATCCCTGCGTAGACGACTTTTCTTCGACCAGCGGTTGGAGCACCCGGTTGGAGACGAGGCCGAGGGCCCCGAGGTTGGCGAAGCCAGGGCCCTGGCTCAGCCCGCCGAGCCCGGGGATGTGCAGCCGCGGCTGCATCCCCTGCAGCTCCAGGGCGCGGCCGATCCGCACCTCGGTCCCCGCCGGCCGATCCCAGAGCGGGCCGGCCTGGCTCTCGACCTGCTCCCGCACCGGCGGCGGAAAGAGGTCGCGCAGCTGCGCCAGGAGGTCGAAGCCGGTGCAGTTGACGACGTAGTCGTGCTCGCTTCCCTTTAACCCCTCCGGCGACTCGTACTCGAGGCGCACCCCCTCCCCGCCCTGGCGCTCGCCGACGTCGGTAACGCGGCCGGTGACGAAGCGGGCACGGTCGTCGTAGGCAATCGCCGCCAGACTGGGCGGGTCGAAGACGCCGCGGTCGGAGTGCTTGACGAAGTCGCGGCGGGTCTGCAGGTCGAGCGAGCCCCATTCGACCTCGTCAGGGTTGGAGAAGACCCGGTTCTCGAGGAAGCTCTCGCCGCGGCTCATCGGCAGCATCGGCGTGTAGATCGTGCACTGCGCCCAGGGGCGGAAGCCGCGCAGGAACATGACGCAGCTGAGGGCGCTCTCGCCGCCGCCGACGACGGCGACGTCGCAGCCGTCCTCGGGCAGTTGCGCGAACTCGCTGCGCTTGCTGTCGCAGTGGAAGACCCGCGGGGCGACGCCGGGCTCGTGCGGGAAGGCGCGATGGGTGCCGGGACCGGTCAGGACCAGGGCGCCGCCGGCGTGGCGCGATGCTCCTGAGGCCCCCTCGACCTCGACCACCCAGCGATCCGCGTCTTCGTCGAGCGCGACCGCGGTGACCCGGCCCTCCACGTGCTCGACCCCCTCCGTCGCCCGCGACAGCACCCAGGTCAGGTACTCGCCGTAGTCGCGGTGGCGCACCGAGGGCGAGCCGGCGTCGATCCAGCGCGCGTAGCGGCGCTTGCTGATCATGTACTGCTGCCAGGAGAAAGCCTGCGCCGCGGCGTCGATCGCCTCACCGGCCTCGCCGAACTCGTAGTGACTCTGGTACGGGAAGCCGATGTCCTTGATCGGGGTGACTGCCAGCGGCTCCTCGCCCGAGGTCATGCCGTTGCGCCCCAGCCACGAGGCCGCGTGCGTCGTCCCCTCGACGATCTTCAGCGTGATCGGCCCCAGGCCCAGCGTGTTGAGCACGTGGACCTTGGTCGCGATCCCGGCCGCCTTCGCCCCGGCGCCGACTATCAGCAGGTCGGTCTGGGCTACCACGGCTCGGCGATCACCAATCCGCGGCGGTCGGGGCTGAAGGAGATCGCGCTTTTGCGCATCCGCTCTGAGCGAGTCTCGACCGGCCGCAGGTCGACCTCGCTGAAGACCGTGCGCAGGACCCGTTTCATCTCCAGTTCGGCGTAGCTGGCGGCGAGGCAGCGTCGGGTGCCGCCGCCGAAGGGGATCCAGGTGTAGGTGCCGGGCTGCTGGCCGATGAAGCGCTCGGGAATGAAGCGCTTCGCTTCTGGGTAGGTCTCCTCGCTGCGGTGGATCAGGTGGATGCAGGGCGCCACCGTGGTGCCGGCCGGCAAGTCGTAGCCGCCCAGCCGCATCGGCTCCAGCAGCTGTCGGACCACCACCGGGACCGGCGGGCAGACCCGCAGGGTCTCCTTGATCACCGCGTCGAGGTAGGTGCCATCGCCACTGCGGACGTCCTCGCGGGCCAGGACCATTTTCTCCGGGTTGCGCAGCAGCCGCTCGAAGGTCCAGGCCAGCGAGGTCGAGGTCGGACCGTCGGTCAGCAGGGTCAGCAGTTCGTCGCGCAGGTCCTGCTCGCTCATCGGCGAGCCGTCCTCGTAGCGGGCCCCGACCAGCATCGAGACAACGTCCTCGCGCACCTCGCCCTCGGACCGGCGCCGGCGCACCTCCTGCATCACCGCGTCCTCGACCGGTCCCATCGCCCGCCGGAACTGGCGGCTGCGGACGATCCAGGCCGGGCCGAAGGTCGCCAGCAGGGTCAGGTTGCGGGGCTCGTTCATCCACTCGGTCAGCCCCTGCAGCAGCTCGCGCAGGCGACCGAGGCGGGCCTCGGCGTCGCGCCCGAAGACCGCCCGCATCACCACCTCCTGGGTGATCGCCTGCATCCGCGGCCAGAGCGGGAACGGCTCACCCATTGGCCATTGGGCGACTTCCCGCCGCGCCACCTCGGCCATCATCTCGCCGTCGCCTTCGATGCTCTTGCCGTGGAAGGCCGGCAGCATCAGCTTGCGCCGGGTCATGTGTTCCGGTTCTTCCAGCAGCATCACCGAGCGCGGGCCGAGGACCGGGCCCAGCAGCGGGTTGGCGACGTCGACCCCAACCGCCTGGCCGGCGGTGAAAACCTTTTTGACGTCCTCGGGATCGCAGAGCAGGACCCAGTCGCCCCAGTGGAGGATGCGCAGCGTGAAGGTGTCGCCATAGCGGCGCTGGCATTGCTCGAGCCAGGGCAGCGGCCGTTGCGTCCAGCCGACCGCCTGCAGCGCCCGCGGCATCCGCGGCCCCGGCGGCAAACTCATGCGCCCTGCTCCTGGGCGGCCATCAGCTCGTCCTCCTCCTTGCAGGTTGCGGCGATCAGGAGGTCGAAGAGGTCGCCGGTGAACTCGGCCGGGAGGTCGACCTCGGCGCCGCGGGCGAGGTAGCGGGCGCGCACCTCCTCGACCCGGTTCGGCTGCATCATCGGGATCTCGTGGGCGCTCTTATAGAGAGCGACTTCGCGGCAGATCTCGAAGCGCTCGCCGAGCAGGCGGGCGATCTCGTCGTCGATCGTGTCGAGGCGACGGCGGAACGGCTCCAGCCCGTTGGCGCTCACGCGACCGCCCTCCGTGCGAGCGCTCCGTCCAGGGGATGGAGAGCCGGCTGGCCGAGCAGGCCGCGGGCGAATGACTCGCTGCAGGCGGCGAGCGTCAAGAGTGCGTAGCCGCCCTCTTGAATCACGCAGACAGGAAGCTCGGAGCGGGCGAGCAGGCGGCCGATGTCGGCGAAGATCCGCGGCTCGAACTCCCAGCACCCGTGCGGATCGCCGGCGACGGTGTCGTAGCCGAGCGAGACGACGAGCGCGTCGGCCTCGGCGGCGAGCTGCTCGACCGAGGCCTCAACCTCGGCCAGGTAGGTGTCGGGGTCGGGCGCGGCGCCGAAGGCGTGGGCCCGTTCGCCCTCGACCTGCGGCAGCACGGTCCCGGCGGCGACGTTGGTGACCGGCGAGGCGTGCAGCGAGTGCAGGGTGGCGCCCTCGATCCGCTCGACCAGCGCGGCGGTCCCGTTCGGGTAGTGGAGGTCGAGGTCGAGTACCCCGACCGGGCGCACCCCCGCCTCGGCCAGCGCCCAGACCGCGGCGGCGGCGTTGTTGAGGTAGCAGTAGCCGCCGAGGAAGTCGGGGCCGGCGTGGTGGCCCGGCGGGCGGCAGACCGCGTAGGTGTAGCGAGTGCCCTGGGCGAGCCGGGTCGCGGCGCTGATCGCGGTGCGCACGCCCTCATGGGCAGCGGCGACGAGGGCCGAGTCGACCGGGATGTCCGGCTCGAGGCCGGGCGGGGCGAACTCGGGCAGCGTCACTGGCTCGCCGTCGACGCCGCGCAGGGCGTCGAGGTAGGCGCGCTCGTGCATGGCCGTGAGGGCCCGCTCCAGTGCCTCGTCGGCGGCATCGGCGGTGACGGCGCGGACCCGCTCGTGGCGGAGCAGACCGGCGCGCAACTCGTCGAGCCGGAGGTTGCTGTCCTGGCCGGGAATCGTCTCGCCCCCTTCGCGGATCCAGTGGGCGCCGTCGTCGTTGCCGCGGCGCTGCTCGACGATCACCAGCTCGCTCACGACAGCAGCCTCCGCATACGGGGGCCGAGGTGCTCGAAGCCGTTGTTGACGTAGAAGGCCTCGGTGGCGCGGATCGCGTCGAAGCTCTCCCGCGGCAGACCGACCTCGATTCGCGCCACCCCCTCTGCGCGGCAGAGGTCCGCAAGCTCGTCGACCAACGCCGCGCCGACCTTGCGGCTGCGCCAGTCGGGGTCGACCCAGAGGTCCTGGATCGTCGCGTAGCGACCCGGCACGTGCAGGGCGCGCTGCCAGCTGGCGCTGAGCACGCCGACGATCTCGCCGTCGCCCTCGGCGACGATCGTGACCCCGATGCCAGGGTCCGCGAGCGCCGCCCGGATCTCGTCCTCGAGCTCCTCGCGCGGCGGCCGTTTGCCGCCGAGCTCGAGCAGCAGCGCCTCGACCGCCACCGCCACCGCCCCGGCGTCCGTATCGGTCGCCGGCCGAGTCGTGGTCGTCTCGATCATGCCGCCCCGACGGCCCGCGCCGAGGGCTCGAGCTCGACGCTCCAGGCGTCCGGGCCCTCGCGGCCGGTGGCGACCCGCGCCACCGCAGCCATCGGCGCCCGCGCCTTGAGCAGGGTCTCGTCGAACTCGTCCTCGGGGTCGGATTGCATGACGATCGCGCCGCCGGCGCCGATCGTCGTCCGGCCCGGTCGCATCACGATCGTGCGGATGACGATGCTGAGGTCGGTGCTGCCGTCGAGGCCGAAGTAGCCGATCGCGCCCGAGTAGACGCCGCGGGCCTCGTCCTCGAGGCCGTCGATGATCTCCATCGTCCGCTGCTTCGGCGCGCCGGTCATCGAGCCGCCGGGGAAACAGGCGTGGACGCACTCGACCGGCGTCCGCCCCGGCTCCAGATACCCCTGGATCGTCGAGACCATCTGGTGCACGGTCATGTAGGGCTCGATCACCATCAGTTCCGGCACGCTGACGCTGTCGACGTTGCAGACGCGGCCGACGTCGTTGCGCAGCAGGTCGACGATCATCAGGTGCTCGGCCATCGTCTTTTCGTCGTCCTTGAGCTCATCGCGGCGAGCGGCGTCGACGACCGGGTCCTCGCTGCGGGAGATCGTTCCCTTGATCGGGCGCGCCTCGACCCGGCGGTCGCGGTCGACCGAGAGGAAGCGCTCCGGCGAGGAGCTGACGATGGCGCGGTCGCCGAACTTGAGGAAGGCGGCGAAGGGCGCCGGGTTGCTGTGCCGCAGATGCCGGTAGAGGACGAACGGGTCGGGACTGGCCGCGGTCGAGAACTGATCGGTGAGGCAGACCTCGTATGACTCGCCGGCCGCCAGTTCGGCCTGGCTGGCGGCGATATCGGCGAGGTAGCGCTCGCGGCCGCGGCCCGACTGGAAGCTGACGTGGTCCAGCGGCTCCTCGGGCGCCGGCGTCGGCACCGCCGCGGGCTGGTTGGCGAGTGCCTCGGCGACGGCCTGCGAGGCCATCTCCAGCCAGGCATCCGCCTCGGCGTCGTCCTCGCGACCGACGGCGCAGACGTAGGTGCGGCGGCGCACGTGGTCGACGGCGACGACGCGGTTGGCCAGCATCATCAGCGCGTCCGGCATGTCGGAGCGGTGCACGTTGGGCGAGCCGCAGTCGGCCTTCAGCTCGTAGCCGAGGTAGCCAACGTAACCGCCGATCAGCCCCCGCGCCAGCTCGGGCGGCGGCTCGATCGCCTGCTTGGCCAGTTCGCGGTCGAGCAGATCGAAGATCGACTTGTGCTCGACGGTGTCGCGGCGGGCGCGCTTGATCGCCACCTCACCGGCATCGACGTCGTATTCGAGCAGGCAGCGATCGCGGCCGGCGCTGGTGCCGAGGTAGGAGCACTGGGCGAGCCGGGTCGGCGCGTCAGCGCTGTCGAGCCAAAACGCGTTCTCCGCATCCGCAAAGAGCCGTTCGAACAGATGCTCCGTCGGCGCCTCCCCGGCGATCTCCCGCAACCGCAGCCGCATCGGCGAATCCCCGTTCCTCGCCGTCGACGGGCCGATAAGTTGATCCTGGCT
>DASSFS010000062.1:0-60938 GCA_035694165.1 Solirubrobacterales bacterium | reverse complement strand
CCCCAAGTCTCGGTTCGGCCTAACCGATCTGGACGTCCGTACCGCCTCGGCCCGCGCGGTACAGGAGAAGGCTGCGGCGAGGCGAAGCAGCGGCCATGAAAATCACTCTCCTCTCGAAGGTCTTGGTCGCCTTGCTGCTCGTCTCGCTGTTCGGCGCCGGGGTCGCCGTTGCCGAGCGCTCGATCAAGGGAGGCGGGGACGCTGGGGGCTCGGAACTCGAGGCGGAACTGCTCTTCGTGCAGGACGCCAAAGGGGGAACGCTGATTCCCGCCGGCAAGGGCGAGTACTGGCTGACGCTGCGCGGCGTCAAGCCGAGGACGATGTGGTTTCAGGACCGGCCGGGGTCGCTCAAGGGGTCGGTGCCAAACGGAGAGGCGATGGACCTGATCTTCGCCGACCGCGGCACCGGGCTACCGAATGGGTCCGTCGACGCTTGGGACCCACGCCGCGAAGACGACGTCGTCATGGGCGTCCAGTTCATCAGCGGCAGCTGGTCCCAGAAACAGGGGGTCCTCCGCTACAAGGTGCGCCGGCTCAAAGAGCTGCGGCCGACGCAGGGTCGCGGCGGGACGATCGACAAGACGCTGCCGCGGCACTTCGCCGACGCCTCGGTGTTTGTCGACGACATCTGGACCGAGCTCGACAAAATCGTCTCCGGCCACACCTGCGGCGGCGAGCTGCAGAACTCCACCGGCGAACGTCTGGGCTGGGCGACTGACTTCAAGGATGACACCGACTCCTGGGTCCAGATGCCGCATCGCAGCATCCCCGCATGGGTTCCGGAACCGTTCGTGGACGGTGGCCGGATCGCCGGCCGGGCCTTCTGGGGCACCGTCTCAGGCTGGCTGCGCGGCTGCTACAACCGGGTCACCTACGTTGGCGACCGCGGCCGCGTCACCCTCGGGATCTACGACCCCTTCCGCGGCCCCAACGAGTGGGCCTGCACGACCACCGGCGACTACTCCTGCGAAGGCCCCCTGGCGATCGGCGCCATCGGCGGCTCGCAACTCTACGGCGACCACCTGCGCGTCTGGTTCAGAGTGAGGATCAAGCCTGGGGCCTAGGGGGGTCTAGCGTGACGTTGACCGCGGCGCCCGCGGCCCGCACCGCCCCCGGTTTCGGGCTCTGTTTGCCGACCCTCGCCGTTTTGCCCCGTTTGCCGCTGACTTTGCCGAGCCTGCACTGGCTTCTGACTAGGGTTTTACGGGCTGGTTTCAGCTTCTTGCCGGTGAGCTTTGGGACGACGCAGGTGGAGTGGGGCGGAAGAGAAGCGGGGGAGGAGCCGCGGGGTTGGTCGCCGGCGGGACCTTGCGGGGAGGGGCCGAGCTCGCAACTCGAGTCCAGCAGGTCGTTGGCGTCCACATCCGCCCGATCGTCGCCGGGACCGCAGTTGACAATGTCCTCGACGCCGTCGCGGGCTTCGATCACGTCGTCGCCGGCACCGCCGCGCAGCTCGTCAGCGCCCGTGCCGCCGCTGATCATGTCCTCGCCGATTTCACCGTCGAGGAAGGCTTCGGGCTGGGGGACGTCGGCGAAGTTGGGCTGCACTTCGAGCCTGTCATCCCCGGGGCCGCCGTAGGCCTCACCCCGCAGCGTCAGGCCAGGGGCGATCAGGTCCATGGTGACTTCGTCTTCGCCGCTATTGGCGAAGGCGACGACCGCGTCGAACTCGCCCATACAGGTGGCGATCGTCGGCGGAAATAACACGGTGCAGCCGGCGCTGAGCGAGGTCAGCATGTCGGAGCTCTGGATCGCCACGAACTCTTCCATGGTGCCCGCGTCGACCTCGTAAGCGGTCTCAAGTTCGGTCGAGCTGCCATCGTCGTTGATCACGACGACGTCGAGTCCTTCGACCTCCGCCACACTCACCTGCGCGGCCGCCGCCGCGAAGGCAGGGAAGGCGAGCCCCGCCAAGACCGGCAGTAGACAGACGAGGATCCCGCGCCTCACGAAGGCGATCATCCTCGAAGCTGCAGGTTCCGTCAACACGCCAGGGAGCCGGTCACCGTCGCCAGGTAGTGACTATGCCAGCGCGTTTCAGGATCAGATAGGACAGCCAGATCCCCAGGGCGAAGACCGGCAGCCCCATCGCCGTCTTGGCGATGCCGAGTGCGACCAGGGAGCCGGCCAGGTAGAAGGGCAACTGAACGCCGAGGCGGGCAGCGAAGACGCCGACCCAGACCCAGCTCGCGCGCGTGTAGGCGCGGAGCTCGCGCGGGTCCTTGCGCCAGGCCATGCCCTCGCCCCCCAGCGTCGGCCCGAGGATGACGCCGAGCAGCGGCCAGCGGACCAGGATCGAGATCAGGTAGGCGCCGCCATAGGCGACGTTGAGCAGCAGGCCGGGCAGGAAGAAGTCCTCGGCCCGGCCGGTACGGCTGGCGATGAAGGCCGCGACCGCGACACCGATGAAGCCCGCGAGCGCGAAGCGCAGCGACTCGCCTTTGACCAGCCGGAGAATCGCGATCGCGAGGCCCGCTGCGAGGGCGCAGAGGCCCGCGAGGGAGATCCGGTGTCCGCCAAGCGCGTAGACGGTGACGAAGACGATTGCCGGGATGCTGGAGTCGGCGATGCCCTGTGGCCCGCCGATCTCCTCGAGCAGGTCGAACTGCCGCACTTGTCGCTGGCGATCGGGCAACGGGCTATCTAACATCGACCAGGTGGCCTCAGGGAACGACTGCGATCCCTCGACGCGTCATTTCGTCATGCAAGACGCGCGGCCGCCCCATGTTAGGGAGGTTGGCGTCGCCGAAATGGACTCATTTCTGCGCACCCTCCTTTTCGTCGACGGGACCGTCACGCGGACTCTCGAAATGCACTCGCTGTCCCCCGTCAGCGTTGAAGTCGTCGACCAGGTGAAAGTGCCTGCATCGGCGTCCGTTGCGCGCTGCCTTCAACTCCCAGAAGGAGAAGAGCTGACAAGAAGGCGAGTAAGGATCGGTATCGGTGCATCCAAGACGTCGACGATGTGGGCGGAGTCGCACATCGCCGCCAACCGACTCCCGCCGCGATTCTTGCGCCTGCTCGATGACGCCGCCGATGGGATTGGCGAGGCACTAGAGCAAGTCAGGCTGGAGAGCTGGAGGGAGATGCTGTGGTTCGGGCTCAATTCGCCGCCGGACTGGGCAGGCGCTGTTCCGGCTTCAGAAGCAAGCCCGGCGGTCCTCAAGAGGCTCTATCGCGTGATCACCCAGGGCCGGCCAGCCCTCTTGATCGCCGAGAGCTTTCTGGTTAGGCAGCGGTCGGGTGAGTATCGGTTGGCGGGGCTTGGCGGCGCTTCCAGTCCCGCTCGAACTGTCCCATTAGCGCCGGGTAGACGATCCAGTGACGGAACGGTTTGATCGCCGTCATGTACCCCTGGCCGAAGCGGCCGCGTGGCTTCACGTAGACGGCCATCTGTCCCTGATAGCGGCCGTCGTCCTGCTCGACCCAGGCCAGGTGCGCGACACCGTGCATGGTCTGGTTCGACACCTCGGCGGCGGCCTCAACGTCGGTTCGATAGAGCGGGATGAAAGGCAGGGAGCCAAAGTCCACGTCGGCGGCCGTTTCGCGCAGGTGTGCGGGCAGCCGGTCGGCCAGCGAGGTTTCGCTGGTGCCGGGGATCGGCAGCTTGCCGGGGCGAGGGTCGACGCTGCCGTCCTCCGGGACCCGGATCCTGCCGAGGCCGAAATCGCCGAGGCGGTCGCGCAGCTGCCAGAGGAAGCGGGCGGCGCGAGATTCCGCTTTGGTCGGGTCGAAGGAGTCCAGCCACGCGAGCAGCGTGGGAAAGTCCTCCGCGCCGCCTTCAGCGGGCAGCGCCCAGACGTCCTCGAGGGTGAAGTCGGGCACGATCTCGCGAATGACCCAGGGCCCGGATTCGTGGGCCGAGTTGGGGAGCCGACCGTTGTTCCTCATTCCATACGGCATCGTATGGATGTTAGGCAAACCGCTTGCCATTGTCAATACGGTGCCGTATAGATGCTGCGTGGCCAAAACCCGGACTCCACGCGGCGACTGGATCGAGGCGGCGATGCGGGCTCTCGCCGCCGGCGGCCCCGATGCGGTCCGGATCGAGGTGCTGGCCAAGGACCTGGGGGTCTCGAAGGGCGGCTTCTACTGGCACTTCGAGGATCGACGGGCGCTGCTCGAGGAGACGCTCGACGCCTGGGAGAAGAGCGGGACGGAGGACGTGATCGCGAGCGTCGACGGGGAGCCCGACGATCCGCGTGCCAAGGTGCGCCGCCTCTTCGAGCTGGCCCCGGCGGCGAGGGGCTTGTTCGCCGTCGAGCTCGGGCTGCGCGACTGGTCCCGCCACGACCGCGACGTCGCCGCGCGGCTGCGCCGGGTCGACACTCGGCGGCTGGCCTACCTGCGCTCCCTGTTCGGGCAGTTCAGCGCCGACGACGACGACGCCGAGGCCCGCGCGATGCTGGCCTACTCACTGTTCGTTGGCAGCTACTTCGTCGCCTCGGAGCATCGTGGCCGGACCCGCAAACAGGTCCTCCAGCTCGCCATCAACCGGCTCCTCGACGAGTCCTGGAACTGAGATGACCCGTCCCGTCCTCCTCTATGACGGCGACTGCGCCTTCTGCACCAGCTGTGTGCAGCTGCTGGAAAAGAGGATCCGCCCCGACGCCGAGATCGTCGCCTGGCAGTTCGCCGACCTGGCCAAGTTCGGGGTGAGCGAAGAGCAGGCAGCCGACGCCGTCCAGTGGGTTGAGCCCAACGGCACCGTCCGCTCCGGCCATGAGGCAATCGCCGCGGTGCTGAGCACCTCGGGACCGATCTGGCGACTCTTCGGCCGCATCCTCCTGCTGCCAGGAATCTCCTGGACTGCGGCACACGGGTACCGCCTGGTCGCGGCCAACCGCCACCGGCTGCCCGGAGGCACGCCCGCCTGCGAGCGCTGACCCGGGTCAAAGGGTTCCCGAGGATCGTGTCCCGCTCGGCCGCTATCGGCGGACGCGCAGGGGAAGGGACTCGACGCCGGCGATGACGTTGGACCGCATCCAGGTTGGCGGTTCGGTGAGCTCGAAGCGTGTGCCACGTCGCGCCATGCCGGTCAGAAGGGCATCGAGCTGCATGCGCACTACTTCGGCGCCGAGGCAATACTGGGGCCCAGCTCCGAAGGCCAGGTTGCGGCCGGGCGGACGATCGGGCTTGAAGGAGGCGGCGTCCTCGAAGACGTTCTCGTCGCGGTTCGCGGAGATGTTCCAGAGGCATACGCCGGCACCCTTCGGAAGCTGCTGTCCGCCAATCTCGACATCGGTGGTGAGGATCCGGGTCAGGTGAATCACCGGGGTCAGCCAGCGCAGCGTCTCGTCGACGAGACGTCGTGTCAGCTTCGGATCCTCGGCGACGTCGGCCAGGCTGCTTGGATGATCCGCCCAGACGGCTGCTGCCCCGGCGAGCGTGTGCTGACTGGCACCGGTTCCGGCCACCACCACGTTGAAGCAGTTCAGCGCCACCTCCTGCGCACTCAGCGGCTCCCCACCGGCCTCGGCGCCCAGCAGCATTCCGATTAGGCCCTCGGATCGCTCCGCCTCGCGATGACAGCGCACGACACGGGTCAGCTCGCGGAGGAGCCGGAATTCGGCCTTCTGCCGATGAACCCGCGATCCGGCCGATTCGTCACCGCCGATCTCGCCGATCATCCTCAGAGTCGGGGTGATGCCCTCCTCCTCCGCGGCGGAGAGGCCGAGGAGCTCGGACATCATCAGGGTCGCCGCATCGCGCGCGTAGGCCTCCACGAACTCGATTGGGCCGGCCTCCGCCGTCGCCGCGAAGAAGCGATCGAGATGCTCCTCGGCCCTGCTCCTGATCGCGACCAACCTGCTGCCACGGAAGGCTCCCTGCATGGCGCCTTTGAGCTCGTCGTGGCGGTCGGGCCTCGCCATCTCGAGCATCCTGCTTGGCGTTTCACACACTTTTGGATCAAACGCATCCAGGCTGAGTCCCGCGCAGGGACTGAAGACGTCCGTTTCCTTATACGCACGCTCTATATCTGCGTATAGGACAAGTGAGTACATAGGTACGGGACCGTTATGGTCGACCGCCAACGCGTCACATTCCCGCAGGCGAGCGAATGTGACATCGCGCTTCCCATGCGCAAAAAGCGAACTATCACGCGGATTGAAGTTCAATGATCCACGCCTTGGTGTTATGTCCAAAGTCGTTTCAAAAGATCGTCTTTCCTCCACTAACCGGTGATATATATAGCCGACGCTGAGGTTACAGGGGCGAGGGGAGGCCAGTAACAATGGGTGTACAACCAGCAGAGGGTTTGGTCATCGGTCGCCCTGACCCCGCCGCGCCAATAAGCCTTGGCGCGATGCTTGCCTATCGGGCAGAGGAGTTGCCGGACAGGAGGGTCTTCACGATGGTCGAGCCGGACCAGGACGAGCAGACGCTCACTTACCTGGCGCTCCACCGGAAGGCCCAGGACATTGCGGCGCTGCTGCTCGAGAGGATGCCGCAGGGGGCCCGGGCGCTGCTGCTCTTTCCGCCCGGCTTTGACTATGTGTGTGCCCTCTACGGTTGCTTCCAGGCCGGGATCGTCGCTGTGTCGGCTCCACCGCCACAGCCCAACCGCTTGCACCGTACGCTGCCACGTCTGCAGGCGATCGCGGCGGATGCCGAGATCACCGCCGTGCTCACCACCGATTTCATTCGCGAGGCGGCCCAGTCCGACGCGGCTGGCTCGTTCCTCGAAGACGGCCCCCTCACCGAAGTTCAGTGGATTGCCACCGACACCGCGCCAGAAGGAGGAGAGGTCGAGGTTGCCAGGCCGCCCCTTTCGGAGCTGACCTTCCTGCAGTACACCTCGGGGTCGACGCGTGCCCCTCGCGGGGTCATGCTGTCGCACGAAAATCTGGACGACAATCTGCACTCGATTGCCCACTCCCTCGGGCACGTCCCGCCCGACGACATCCAGGGCCTGATGTGGCTGCCCCCGTACCATGACATGGGCCTGATCGCCGGCGTTCTCCACCCGGTCCACATAGGTGCCCGCTGTGTCCTGATGTCGCCGCTGACGGTGATCAAGCGGCCGGCCCGCTGGCTTGAAGCGGTTTCGAAGTACGGGGTGACGACCAGCGGCGGTCCCAACTTCGCCTACGATCTTTGCGTTCGCCGAATCGACCTGGAGACCTGCGAACAGCTCGATCTCTCCTCCTGGAAGGTCGCCTTCAACGGTGCCGAGCCGATCCGCGCCGAGACGCTCGACGCTTTCTGCGAGAAGTTCGGCCCCTGTGGGTTCACCCGCGACGCCTTCCAGGCCGGCTACGGCCTCGCCGAGGCCACGCTCCTGGTCACGACCGGCGCCACGGAGAAGGAGCCGACGCTGCTGGAGGTCGACGAGCGGGCGCTGGAGGACGGCTTCGTTCGCCCCGCGACGGGCGGCGGTCCGGCGAAGGTCCTGGTCGGATCCGGCTCCCTCCTGGAGGGCACCAAGGTGGCAATCGTCGATGCCGAGGGGCGCCGCCGTGAGGATGACGAGATCGGCGAGATCTGGTTCTCGGGAAGGGGGGTCGCGCTGGGCTACTGGCGCGACCCGGAGGAGACGGCGGAGGCTTTCGCGGTCACGCTTGCCGACGAGCCCGATACCCCATACCTGCGGACCGGCGATCTTGGCGCGATCGTCGACGGCGAGCTGTACGTGGTCGGCCGGATCAAGGAGCTGATCATCGTCAACGGCCGCAACATCTACCCGCACGACATCGAGTACAGCGCCGAGGCCGCCAGCCCGCTGGTGCGCAGCCATTGCGGCGCCGCCTTCGAGCAAGAGGTCGAGGGCGAGGTCCGGATCGCGATGCTGCTGGAGGTGGACCTTCCGGAGAACGAGGAGGGCTACGAGGAGATCATGGCGGCAGTCAGAAAGCGTGTCGCCGAGGACCTCGACCTGCCGCTGTACTGGATCGGGCTGTGCTCGCGGGGCACAGTCCCGAAGACGACGAGCGGCAAGATCCAGCGGCGGCTATGCAAGGCGCTGGTTGTCGACGGCGACGTGGAGCTTCTCGCCGAGTACCCGCGGCGGAAAGCCTGAGGATGTCGATGGCTCAGGCCTCCGAACCCACGTGCTGCTCGTTGAGGAGACGCACGACGAGATCTTCGACCTCGCCCACGGTGTCGGCCTCGGCAGCGTCGTCCTCCGTGATCTCGTCGAGCTTGAAGTGGTCCTCGATTGCGGTCGCCAGCTCCATCAGCCGCAGTGACTCATATCCGAGGTCCACGCCGAGTTCCGTAGACGGCGAGATATCGACGTCCCGGACCGGCGCCAATTGCTCGATCAACCTGCGCACTTCCTTGCGAACGGTGTCGTCCATCAAATCCCCCCACTTCAGATCGGAAAAAACACACACATGTCCATTCGCTGTCTTTGTATCAGGAAGAGGGAGCTGACGTAACGTGGAAATCGACCACATTGAGGCCTGGGACGCGAGCTACAGCAGTAGCAAGGACCTTCACCGGACCGAGGATGGAATTGAGATCTACTACGAGAAACGCGGTGAAGGGCCGTTGATACTCATCCTCTCCAGCGCCTTCGTCATCAGCACCGCCTGGCGTAACTTCAGCGAACGGCTGGTTGAGAAGAACACGCTTCTCACCTACGACATCCGCAATCAAGGTGCTTCGTCCGATGCTGACGCCACCTATGCGGATCACCTCCGCGATGTGAAGTCCCTGGTCGATGACCTCGAAGTGGAGCAGGCCTACGTCCTCGGCGTCTCCTTCGCGACCCTGATGGCCCGCGACTTCGCTTACGAAAACCCGGATCGGGTCAAGGGCCTGATCATGTGCGGGCCCGCCCTCAGCGCCTACGAGTCGAACCGCCGTAAATATCAACTCAAAAACTGGCTCGAAGTACTCGAGGCCGAGGGGCCGAAGGGCCTTTTCGACGCGACCTACCCGCTCATCGTTGGCGACCGGACGATTGCAAGAGGGGGGTCGGCCGCCTACCTGGCATTGCGCGAGCGGTTCCTGACGTTGCAGTCGAAGGCGCAGCTGCGAATTAACCTCACGGGCGCCTTGGAGGCGGATGACAACCCGGAGAAGCTGCGCAGCTTGAAGTGCCCGACGCTGCTGTTCACCGGCGATGACGACTTCAACATCGGCCGCGCCGGGTTGGAAGACCTGGCTGCACTGATACCCGACGGGCAGGTGGAGGTTATGGAGCGCTGCGGGCACGCCCCCTATTTCGAGCAGACCGAGGAGTTCGAGCGAATAGTCCAGAGGTTCGTGACGGAAATCGAGAACCGCGTGCCGTCGCCGGTGGCCGCATGAGCGGGGTCAGCGAGGTCGACGCCGCGGCGCGGTTGCGCACGCCAGACGAGTACCGCGAGAGCCTGCGCGACGGGCGGCGCGTCTACTACCGCGGCGAGCGAGTCGAGGATGTGACCACCCATGCGCAGCTGCGCCACGCGGTGGACCACGCGGCGGCGACGGAGTTTGGACTCGCCGAATCCCCCGAGCACCGGGAGCTGGCCGTGGGCCCGGATGGCTACAGCCGCTTCTACCAGGTGCCGCGCTCGGCCGAGGATCTGCTCACCCGCAGCGAGTTGATCGAGACCGGGACGCGCGCCGCCAGGAACGTGACGCCGCTGATCAAGGAGATCGGCAGCGACGCGTTGCTGTCGATGCTGGCTATGCGGGCCGACCTGGGCGAGCCCTACGCCGGCCGGATCGAGGCCTTCTACAAGCAGGCGCGTGAGCAGGACCTAGCTCTGTGCGTGGCGCAGACCGACTTCAAGGGAAATCGCATCCTTGCTCCGTCCAAGCAGCCGAACCCCGATGCTTACCTGCGGATCGTCGAGCACCGCGATGACGGAATCGTCGTCCGCGGCGCCAAGGCTCACACTTCCGCATCGGCGAACTCGAACGAGATGATCGTGCTGCCGACCCGGGCGATGGGGCCCGACGACAGCGACTACGCCGTCTCCTTCGCGATCCCGGTGGATACGCCCGGCCTCAGCCTCGTCGTCAGCCCCTTCTGCGCGACGGATGGCAAGAACAAGGTCGAACACCCGATCGGCGCCAGGACCAAGATGGCCGAGAGCTCGACCCTCTTCGACGACGTCTTCGTCCCCTCCGAGCGCGTCTTCCTCGCCGGTGAGCACCAGCACGCCGGCCCGCTTGCGTACGGCTTCGTCGAGTTCCATCGCTTCACCGCGATCTCCTACAGGCTGCCGTTCGTCGATGCGCTCGTCGGCAGCGCTTTGCTCGCCGCTTGGACGAACGGAATCGAGCGCAAGGGTCACGTGCGGGAGAAGCTGAGCTGGCTCATCTCCTATGCCGAGACGCTGCGGGCTCTTACTCACCACGCGGCGCTCGAGTGCAGCATCGTCGACGGGGTCGCGATCCCGAAGCCGCTGCTGGTCAACATCGCCAAGCTGCACTTCGCCCAGGGGTTCCACACTGCCGTCCAGCATGTGCAGGACATCGCTGGAGGCCTGCTGGTGACTTACCCAAGTCCGGAGGACCTGGAGCACCCCGACTACGGACCGGCGCTGACGCGTTACCTGGAGGCTGCCGGTCACATCAAGGGTGAGGAGCGAATGCGGCTGTTCTATCTGATCAGCGAGATGACTTCGAGCGATCTGGGCGGGTACAGCGCCGTGCTTGCGATTCACGCCGAGGGCACGATCGAGGCGGAGAAACTGACGATCCTCACCCAGTACGACGGCGGCCAAGCCATCGACTTCACCCGTTGGCTCGCGGGGATCGACGGAGCGTCGACTACTTCAAACGGAACGGAAGCAGGGTAAGTGATGGATTTCAGGTTCAACGAGAGGACGACCAAGCTCGTCGGTGAAGTTCGCGAGTTCGTAAATGAGGAGGTGATTCCAAACGAAGCGCGCCATCGTCAGGAGGTCGACGCCTCCGGCGACCCGTACCGTCGGCCCCCGGTGCTGGAAGAGATGCGCGCTAAGGCACGGGATGCCGGGCTTTGGAACCTCTTTCTGCCGACCACCGAGTGGGGCGGGTACGGCTTGTCCAACCTCGAGTTCGCACCCGTCTTCGAGGAGATGGGCCGTACCCCGCACGGTTCGGAGGTCTTCAACTGCCAGGGACCCGACGCCGGCAACATGATGGCTTTGGCCACCTGCGGAACCGACGAACAGCAGGAGCAGTGGCTGTTGCCGCTGCTCGCCGGCGAGATCACCTCATGCTTCGCGATGACGGAGCCGGATGTGGCGAGCTCGGATGTCACCAACATCAGCGCCCGGATCGAGCGCGATGGCGACGAGTTCGTAATCAACGGGCGCAAGTGGTTTTCCAGCGGGTCGGTCAGGGAGACGTGCAAGATCTGCATCTTCGTCGGTGTGACCGATCCGGATGCCCAGCCATTCGCGACCAAAGCGATGGTCCTGGTTCCGCTCGACACCCCCGGTGTCGAGCTGGTGCGGGACATGACTGTTTTCGGATACCGACAGACGATCGGCCACGGCGAACTCCACTTCAGGGAC
The DNA here is from genome assembly GCA_035694165.1 of Solirubrobacterales bacterium. GTDB lineage: Bacteria > Actinomycetota > Thermoleophilia > Solirubrobacterales > 70-9 > VAYN01. Next base: position 49,497 of record DASSFS010000062.1, on the reverse strand, counting down.
GTCAGGGTGCCGGTGGAGAACCTGCTCGAGGAACCCGGGTCAGCCGTTGGCCAGAGCCGGCTCGGGCCGGGCCGGCTCTGGCACGCGATGCGGGCGATCGGTCTGGCCGAGCGTTCGCTCGAGTTGATGTGCAACCGGGTCGCGAGCAGGGAAACCTTCGGTCGGCCGCTTGCCGAGCACGGGGTGATCCAGGATTGGATCGGCCGTTCGCGGATCGAGATCGAGCAGACCCGTCTGCTCGCTCTGCGGACCGCCTGGACGATGGACGAGATCGGGGGAAGGCTGGCGCGGCGGGAAATCGCCGCGATCAAGGTCGCCTGCGCGAAGCTCCTGCTCGACGTCGTCGATCGGGCGATTCAGGCTCACGGTGCGGCCGGGCTCGGCCAGGACACCATCCTGCCGGAAATCTACGCCTACGCTCGCTCGCTCCGGTTCGTCGACGGCCCGGACGAGGTGCACCTGAGGAGCCTCGGACGCTGGGAGGTCCGGTCCCAGTTGGCGGCGGCTCCGGCCGCACCGGCACCGGCGCCGGCCCTGGTCGAGTCGGCCTAGAAGAGGAAGGTCATCGACTGCTGGGGCGCGTCGGATCCCAGAAAGGTGACGCGCTTCTCTGCGATCAGCAGGCCACCGTCCCGGCGGACGAGGCGATGCCGGTATCTCCCCCCCACCACTCTTTGCTCACCGCTGCGATAGGCGACCATCTGAAAGTTGCTTCGCACGGCGACGTCGCCATCGCCGTCACCGTTCTGCTCGAGCTGCAGTGCCGAGAACGTGCGCGCCGTCAGGGTGATCGGTTCCTCGGTGTACGCCGACCCTGAGGTGAGGCGGACGATGCGGTCTTCCATGCGGGGGCGGTCGTCGTAGAAGACGTTCAGCCGCATCGTTCCGTCCTCGGTGAGCGGGTCGATCGGCATCCAGTAGAGACAGTCCTCGGTGAACAGTTGCAGCCAGCCGTCATAGTCACGGTCGTCGAGCAGATGCGCCTCCCGCGCGAGCAGCTCGTAGACCTCGGCCAGCAGGCCCTGGGTCATGCCTTGGCGCCCATCAGCTCCTGCCACCAGCGGTACTGACCGCGCTGTGGAGTCTCGTCGGAGATATGGCTGACGCGGTGGGTGTCGCTGACGACGGTCTCGCGATCCTGGCCTCGGGTCATTTCGATCCACTCCACTTCCTCTGAAGTGAGGCCCTGGCCGACCCGTTCGAACATCTCGATGTCGTCCGGCTGCACGAAGCCGGCGGGGCCGGAGCCGATTTCGTGATAGCGCAGGCGCAGGCGGTTGATGTCGGCGGGAGCGTCCGCCAGCAGCAGCGGCCGCAGGACCACGCGTGTGCGGTTGACGGCCAAGGGGTAGATCTCGCAGATGTTGATGCTGCCGAGATTGAGGTTGGGGAAGATCGAGACGTTCATCGTCGGGCCCAGGCTCGCCAGGTAGAGCTCCTCGGCGTCCTCGATCCCGAAGTAATCGTCGAGGTCGGTTCCGCGGGGAGGCGCCCCGGGCAGGATGTCGAGACGATCGCGCTTCATCGAGCGCCGCGTCTCCTCGTTCCCCAGCGAGCGCATGTCCATCACCGCGTGTCCGTTGGAGAACGCCTCGACCGTAGCGGTGCCCCCGTCCTCGGCAGACTGGGATTTGGAGAGGTAGCGCGACTGGTTGCCGGTCCGCCGCTGCAGCACGCTGAAGAGGGACTGGTGGGTAAAGCTGAGGTGGTAGCCGTCGACGTTGTTCTCCAGCTGCATCTTCCAGTTCGCGTCGTAGACCACCTCGTTCGCGTCGGGGGCGACCTGCAGCGCGTACTTGCCGGCATGCGCGACGAACGCGTCGATGTAGGGAAGCACGTCGCGGAGGTGGTCCGTCAGGGCCACCACTTCGGGGTTGAACGAGGCGAAGATGAAGCCTTGGTAGGACTCGACCCTCGGCGCTGCGGTGAGGGACAGCGCCTCTTTGTCGAAACCCTCCTCGCCGTAGGGGATGGCGGCGAGCTCCCCATCGAGCTCGAAGGTCCAGCCGTGGAACTGACAGCGGAACCCGCTCACGTTGCCCTTCGGCAAAAGGCACACCGCCGCTCCGCGGTGGCTGCAGCGATTGATCACCACGTTCGGCTTACCGTCCGTGCCGCGGGTGAGGAGCACGGGCTCGGCGCCGATCGAGGTCATCTTGTAGTCGCCCGGCTGCGCTATCTCGCTGTCATGCCCGACGTAGACCCAGGTACGCATGAAGATGCGCTCCATCTCGGTCTCGAAAACCACCGGGTTGACGTAGACATCCCGGTGGACACGAGTTTTCTCCACAAGTGTTGAAAAGTCCCGTTCCCCCACCAATGTGAAGATACCAGTGTTAGAGTCACGCAACCAACAATTAGATGCATCTTCAAGACATTTACATCGAAAACGCCGCCGACAGAGGTTCGGATCCGGCTATCACCTATACGGTGCCACCGTTCGAGGGACTGACACTTACCTGGAACGACCTGATCGAGCGCTCTGAGGCGCTCGCCGAGGACCTCAGCAGTACCGGAATTCGCCCCGGTTCCCGGGTCGGCACGGTGCTTAGCGATCACCCCAACACGATGCCGGCGCTGTTGGCCATGTGGAGGCTCGACGCCATTCCGGTGCTGATCGATCCGGAGTGGGGTGAATCGATCCGTGACGGCGTGCTCTCACACAGCAGGGCGGACGCGATCGTCGCCGTCGACGAGAGGCTCGCGGCCGAATCGATCGCAGGTGTCACCTACGATGATCGCCCGGAGTTGCCGCCGGGCACGGCCATACTGGCCTATACGTCGGGCAGCACCGCGGCCCCGAAGGGCATACCCATTCAGCACGACCGGCTGGTGGCTGCACTTTTCTCCTCCGCCGCCAAGGTGAGCGCTTTTCGCGGCGACGCCCCGCGGCGGTTCGGATCGAGCATGCGGCTGTCTGGCGCCGGAGTCCTCGCCCTTCACTACGCCTGGTCGGCGGCATTCGGGGCCGAGGTCGTCGTCTTGCCACAGCTCATCGACATCGCCACGGCGAGGACGTATTGGGACGATCTCGCCCGCAACGAGATCGACCAGACCGTCCTTGTTCCACCGCTCTACGAGCTGCTGATGGCGGTTTCTCAGCCAGGCGAGAGCCAGCAGCGACCGCTTTTCATCAACGCCAGCGGCGCGCTCTCCGAGGCGACGCACAGCCGCTTCATGGAGCGATTCGAGGCGCCCGTGCTCAACTGCTACGGCCTCACCGAGACGACCTTCGCTTGCATGATCGGCGACACCGACCAGCGGGGGACAAGCAGCGTGGCGGTGGGACGGCCCGATCTGGTCAAGATCAGGCTCTGCAACGAAGACGGCACCGTGGTCGACGGGCCGGGGGAGGGCGAAATCGAGGTTCGAGGGCCGTCGATCTCCGATGGCTACTACGACAACTCCGAGGCCAACGCGAACCTGTTCTCCGGTCCCTGGATGAGGACCGGCGACCTGGCGCGACGCGATGGGACCGGCAAGTACTGGATCGTCGGCCGGCAGAAGGACGCCGTGATGAAAGGCGGGACCACCGTTTATCTAAACGAGGTCGAGGAGGCCTGCGTCGCGCTCGAAGGGGTCCTCGAGGCGGTGGCGGTGCGAGTCGACCTGCCGGGCGGAATCGAGGACCTGGCCGTGATCGTGCGCCCGGTGGACGGCTTTGCCGCCGACAGCGGCCAGCTGAAGGCCGCTCTCGACCACACGCTCGGCGCCAGCCGCGCTCCGAGGAGCGTCGTCGTCACCGACCGAGTCCTGCCTCGCATCGGTCAGAACAAGATCGACCGCCGCTCCTCGCAAGCACTCTGGTCGGAGCTAACCGGCAAGTAGTCGCTGCTGCTGCTCGTCGCGCACCTGCTCGACCATCTTGAGGTACCACTCGAGATAGGGGGTTAGCTCCTCGCTCTCCAGGAAGATGGTCGAGGCCTCCTCGCCAAGCGCGGCATTGGTGTTGGCGAGGTCGAAGACCCTGTCCTGCGAGAGATAGGTGCGAAAGAAGTCCGTGCGCGGATGCTGGTCGAGCCTTTCGTCGATCAGGGTGAAATCGTCGTCGTCCTCGACCCAGCGCGGCTCGGCCATTCCGAGAGCGGCGAAGACAGCGCGTCCCGCCTCCGCTGCGAGCGGAGGGGTGGCATTGACGAGGTGGAACACGCGGGCGTCGCTGGAGGAGCGGCTGATCCGGACGGCGTTGCGGGCGACGACGTCGACGGGAATCAGATTGATCGCAGCCTCCCCGTTGCCCAGCAGGCGCACCCGCCGGTGGGCGAGAAAGGCTCCCAGCTTCCGTCCTTCCACGTCGGTCCGCGCGCTCTGGACGCCGAGGATGAAGCCGTAGAGCCCCGTGTTCGAGATCGCGGCGAAAGTCCTGCTCTGGCCGATCACGATGCTGGGACGCATGATCCGGGTCCGCAACCCCTCCCAATCGTCGACCAGCGTCTCGGCCAGGATCTTGCTCTCCTCGTAAGCGTTATGGGCCACGCTCGGGTCCCGAGCCGGCTCCTCGAGCACGAGGCCGGTCCGCTTCCCGGCCACGTATGCGGTGCTGACGTAGTTGAACGTGGAGGCGCCGAGCGCCGTCGACAGCTGCAGCATCCGCCGGGTGCCCTCGACGTTCTGCTCGACGATCTTCGCTCGTTGCTCCTGTTTGAACCGGAGAGACGCCGCCGAGTGCCAGACTTCGACGATCCCGGCCGGCAGCGACGAAGGCGAGATCGCGCCCCCGTCGCGCAGGTCGAACGGCACCGCGCGGCAACGATCCTCGATCGCCGGCAGCAGGTCGGCTCGGTCGTAGAGGAGGAAGGCGCGTCTGAGCGCCTCGCTCAACCGCGTACGGGCGCGCTCGGGATCGTGGCTGGGACGAACCAGGCAGGCGACTTCGCCAGGCGTCTGGTCCAGGAGCTCCAGAACCAATGCCGCGCCGATAAACCCCGTGGCGCCGGTGACGAGATGGGCTCCACCATCTCCCCTCGGCTGGGTACTCAAGGCGAGCCCGCACCCTGGGCAAGGATGTAACCCGCCATCGCTTCGAAGGAGCGCAGCACCTCGAGGTCGGCGTCGACACCCCAATCGATCTTGAACTCATCCTCTACGGCGACGAGAAAGCCGATCAGGGCCAGCGAGTCGAGGCCGAGGCGAGCGATCGAGTCAGGGCCGATGTCGTCGGGGGACGGAGTCGCCCCGTCGATCTCACGTTCCATGATCCCCATCAGCTGCTTTACGACCTTCTGTAGCTCAGCGGGGGTTGCTTTGCTCTCCGCGTTCAAGGTCACACCACGTTACCCCACCATGGTCAGATTTCACCCTGAAACAGGGTGGGATTCTGGGTTAATTCCAACCTTGTTGGTAAGTGCGACCACGCAGATTGTACGTGCTAGTTTGGGCAAACTTACCGCTGAAGTGGCGGGCTTGGACTGGATGCGGGGGAAGGTAACTCTCTAGGCGAGGGGAAGTACCCGTTGCTCGACTCACCAACCTGTTGCAGGACAATTCCAATGCGTTCATTGCTGCTGGCCGCGTTCGCCGCCGCCAGTGTCCTCCTCGGCATCCCGGCCCCCCAGGCGCAGGCGGACATACCAGCCAACGGGCGCAGCTGGGAGCTGATCACCGTCAATCCCCCCTCTTCGTCGCGTGTGGTCGGCTTGAGGCCGATCAGGGACGACGGCGAACGGCTCATCTATGGCGCGGCGGGACCTCCAGAGGACAGCCTGTCGGGCGCGGGGATCACCTACGGCGGCGCCATACGCGGGTCGTCAGGCTGGATCGATGTGCCCGTTGGCCTGCCATATGAGGGGGAATTCCCCGGTCAGGAACCCCTTGCCGCAGTGGCGCCCCTTCTTGCATCCTCCTTCTCCGAAGACGAAGAAACGATCGTGTGGGTCGCCTCGGTGCCCCTTATTCTGGGGGCCCCTCCAGAGGGTGACCTGGCTCTATATCGCGAGTTGCCGGACGGGACTGTCCAATTCATCGCAAAAGTGGGAGACGGACCGACTAGTGTGTTCTCCTACGGCAGCTTCGCCGATATCGCGAGGGACGGTGGCCGGGTTGTCTTCGCCGCCGATGCACATCTCCTCCCGGCAGATGCCGCAAGGACGCAGGGACGATCCGTCTATACGTGGGATGGGGGCAGCCTGGAGCTCGTCGATGTCGACGACGGTGGCACGCTGCTATCGACCTGCGGATCGGAGGTCTCCCGCGCCAACGGGATGTCGGCCTCCGCCGACCGGGTCTTCTTCAGCATCTCACCGGAGTGCGGGAATCTCGAAAAGGTCTACCTCGCGGATCTCGAGACGGGCAGCACGACTGAGATCTCCGCCTCCCTCTGCACTCGCTTGGATTGCAATGCGGACGGCAACGTCAGGTTCGCCGGGGCCACCCCAGACGGCAATTTCGCGTACCTGGTGACGACGCAGCAGCTCGTCAATGCCGACGAAAATTCCCGTCGGGACCTCTACCGCTACACCGTCGGCACGGGTGGACTGAGTCTCCTCAGCGGCGGGGCATCCGCGGCGACCGAAGATGTGGCCGATCAGCAGGTATTCCCATCAGACCACGGCGAGCGCGTCTACTTTCGCACCATTGGAGAAATTCCTCTGGATGGATCGAGCCCTGATCAAAAGCTCTTCATGGCCGACGGGGGCGGTTTGCACCTGGTGGCAGAAGCGTCGCTTTCCCCGCCCACCGAAATCAGCCTCTCGGCAGACGGCAACCGGGCACTGTTCACGACTCAGACCAAGGTCCTGGAAGGCGACACCGACAGCCAGGAGGACGCCTATCTATATGACGCTGAAGCGGAAACTTTGACCAGAGTGTCGACGGGGCCGTCGGGCGGCAACCAGGAGTACCCGGTTCGGATCGAACCGGGGAACCCAGTCAATCGCCATCCAATCGAATATGGCAACACTCGGCCGTACTATGCGATCGATGCGGCTGGCGACCGGGCGTTCTTCCAGACGGCCGAGCCTCTTATTCCCGAGGACTCCAACAGCGCGCCCGACGTCTACGAGTGGTGGAACGACGGGCTCAGCCTCGTCAGCCCCGGCAACCAGCCGCTGGGCTCAGATTTTGCCGGGGTGAGCAGAGATGGGCGGTCGGTCATATTCGGGACGAACGCATCGCTCGTCGGCCGCGATGTCGACGGCGAAAGCAGGGATCTCTACAGCGCCCGGCTGGGAGCGGGATTCCCTGAACCGCAGTCGGATAGCCCGGGATGCGATCTCGCTAGCTGTCCGCTTCCGTCCGCAGGGCGGATCACACGCGCGACTCCGCCCAGCATGGCCCAGCTTCAAAGCAAGCGCGGCGCTCTCCGCGTGATCAGCGTGGCCTCGAAAGCAAAGAAGGGCGCGATCGCCGTGCTCGTATCGGTTCCGGCGTCGGGAGTCGTGTCGGGTCTGATCTCGATTCAGGAGAAAGGCAAGAAGGTGGTCCTGGCTGCAGGCAAGATCCGCGCGAAACATGACGGCCAAGCTCAGCTGAAGTTGAAGCTGACGCCCTCGGCACGCCGCTCGCCCGGCGGTGGCGCCAAGGCTGCGCAGCTGACGGTGAAGCAGGGATCCTCGAAGGTGTCACAGACCGTGAAAGTGAGCCTCCGGTGACGTCGCTGAAGACCGTCGGGTGTGGGACCCTGCTGGCAGCGCTCTGCCTGCTCACCGGCGCGCTGTTCCCGGCGCTCTGCGCTGGCTACGGCATCGTGCCCGGGAGCGTGCAGTTGCAGACCCTGGATAAAGAAGGGAACCCGGACACTCGCGCCGGCGCGCATCCGGATCGCCTGCTCCTCGATTTCGAACTCGACACCGAAGGGGAGAAAACCGGTCCGCGCGATTTCGCCTTTGATTTCGCGCCGGGGTTGGCTGGGTCCCCAATCGCCACTCCGATCTGTTCACGGGTGGACTTCGAAATCAACGACTGCCCGTCGGACACCCGGGTTGGTGTCTTCAGGACGGAACTCAACCAAGGCCTTTTCGTCAATCAGACCGTTTTCAACCTCTCGCCCGCACCAGGCCAGCTTGCCACTCTGGGGTTCAAGCTCATCTGGCAGACGGAGCTGGCAATGGAAGTCAGTCCGAACGACTTCGGGATCAGGCTCTCGACGAAGAACCTGGTGCAGCTTCCCCTGAGAAGAACGCACGTCGAAATATGGGGCGTCCCGGCTGACTACAACGAAGCCAAAGCGCCGGTCGAGCGTGCGGCGTTCATGACCATGCCGACCGATTGCAGCCCACTGAAAATCAAGTTCTTTACCCGCTCCTGGAAACCCGGAGCTCCGGTGGTGACTGAAGACGCCGAAAGCCAACCCTTCACGGGCTGTCAAGACCTCCCGTTCGAACCCGACCTGGACATCGATCTGACCAATCCGAAGCCGGACTCCCCAACCGGTGCCCGCATCGACATCAACCTCGCCGAAAACACCGATCCGGATGAGCTCGTAAACGCAAATCTGAAGCAGGCGAGGATCGACTTTCCGCCGGGTTTCACCGTGTCGCCGGCGAGCGTCGAAGGCAGGGAGTTCTGCGAGGACGATCAGTTCGGCCTCGGTACGAACGCCCCCGCAGCGTGCCCGTACCGCTCACGCGTCGGTTTGCTGAAGATGTCGACGACGCAGCTCCCCAACGATCTCGAAGGGTCGATCTTTCTCGGCCGCGAACGTCCTGGGGACCGCTTCCCACTGCTCGTCTTCGCCTCAGCCCCTGGCGTCGCGTTCAAGGCCGCGGCGAACCTGGTCGCCGATCCTCAGACGGGTCAGCTCTCGATCACGCTCAAGGACCTGCCGCGGTTTTCGATCGACCAGATCTCGATGGATCTCGAAGGCGGGCCGCGGGCACTCCTCGCCACGCCGCTCTCCTGTGGACAGACGACGGCAAGTGCCCGCTTCGTGTCCTACTCCGGCGGTCCCGCGGTTGACAAAGCGACGCCCGTCAACGTCGACAGCTCCTGCGGGAACATGCCCTTCGCAATCGGCATGGCCGCGGGCAGTACGGAGCTGAGCGCCGGCCGCAGCACGGATTTCTCCGTCACCCTGACCCGTCAGGACGGGGAACAGCTCCTCAAGAGGTACTCCACGACGCTTCCCCTCGGCCTCAGTCCCAACCTGACGACCGTGGGTCTCTGCCCCGCTTCCGCGGCGGGCGCCGGTGCCTGCCCGGAGTCCAGCAGGATCGGCTCCGCGGTTGCGGAGGTGGGGTCTGGTCTGTTCCCGGCGAAGCTCCCGGGCACGGTTTTCCTGACCGAAGGCTTTGAAGGCGCCCCGTACGGCCTGGCGATGAAGTTCGGGGCCGCGATTGGCCCCTATGACCTCGGTGCGCTCAACCTCAGGGCGACGATCCGGATCGACTCCCGCACCGGTCAGGCCTCTATCGGACAGGCGCTTCCGACGATCTTCGAAGGGGTTCCCCTGCGATTCCGGACGATCGGGGTAGACCTTTCCCGCCCCGGCTTCCTCGTCAACCCGACCTCCTGTGAGCCTCAACGGGTGACCGCGACCATCACCTCGGTGGACGGTCGAACGCTGTCCCCCTCGGTTCCCTTCGGTGTCGGCGGGTGCGACAGCCTCGGCTTCCGCCCGAAGTTCTCGGTGGCCTTGGACCGGCGGGGCCGAAAGGCCAAGAAGCCGGAGCTGTCGTTTGCCGTAAACGTGCCAAAAGGAGACGCGAACGTCGATCGGGTAAAGGTGAAATTCGCCAGGACCCTCGAATTCCACAACGCGGCACTGAAGGAGATCTGCGCGCGCGGCGACGCGGCCGAAGATCGCTGTCGTCCCGGCTCCCGCGTCGGGACCGCCGCCGCCGACTCCCCACTGCTCGCGACACCACTTCGCGGTCCGGTCTATGTCGTCCAGCCAAAAGGCGGCGGGTTCCCCGATCTCTGGGGCAACATCGAGAGCGCCGGCGTAAAGCTGCAACTGAGAAGCGAGTCCTCTGGAAAGAATGGAAACCTGACTACAGAAATGGTCGAAATTCCCGACCTTCCCCTCGGCACCTTCACGATGCGCATCACGGGGGGCGTGAAGAAGGACTCCTTCTTCACGATCGGCAAGGATCCATGTGGGAGTCCCGGCGCGCTGATGACCGCCGCCGAACTGGAGAGTCAGAACGGAACGACTCGGACGATAAACGCGCGGATGAAAGCGGACTGCTCGAAGTCCGGCGGCAAGAAGCGCATCCCCAGCAAGGGCCGGGCACCCCACCGGGAGTAGATGACTTTGGGGCGTAGGCGCCAGGGGGATCCGCGCCCCTCTCGGCTCAGCGGACTCAGCGGGCTTCTGATCAGGCACCCCCGCCTGGCACTGGGCTCGTGGCTGCTCGTCGTGCTCGTCCTGGCCGTGTCCGGCAGGAACCTGGCCGATCATCTGGAGCCACACCCGCTCTATATAGAGGGAACGCAGGCAAACCAGGCCCACGAGATCACCCTGCGCCAATTCGGCAGCGACGAAAGCATGGTCATCGCCCTGAGCGGACCTGGCGGCGCGGTCGCGAGGCAAGGTAAAGACCTGGCCGCCCGGATCGATTCGCTGCCGAAGACGATCGTCGTCTCCCCCTGGTCGCCGGGAACTGTCATCGGTGGACTGAGGCCGAAGCCGGGCGAGGCCGGGATCATCGTCAGGGTCCAGCACCGGGACGAAGAGACGCTGACGGGGATGCTCGAGCTGGTCGAAGGACAGGTCGAGGGGACTGTGCGGGCGCCGGTGAAGGCGAGCATCGCCGGCCTCCCCAAGATTTACGACTCCTACGCCGAGGCGAACGAAAGCGCTGCCAGGACGGGCGAGATGATCGCGCTGCCGTTGTTGTTGTTGGTGCTGCTGCTGGTCTTCCGCTCGGTCATCGCCGCCCTGATCCCCGTCATCGTCGGCGGCGCTACGGTCGCCGTTACCGAGGGCGTGATGAGGCTGGTCATGGGCACGTTCCAGATCGATGCCTTCGCGCTGGGGGCGGCCGGGATGATGGGCCTCGCGCTGGGCGTCGACTACTCCCTGCTTGTCGTCTCGCGCTTCCGCGAGGAGCGCGGCAAAGCCGATCCGGCAACGGCCGTACGGACGACGATCGAGCGAACGGCGCGGTCGATTATTCCCGCCGCGGCCGGGCTGTTGGCGGCGATGCTGATCGCCCCGCAGATTCTGCCCGGCGCCGTGGTCAGCTCCAGCGCTCTCGCGATCATGATCGCGACGGTCTTCAGCGCCATCTCCGCTCTGTTCGCGGTGCCGGCCGCGATCATCTTGCTGGGAGACAATCTCGAGCGTTTGGCGCTGCCCAAGCGGCGCCGCTCAGACCGGAATAGGACCGTGTGGATCTCGAGCTGGATCGCGCGTCGGCCCAGGCTCGTGCTCTTGCTCGTGCTCGGCCTGGTCGCCCTCAGCGCTTTCTCGACGACGCTGGATACCGCCATCGGGACCCCTGCCCTCCTCCCCAAGGGTGCGGAGGGGCGGGTCGAAGCCGAAGATGTCGAGCGGACCCTGGGCCCGGGCTGGCTGGCGCCGATCGAAATCGTCGTCAGCGGCGGCGGCGAGCCGATGACCTCGCCGCGGCAGATGCGTTCGCTGGTCACCCTCCAGGAGCGGGTGCAGAACGATCCGGGCGTCGAAAAGGTCGCCGGATTGAGCACCCTCCAACGCAGCCTCGAGCCCCTCTCCAGTTTCGAAGACCAACTCACCGCTCAGCAGCGAGGTTCGAGGAGGCTGAGCGATGGCCTGGGGCGGGCGGCCGACGGAGCGCGGCGGAACAGCAGCGGCATACGCGCGGCTGCGGCTGGGGCCGGTGAAGTCAGCCAGGGCGTGGGGGAGGCCGGCGCCGGCGCCGGCCTGCTGACGCGGGGCCTACGCGACGCCGGCAGCGGATCAAGCCGTATCGACGACGGGCTCTCGCGCGTCAGCGAAGGCAGTGGCCGGCTTGCCGAAAACACCTCCGAGGCGAGCTCCGGAGTCGCGCGCCTTGCGGATGAAGTGGAGAAGGGTCTGGACAAGCTCGACGAACAGAACGGCGACGTCAGCTCGCTGGAAAGCGCGATGAATGCCGGCAGCGCCGAACTGACCGAATCCGAAGCGCCACTCGCGGCTGCTGAAGACCGATTGGTATCCGCCTGGCAGGCGGTTCAGCAGATGACGACCGGGACCACCGACCCGCAGTACGCAGCCATGAGGCGGGCGCTCGGTGAAGCACGGGAACTGCTGAGCGGCAAGAGGATCGAAAGCGAGGAGGTGATCAGCCCGCCCTACGAAGGAGTCGTGGCCGGCATCACCCGTGCCCAGCGCCAGTTCGATCTCGGCCTCTACCTGGCGGGAAGGATGGCATCCGACAACGAGAGGGGCGCCACCAGCACCGAAAAGCTGGCGAAGGAAACGCGCCGCCTCGATCGAGGCATCCAAAACCTCACCAAAGGGGCGGAAAAGGTGGCAGAAGGGATCGCCACCCTGGACAAAGAAGGGGCGGCGCTGACCCCCGCGGTGCGACGGCTGCAGGAGGGGACGGAAGATCTCGCCGGGGGACTCGGAGGCCTCGCCGGTGGCGCCGGTGAGCTGAGCAACGGGCTCGGCGGCGGCGCCGGGGGCGCAGAGCGCCTGGCGGGCGCCTTGCGGAGGATGCAGACGAGGCTCGAGTCATCCGATCCGGAAGGCCTTCGCGATCTTCGCGAACGCTCCCCCGACCTCTTTCGCTCGGGCTACTTCTACCTCGCCGGTCTCGACGGCAGCAACCCGAGCCGGCGGGCTCTGACCAACTTCATGATCGATCTCGAACGCGGCGGCCACACCGCCCGGATGATGATCATCCCGAAGTACCCGGTCACGACGTCGCAGGGCAAGGAGACGTTGGCCCGCCTCCACGACAACGCGCGCGCCTTCTCCGAGGCGACGGGAACGCAGGCGGTTGTCGGCGGCCTGTCCGCGAGCCTGCTCACCGTCGATGAGACCCTCGAGGATCGGACCGCGCTCGCCCGCCTGATCCTGATGCTGGTCACCGTGATCGTCCTGATCCCGGTGTTACGGTCGCTGACTGTCCCGCTCGTTGCCGCGTTCCTCAACCTGCTCACGGTCTTTGCCACCCTGGGAGCACTGGCGCTGTTGTTCAACAACTCGCTGCTCGGCGGCCCTGGATACGTCGATGCGGGAGACATTCCAGCGACGATGATGGTCATCTTTGGGCTGGCGATCGACTATGAGGTGTTCATCTTCGCTCGCATGCGGGAGGAGTACGCCCGCACCGGCTCGACGAGGGAAGCGGTGGACAACGGGATCGCGCGCACGGCCCCCGTCATCACCGGAGCCGCCGTGATCATGATCACCGTCTTCCTCTGCTTCTCGATCTCGGCCTTCGTGACCCTTCGCAACTTCGGCGTCGCTCAGGCGATCGCCGTGTTCATCGACGCTTTCATCATCCGCTTGATCATCGTCCCGACGATCATGAAAGCGATGGGACGGTGGTGTTGGTGGATGCCCGGTTGGCTGGACCGGCTCCTACCGGGTGGCGGCTCAGCTCCGGGCCGCTAGATCGCCCTCGCTCCAGCGACGGAGCTCGATTCCGTCTGGCGCCCCCTGCGCGGCGACGGCAGCGACGAAACCGGGCTGGGGCCGCAGGTTCTGAAACCGCCAGCCCGGATGCGCGGCGCTGGTGCTCCAAGCGCCCACCGACGGCGAGAGGCCGGTGCACTCGAGCCTGTCCAGGCCTCCGGGCAGGCCCAGGCCCAGGGCCTTGAGGTAGGCCTCCTTGAGCGTCCAGAACTCGAGGAACCGAGTCGGCGATCCGGCCAGCGCCCGCCGCTCATCCTCGCTGTAGAAGCGCTCGGCGATCCGCTCCCAGCGTGGTCGCTCCCGGCGCCTCTCAATGTCGATTCCGACGCGAGAGGCCGAGATCGCGATCGCGGCCAGACCGCCCGAGTTCGATGCCGACCACCACACACTCCTGCCGCCGGCGAGGAGCGGGCTGGCCGGGTGGAGCTTGCCGCAGCGCTCGCAGCGCCTCTCCAGGACCAGTCCCCGCGGATCCCCTCCGGTCTCCCGCGCCAATAGCGCTCGCGCCATCCAGCGACGGGCGAGAAAGCGCTGCCGCAAGCTCGCGGAGCCGATCTGTGCGGCCCGCTCCAGCTCATCGCCGGAGAGCAAACCTGACGCTGGCGCCGGGTCCACTTTATTCACACATGTGAGCCAAACTTGGACGATTATGCAGATAGTCTGACGCACGATGAGCCTGATCCACACCTGTTACCGGATCCTTGACATCGAGAGGTCCGTTGACTTCTACGAAGCACTCGGTTTTCGCGAGATGTCACGATTCCCGATCGGCGACGAGGCGATCAATGTCTATATGGGTCAGCCCGGGGATGGAGCGGAGCCGCGACTCGAGCTGACGTACAACATCGGCAGGACCGAGCCGTACCAAATCGGTACTGGCTACGGGCACATTGCAGTATCTGTCACCAATCTCACGGCAATACTTTTGTCCCTGGCCGAACGCGGAATAGAGCCCGAAAGCCCACCTTATTCAGTGGGAGATGACAGTTCGCTGCTCTGCTTTCTGCGTGACCCGGACGGGTACAGGGTGGAGCTGATTGAACGAAGGGGGGATGCATGAGTACGTGGGAAGTATTGGAGCTCCCGGAGTTGACCCAGGAGGCGCTGCAGGCGCTGCTCGACAACGAGGTCGGGGTTGTCACCGTTCCCAATTTCATCGACCCCGAGCATCGCGAGGAAGCCTTTGCTCCGTTGATGAAAGCTCATGACTGGTCGTTTTACGGGAGCGATGAGGGCGAGGAGTCGACCGTCGGTCGCCTCGGGATGACGCAGTACGAGCACCATGAGGCCAAGCAGGCCTACTTCGACGTGGCGCCGGGCGCCAACGCACGCAGATCGGAGATCTTCGGCTCCGTAAAGGATCCGATGGATGTCGTGATCGACGCCTTCGACGCGGCGTGGCCCGGTGGCGCCGGCCTGGCCGAAGAGGACGGCCAGGAGTACTTTGCCGGGGTCTTCCGCCGCAGCGGTGGCGACGGCATCGCCATCCACGCCGATTGGGGGCCGCGTGATGGCCCCGACTGGACGATCGGGCAGATCAGCGGTCAGTTTGCTTGGAACCTCTTCTTCTCAGCCCCCGGCGAGGGCGGCGGCGAGTTGATTGTCTACGACGCCCCCTGGGAGCCGAAGATGGAGGAGCACGCCACCTTCCGCTTCTACGACTACGACCGCGACCTCTTCAAGGACTCACGGCGAGTGGAAGTTGCTCCTGAGCCCGGCATCCTGATGGTCTTCAACTCCCGCAATGCGCACGAGGTGGCCTCTTCGCCCGATGGCGAGGGTCGTGTGGCGGTGGGGTCGTTCATCGGCGTCACCGGTGACGGCGACCTGGCGTTCTGGTCCTGAGCCCGATGCGATCCGGGTCTCGCTTGGTCGCGAGGCCCGGATCGTCGAAAGTCGATCATGAATCCTGAGGGGTACGAGACCCTCGAACTGGAGCGGTTCGGCTCGGTCCTGCGGGTGACGCTGAACCGGCCTGAGCGTCGCAACGCCCTCTCGGTCGAGCTGATGGAGGAGCTGCTCGACCTGATCTCGAAGGTCGAGGCAGACGCGGGGACGCGGGTGCTCGTCCTGCGCGGAGCAGGCAAGAGCTTCTGCTCGGGGTATGACATCGCGGGGGCTGCGCCGGTCGAGGGCGAGACCCCCCCATCGCCGATCGCGAAGGCGCAGGAGGTGCGCGCCGACAGCCGCATCTTCGATCGGCTCTGGCGGCTGCCGATCCTGACCATCGCCCAGGTCCACGGAGCCTGCTTGGCGGCCGGGACCGATCTGGCGCTGCATTGCGATCTGATCATCTGCGCCGACGACGCCCGCATCGGTTACCCGGCGGTGCGCTCGATGGGTGCTCCGGCCACGCATATGTGGCTCTACCAGCTGGGCCCGCAGTGGACCAAGCGGCTGCTCCTCAGCGGCGACTCGGTCACCGGGGCGAAAGCGGTGGAGATCGGGTTCGCGCTCGAAGCGCTCGCCGCTGAGGCGCTGGACGAGCACGTGCTGCGGCAGGCCACGCGGATCTCGTCGATTCCGCGCGATCTGCTTACGGTCAACAAGCATGTGATCAATCGCGGCCTCGATCTGATGGGACGCACGCTGCTGCAGGAGACGGCGGTGATGCAGGACATTCTCGGCCGGCAGGCCTCCGGCACCGAGGAGTTCGTGGAGACCGCGATGCGGGAAGGCCTCAAGCAGGCGTTCGCTCAGCGCGACGCGCCATTCGCCGACGGCGATCCGATCGAATAAGGCCCGCGGTTAGACCGCTGCCGGATCCTGCATCGGCCCCAGCGCCGCGGCCCGCTCGATCGCGCGGACGTCGCGGAAGGCGCCGGTGTCGGCCGAGGTGGCCATCGCCGCGTAGGCGCGCAGGGCGGGGGAGACGACGCGCTCGCGCGCCAGCGGGGCGTAGCCGCCTGACTCCTCGAGCGCACGCCGGCGGTCCGCCAGCTCCTCGTCATCGACCTCGAGCTGGATTCCCCGCGAGGGGATGTCGATCGCGATCGTGTCGCCGTCCTTGACCAGGGCGATCGCACCGCCGCCCGCGGCCTCCGGGGAGACGTGTCCGATCGAGAGGCCGGAGGTGCCGCCGGAGAAACGGCCGTCGGTGATCAGCGCGCACTCCTTACCGAGCCCGAGCCCCTTGATGTAGGAGGTCGGGTAGAGCATCTCCTGCATGCCGGGCCCGCCGCGCGGGCCCTCGTAGCGGATCACGACCACGTCGCCGGCTTTGACGCCGCCGCTGAGGATCAGATCGACCGCCTGGTCCTGGGACTCGACGACGACGGCCGGGCCGCTGAAGGTCAGCAGCGACTCGTCGACGCCGGCGGTCTTGACGACGCAGCCGCGCTCGGCGAGGTTGCCGTAGAGGATCGCCAGACCGCCTTCGGCGGTATAGGCGTGCTCGACGTCGCGGATGCAGCCTTCGGCTCGGTCGAGGTCGAGCGAATCCCAGCGCTCCGACTGCGAGAACGCGGTCGCTGAGCGCACGCAGCCCGGCGCGGCATGAAAGAGCTCGACCGCCCGCTCGGAGGGCTTGGGCCCGCCCACGTCCCAGCTGCCCAGCCACTCGTCCATCGTCTTGGCGTGGACCGTGCTGACCTCCTCGTTGAGAAGACCGCCGCGGCGCAGCTCGCCGAGGATCGAGGGTATGCCGCCGGCCCGGTGCACGTCCTCCATCAGGTAGTCGCCGTTCGGCGCCACCTTGCAGATACAGGGGACGCGGCGTGAGAGCTCGTCGATGTCGCGCATCGTGAAGTCGACCTCGGCCTCCTGAGCGGCGGCGAGCAGGTGGAGGATGGTGTTGGTCGAGCCGCCCATCGCGATGTCCATCGTCATCGCGTTCTCGAACGCCTCGCGGGTCGCGACCGCGCGTGGCAGGACGCTCTCGTCGTCTTCCTCGTAGTAGCGCTGCGCGATCTTCACCGCGGTCGCGCCGGCGTCCTCGTAGAGCTCGCGCCGCGCCGTGTGGGTCGCCAGGGTCGAGCCGTTGCCTGGCAGCGCCAGGCCCAGCGCCTCGGCCAGGCAATTCATCGAGTTGGCGGTGAACATGCCCGAGCAGGAGCCGCAGGTCGGGCAGGCGGCCTCCTCGATCAGGTCCATGTCCTCGTCGCTGACGGTGTCGGCGACGGCGTCGGCGATCGCGGTGATCAGGTTGATCCGCTTACGCACGGTGCCGTCGACCAGAACCGCGGTCCCACCCTCCATCGGGCCGCCGGAGACGAACACCGTCGGGATGTTCAGCCGCAGAGCGGCGTTGAGCATGCCCGGGGTGATCTTGTCGCAGTTGGAGATGCAGACCAGGGCGTCGGCGCAGTGGGCGTTGACCATGTACTCGACGCTGTCGCTGATCAGGTCGCGCGAGGGCAGCGAGTAGAGCATGCCGCCGTGGCCCATCGCGATGCCGTCGTCCACCGCGATCGTGTTGAACTCACGGGCGATGCCGCCGGCGGCCTGGACCGCGTCGCAGACGACCCGTCCGACCGGGGCCAGGTGCGTGTGTCCGGGGACGAACTGGGTGTAGGAGTTGGCGACGGCGACGATCGGCTTCTTGCCGATGTCCTCGCGCGCGACCCCGGCCGCCCGTAGCAGCGAGCGGGCACCGGCCATGTTGCGGCCGTGGGTGACGGTGTGGGACCTCAGCTGCGGCATCGTCGAAGGATAACGGCCTGAATTCTCCGACCGAGAAGCTTTAGAACGTTTCTTTTCAGTCCTTCGGAGCACAGGGCAGGATGTGGCTGACCTCCAGCGTCGGCCCGTCAGTGAATTCGACTATGCCTTCGGCGTAGTAGACCCCGGTCGGGCAGCTGGCGGTCAGGTAACTTTGCTTCTTGCCCCTGTAGGTGAATTTGCGGTCGACCTTCAGCCTGAACTTGGTGACCGAGCCGGCGCCGCCGGCGATCACCGGGACATCGACGGTCGCGTGCTGACCGAAGTGACCGCGGTTGATCTTGGAGACCTTGACCGTGGCGACGACCGCGGTCGGCGCCGGGACGGAGACGTAGGCGTGGATGTAGAGAACCGTGGCGCCGAACGGCGCTTGTTCCGGGAAGGACACCGCGACCTCGGCCTCCCCAGAGCCGACGATCGCGTCGGGACAGGCTTTTTCCGCCGTCTTGGTGTCCCGCGCCTGGAGTTGGTTCAGCTTGCACGCCGGCAGGCCCTTGGCGTTCACCTTGATGTTCTTGTCGAAGTCGGCGATCACCGCCTTCAGGGCGGGAGGGTGGCTGCCGTCAACGGTCGAGATCTTGCCGTTGATATGGGCCGCAACCGGCGCCTGTTCATGTCTGGGTAGTTTGGTCGGCGTAATGCCGCCGTTGTCGTGGAGGATGAGGTTTCCAACCCGAGCTACCTCGGGCTTCGCCAATGCGCTCGCCGCCGCCAGCAGCGCGATCGCGGCCCCGATTACCGCAGCTCGAATCAGATACTTGCTCATCCCTGCCCCCAGATAGCTCGGTATTCGACTGCTAAGGATCTCGACGACTGTATAGCTGACCCCTTCGCTCGGTATGGGTTTTTACTAAACGTGTGACTATTGCCCGATCTGGTTTGCGTTACCGTCAAAAAGGTGAGTTCGCAGGGGGCGGAAGGCAGGGATCGGAGTCGGTGGAACAGTGGGCCGACGCGGTTCGCGCGTTGGCTGGTCGGTTTCGCGATGGCGGGGCTGCTGCTTTGCGCGGCACCGGCTTCGGCCACCTTCCACCTGATGAAAGTACGTGAGGTGTACCCGGCCGGCAACGCCAGCTACGTGATGCTGCAAACGCTCGACATCGGCGAGAACCAGGTCGGCGGCCACCATCTCGTCGCCTACAACGCGAACGGCACCATCGCCAACAATTTCAACCTGCCGAACCACGTCAGCCCGGCCAGTCTCAACAATGCCATGGTGCTGATCACCGGTCCCGGCTACACGGCCGCTTTTCCCGACGGCCCCAGCACGGACGAGCCTGACCCCAATCTGAATCTCTCGGCAAGTGGGGGCGCGGTCTGCTGGGTCGAGGGCGAACCACCCGACTGCGTCGCCTGGGGCAACTTCATCGGCCCCCTTCCAGCGCACGCGCCACCACTGGTGGTGGGAAGCCCCGCCAGCCCAAGCGGTGTCACGGCTGGCAAAGCCCTCCGCCGATCGATCGCGCCCGGCTGCGCCACGATCTTGGAGAGCGAGGATGACAGCGACAACAGCGCCACCGATTTCAGCGAGCAGGCGCCCAACCCCCGCAGCAACGCGAGCGCGATCACGGAGACCGACTGTGAGACTCCAACCGCGCAGATCGAGTCCAAACCTCCGAACCCGACGCAATCTACCTTCGCGCAATTCGTCTTCCACTCGACGCCCCCGGGAGCCGCATTCGAATGCAAACTCGACACAGCTCCCTTTGTCGCCTGCGTCCACGACCACGACGAGCCGCTCGAATATGGCCCTCTGGCGGATGGGAGCCACACCTTCCAGGTCCGCGCAGTCAACTCTCTGGGAACCGGGATTTCGAGGGTCTACACCTGGTTCGTCGACACCCAAGCGCCGACGGCAACGATCACGACCGCTCCGGCCAACCCGAGCCCGGGGGTGAGCGCTGCGTTCACCTACGAAGCCAGCCAGCTGGGTTCTACGTTCGAATGTAGTCTCGCCAAACAAGGCCAAACGGACAGCTTCGCTTCCTGTATGTCCACCGGCGCGACCTACGCGGGTCTCGCCGATGGGAGATACACCTTCAAGGTGCGCGCGACCGACAAAGCCGGCAACCAGGGCTCGGCGGCGGCATACGCCTGGGAGGTCAACAACTCGGTCGCCGTCGTGCCGCCCCTGATGCCGCCGCTCGCATCGATCCCGCCGCCACTGACGATACCCCGGCCCCCCGCCACGCTGCGCTGCAAAAAGGGCTTCGTCAAGAAGAAGGTCGGGGGCAAGACGCGCTGCGTCAAGAAGAAAAAGCGGCGGCGCTAGCTAGCGAACGATCCGGAACGTCGTGGTGAGCGGTTTCGACTTCAGTCCGCCGCTGTCGGTCGCTTCCGCTGTGAGCTGGTACTTCCCGGGCGGTAGCGCCTTTTTCTTCTTGAAGCGACCCGTGAAGCCGATCGTCGCGCTGCCGGCTTTACTCACCTGACGGCTGAACGAGGGAGTGCTCACCCTCGGATTCTTGGGGCGGACCCGTTTGACGGTGAACCGCACGCTTGCCGACTCCGAGAGGTTGAAGTGGATCTTGGTCCCCCGCTTCTTCCTGCTCGCGTTCGCTTGCCTCAGCTTTGTCGTGCCTTTGGCGGCGGCGAAGACCTTAGGGGTGACCTTGAGCCCTGCCAGGATCGGCGCCTGATTTTTCGGGCCCGGTAGCTGCTCCGGGGCGGCTGGCCCGACCTGGAGATAGAACGGGATTTGACCCTTGAGCCCACGCGAGTCAGTTGCCGTGATGTAGACGAGTTGGCTGCTGTCGGAGGAGGAGGTCGGGGCCGTCCAGGTGAATCTGCCGTCGCCGTTGTCGACGATGTGGCCCCGCGACGCGTTGAGCGACACCGGATCGCCGTCGGGGTCCTTGTAGGCGCCGGTCACCGTCGCCGTTGCGCCCGCGTTCACGTTTGGTTCGGCGTCGTCGACGTTGACGTTCGGCGGCTCGTTTCCGCTCGGATCGGTGACCACGAGCTCGCTGACCATGCCGTCGGTGTGGTGGAAGAAGATGTGGCAGTGGAAGACCCAGCGGCCGAGCGCGCCGCCCGGGGTGACCCCGTCCGCCAGCGTCCTCGGGTCCAGCTTGACCCCGAAGGTCAGCCGGTAGTGGGGCGGGACGTGAAGGTTGTCGACGAACTCGGGGTAGGGCCAGGTGAAGTCGTCCCCGCCTGGCCCGAGCGGCGCGGCGTCCAGTTTGATCGGCTGGAACGAGAAGCCGTGGAGGTGGAAGGTGTGGTGCGCGCCGGTCCGGTCTTCCGCGCTCAGCTCGAGGATGTCGCCCTCCTTCGCGTAGCGGCTCGAGCCCAGGTGGGGTGCGTTCACATAGCTGCCTTCCACCTCGTGGGTCCCGAACGTCCCGTCGATGCCGAGCTCGGTCGTGCCGTTTGCGGTCAGCGTGATGTTCTGAGCGCTGAGGCCGTCCTTGGGCGGGTCGAACTCGGCCGGGTCCAGAAGCGGCGCCGTCGGCTCACCGAGGAACGAGATCGGGTCCCCGGTTGCGTCGCGCAGTTCGGTCCCGACCTCGATTTTGTATGGCGGGCTCACCGTCGGCCCGGAGAGGTTCAGGTGCATCACCGGAACGGTTGGGATGTTCACGTAGCCGCCCCCCAACCGCTCGTAGTCCCCGGTCCAGAGCGTCAGAACGCCACTCGTCGGCGTCGGCGGAATCGCCGCGACGACATCCGCCCGTTGGCCGGGCAGGAGGAGGATCTCGCCCTGGGTGAATTTCGTCTCCCAGCCACCCTGCGTGCCGCCTTCGAGGACGGCGCTATTCAGCAGGCCGCCTTCGCCCCCGACCCGGTAGAGCGGAACGAGGTCTCCATCGGCCTCCGTCAGCTGCAGGCGCATGATGCGGGTCGTAGCGGCGTTGACGATCTGCAGGCGCAACCCCTGCCCCGGCTGCACATCGAGCGTCGATGCATCCGCGGCAAGAGCGCCGGGAACGTAGCCCGCCTCTTTCGGGCCTCCCGCCCGAGCCCCGACGTTTCTGCCGTTGGTGAGCACGATCGTGCCCTCGTTGGTCCGGCCGGCGTGAAGCTTGGTCTGGATGCTTGGGATGTCGCTGGCTGCGAACGGCTCCTTCGGATCCCCGTTCTCATCTACCGGGTAGGGGTTTTCGACGCTGCCGGATATGACGTTTGGCCCTTCGCAGAGGTTCTTCTGCGACGGTTCGGCCTGCGCCGGCAGGGCGTTGGCGACGCTGCTTCCGGCCCAGGGTGCGGTGACCGCCGGGGTGTCGTCGTTGTTGTCGTCGTAGGCGTGCGGTTCGCCGACGGCGACTCCCGGATTGCTCCCTGGCTCCTCGCACACCGTGGTGTCGCTGAGCACGATCTCCCTGGTCTGCGCGGCCGAGGGAAGGACGCCGAACTGCTGCAGCTGGGCCTCGTTGGGATCCCTGACCACGATCATCCCGTACATCCCCCTGAAGACCTGGTTGGTCGAAGCGTGGTGGTGCGGGTGGTACCAGTAGATCCCCGGGCGCGGGACGGTGAACTTGTAGATGAAGGAGCCGCCCGCCGGGACCATGTCCTGCGTGACCGGCGTGCCGTCGACGGCGTTTGCCAGCTCGATCCCGTGCCAGTGGATGCCGCTGGGGTACCTGAGGTGGTTCTGGAAGCGGACGATCACGGTGTCGCCGACGTTCAGCTCGAAGGTCGGGCCCGGCACCTGTCCGCTGAAGGTCTGCGCGTGGGCCTCCACACCGCCGCCGATGTCGACCGTCGCTTCTTCAGCCGTGAGCGTCGTCTCGACGACGTTCGCCGCCGGGTCGGTGTCGACGACGGGCGGCACGCTGTAGGGGTCTCCACCTGAGGTCGCCGAGACGAAGGGATTGGCGATCGCCAGAAACGCGGCCGCCGCCACCATGAAGGCGGTCGTCAGCGCGACGAGGCGACGACGGCGCAAGCCCGATGAACCGCTCTCCCCAGCCCCCGGCATTCAGGGCCAGGGTAGAGCAGATCCGCCTCTGAATTAAGCGCTTATTCGGGAATATCGATCTGAAAGACGCCGCGCAAACGGGTTCCATCGCGCGTCCGCGCCACGACCCCGATTTCGAACGGGCCGGCCTCGAGGTCGACGTCGGCTACGAACCTCGAGATTCCGAGCCGGCGGACGGGCTGCTGGGTCGGCGGATCGCCCGCAGCCGCCGCTGTGAGGACCAGCTGGTCGGTCGCAGCGCTGTTTTCGAACACGGTGTAGGTACTCACGTAGACCCGGCTGGGGCCGGGGCGGTCGGGGTCGGGCGAGATCCGGATGTAGCCGTTCTCGGTCTGCATGGTGTACTCGGGAGGGTCGGGCGAACCGGGGGCGTTCCGGGTCGAGACGAAGTGTTCCGGAACCGGAAGGTCGAGCTCGAGGGGAATCTCAACCGCGCCCGTGCGACGCTCGACCAGGGCGTCCACCCGCCAACGACCGTCGAATGCCAGGTCTGGGCCGGAGCCGACGTAGACGTCGTCAGGACCGGGGGAGAGCCTCAGTGAGGAGGATGGTGAGCCCGGGTCGTCCAGAGGGCTGAAGCGAAGGCTGACCCCGTCGACCGCGATCCGCTCGCCCGAGTCGGGGTCCTCGACCTGGACTGTGAAGAGGTTCGGGCCGGGCTCGTCCGAGGCGGTGCTCAGCTCCACCCGGGTGGTCGTGCCGAAGTCTTCGCCGGTGACCGAGAGTCCCGCCGGCTCGGATCCTCCCGAGACCGGCGGCGCAAGCGTCCCCAGCAGCGCCGCGACGGCAATCGCAGCCACTGCCAGTGCCAGCTCGCGCCTTGCCCTGCGCGGCAAGGCGGCGAGATCGCGGAACGCGGTCGGTCCGCGAGGGCGTCGATTGCGAGCCGCGATCGCGGCGATCAGTCCGATCAGGGCGAGCTTGACGAGCACGGCGCGCCCGTAGCCGCTGGAGAGCAGCTCCCCCGGGGAGCCGAGCTCGTCCACCGCCCGCAGGATGCCTGTGGCGAAGACGACCAGGAGAGAGGCGAGGGCGAGAACCGAGAATCGGCTGATCGCGGCCTCCCTCGCGGAATCATGAGCTCCGCGGAATCCAAGGAGCAGCGCCGCGAGGCCTCCGAACCAGACTCCGGCCGCCGCAAAGTGGGAGACCTGGGCGGAGACGGCCACGGCGGACGGCCAGCCACCCGCCCCGGCGTGGCCGGCACCGACGTGGGCGAGGACGGCCCCCAGGGCACCTCCGGCGGCGACGGCCAGCGCGGCTCGCCGCACCTTCGGCTTACGCCAAGCGACGAGGAGGGCCGAGGCGGCGAGCGCGAGGCCGGCAGCGCGCCAGATCAATGCCTGCCCGACGGAGGTGTCGAGCAGCTCGCCGAGGGGGGAGTCGGCAATGCTCCGCTGCGCAGCGGCGAGCAGCACCAGCCCGCCCGCCGCGACGGCCCAGCCGCCGGCGGCGAGGGCGAGATCACTGCCCGAGCTTCCACCGAAGCGCGCCACCCCCGCCACCGCGCCGCCGATTAGCGCGACGGTCCCGAGCAGGAAGATCAGGCGCGCGAGGAGCTCGAACATGGAGCTCGATTGGGTCGTCGCGCCCTCAGACGTCGCGACACCGGCCGGAGAAGCTCTGACGCCGAAGGCGAAGGTTCCGCTCGTCGCGTGTGCGTCCACGGCCGAGAAGATCTTCCAGCTCACCGTGTAAACGCCCCGCGCCAGGCGCTTTACGGGGACTTCGAGAGCGAGCGGGTCGCCGCTTGCCTTCCTTGGGCGACCCAGTTGCACCGGCGCTCCGCCCGGCCCCAGCACCCGGATCTCCGACAGTGAGGCCTCGGGCAGCTCTGAGAAGGAGAGCCGTACCGCCTCCGGCGGCGCGCCGAGCCTCGCGCCGGCCGCCGGTTCGGAGCCGAGCAGGCCCGCGTGAGCTGAGGCGCTCGCCGGAGAGATCGCCACCCCGAGAGCAGCGAACAAGAGCGCGGCGGCTGCTCGCAGTCTCAGCTTCTGCTGCTCCCGCGGCGCCCGCGCACCGCTCGTACAGAGGCGGCCAATGCGACTGCTGCGAGCGCGAGGGCGACGATTGCCAGAGTGCGCGCGCTGTCGGCGCTGTCATTCGCCTCCGCGAGGCGAGCCGATTCGCTGATCAGCCGCTGCCCGAGTTCGCCGGCCGAGGGGTCCTCGACGGGGAATTCGGTTCCGGCAGTCGCCTCCACGCACTCGAAGGTCGCCTCTGAGCAGGTGGCGCTGGCATCGAGCGACTGCCCCCGGACGGTGCCGCTGACGTGGAAGGTGTAGGTGCCCGGGCGGGTGGGGGTGAGCTTCGCTTCGAGACTGCCCTTCGCGGCGGTCGGGACCAGCGGCAGCGTCAACGCCGCGCTGCCATAGACGACCTCGACCGAGAGCGCGCCCGGCGGCACCGAGACCGGCGCCCCGCGGGCATCGGAGACGAGGACCTCGACGAAGTTCTCATGGCCGACCTGAGGCGGCTCCTCGCCCCAGCCCAACTCGACCTCGAAGGGCCCGGACCTCTCGGTCACATGCCCGAGGGCGGAGGTGGTCCCGATCGCGAGCATTCCCAGCAGCAGGGCGACCAGGGCGACGCCCGTCGAATTTGTCTTACGGGACATCCCGGCGAACGCGGAAGCGGGCGAGAGCGGGCGTCGAGTCGGGGTTGCCGGCCGCATCGACCGCCCGCACCCGGAAGCGGTGTCGGCGGGTTTTCTCCTGCGCCGGGACTTTGATCGTCAAGGGCGAGCTACAGCGGGAGAAGCGCTTGTCGTCGACGGCGCACTCGAAGCTGGCGCCGGGGCGCGAGGCCGTGAAGCGGAACGTGACGCGGGCGCGTTTGCCTTTGGTCTTTACGACTT
Source organism: Solirubrobacterales bacterium (assembly GCA_035694165.1). Taxonomy (GTDB): domain Bacteria; phylum Actinomycetota; class Thermoleophilia; order Solirubrobacterales; family 70-9; genus VAYN01. Next base: position 23,568 of record DASSFS010000062.1, on the reverse strand, counting down.
TCGTCGGCCGCTTCGTAATTCGGGTGTCGAGAGCACCGCTCGGCGGAACAACCACTGGCGGTTTTGCCTCGGGGTCCTCGGCCACGACTGGCTCTTCCAGCTTGGCAGCGAACGCGTCGTAGAGGCCCTGGTTCCCCTGGAACTCCCGGAGGAGGGTCAGGTTGTCGGATCTGGTCGAGCCTGCGAGGAAGGTGGCTGCGCCGGGGCCGACTGCGATCGCGCTGCCTTCGTCGTCGCCGGAGCCGCCGAAGTAGGTGGAGAAGGGGAGCTGGACCTGGGCGCCGGGGGTGGGTTGGCGAAGCTGGGAGACGAAGGCTTCCCGCCCGCCGACGACACCCTGGATCGCACCGGCGGTCGGGAAATCGGTCGAGAGGGTGGTGCCGGTGACGTAGGCATCGCCGACGACATCGACCGCCGCCACGGTGTCTTCGGCCGCACCGCCAAGATAGGTCGAGTAGCCGAAAGTGGTTGCGCCGCCGGTGTCGGGGGCGAGCTTGGTGACGAAACCGTCCTGGCCCGGCTGGTCGCCCTGGGATGCGCCGCTGGTCGGGAAGTTGGTCGACGCGGTACCTCCGACCACGTAGGCAGCGCCAACCTGGTCGACCGCGATGCCGCTCCCGAAATCGCTTTCCGAGCCGCCGAGGTAGGTCGAGTAGGCGAGGCTGACGGCGCCGCCATCGTCGGGGTCGAGCTTGGTCACGTACACATCCATGCCGGGTTGGTCGCCCTGCAGCAGGTCCTGCTGTGGGAAGTTCGTCGAGTCGGTGCGGCCGGTGATGTAGGCGGCGCCCTGCTCGTCGACAGCAATGTCGCTGCCGGCCTCCTGGGCGCCGTTGCCGCCAAGGTAGGTGGAGTAGGCAAGCGTCACTGGCCCGCTCGAGTGTGGGTTGATCTTGAAGACGACCACGTCGTTTCCGGGCTGGTCGGTCAGCAACTGATCCTGCAGCGGGAAGTCGGTGGAGTCGGTGGATCCGATCACGTAAGCGGCACCCTGCGCGTCGACGTCGATGCCGGCGGCGAACTCGGAAATGCCGCCCGAGACGTAGGTCGAGTAGTCGAGTGCCACTTCGCCGCCGTCGTCCGGGCTCAACTTGGCGACGTAGAGGTCGGAGCTGGCGAGGTCGCCGCCGGCGGGGCCGGCTAGCGGGTCTACGGTCGGGAAGTTGGTCGAGGTGGTGCGGCCGGTGATGTAGGCGGCGCCGTCTGAGTCGACTGCGACCGCGACCCCGGAATCGTCGAGCGAGGCGCCGATGTAGGTCGAGTAAGCGATTTGCATCTGGCCGTCGTCGTCCGGCTCGAACTTGGTCACGAACCCGTCGGTGAGGGCCTGGTCCGGGAAAGCCTTGTCGATTGCGGGGAAGTCGGCCGAAAACGTTAGCCCGGCGACATAGACGCCGCCCTCGGGATCGACCGCGACGTCGGCGCCGAAATCGTCGAGCGCGCCGCCCAGGTAGGTCGAGTAGGAGAGGATCGGGTCGATCACCAGCGGTCGCGAGCGGTCGTAGCGGCCGAGCTCGAAGCCGAGGCGATCGCCGCGCAGCGTGAAGGCCGCCGGGACCGAACGTCGCTCGCCGTCGATCCACTGGTAGGCGACGGGGGCTGCCTGCCGCACTTTGGCGGCCCCGAGACCGAGGACGAGCGCGCCGCCGGCCCCGATCCGGGCCGAGTCGGCGCCGCGCAGGGCGACCGCGATCCGTCCGGGGTCGGCGCCCGCGGCGAGGCGCCAGTCGTACTCGAGCTGGCGCTGGTTGCCGTAGAAGTCGAGGTCGATGCCGGGATACATGGACCGGTAGCGCACCCTGGCGTAGGTGGGGATCCCGCTTCGCCAGGCGGAGCGGTCGGCGCCGATGAAGCTGTTCGCTTTGCCGGGCAGCTCGCCGAGGCCGACGGCACGGGGCGATGGCGAGGCTCCAATCGGGTCGAATCGCAGGCTCCGCGTGCGGTCGCCGGCGGGAACGCTGAGGATCGCGTCGCCCGAGCTCAGGTAGAGGGTCCCGCCGGCGACCGAATGGGAGACGAAGTCGACGCCGCCGCCGAACCTGCCGGCGTCGGGCTCGAAGGCGAGGGGCGCCGAGAGGATCGCGGCTGAGCTGGGCACGCTTGGCTCGTCGGGAACGGGCGACGGGCGCAAGTTGCCACTGCCGAGAAGAAGGAGCGCAAGTGCAGTGAGGGCGAGAATCGCCCCGATCCGCGGGTTGAAAAGAGGTCTGATCGCGACGGCGGGCACGGCGCGACGCTATTGGATCTGCAGGACTTGAGCAGTTGCGCGGACGAACAGGCCGGTCCTCGCCTAAGCGAGGAAGAGGCGGCGCGGGTCCGGGTCGCCGCCCAGACCATCGCCGCTGGCCAGCAGGTCCTCCGCCGGCAGCGGCCTCGCCAGCAGGTAGCCCTGGCCGAACTCGCAGCCGTGATCCTGCAGCCAGCGCAGCTGCGCTTCGGTCTCGATGCCCTTGGCGGTCACGGCGACGCCCAGCGTCTGCGCCATGGAGAGGATCGCAGCCGCGATCGCCTCGTCCTCCTCGCGCTCGCCGAGGCCGGCAATGAAGCCGCGGTCGATCTTCAGGCGCTTCAGCGGGATCCGCTTCAGGTGGCCGAAGGACGAGTAGCCGGTCCCGAAGTCGTCGAGCACGAGGGCGACCCCCAGCTCCTCGAGCCGCCGCAGGTTCTCCAGCGAGGCGTCTCCCTGCTCGAGCAGGACGCTCTCGCTGATCTCCAGCGCCAGCAGCGAGGGGTCGAGCTCGTTGCGGGCGACGGCGGTGGTGACGACGGCAGCGAGGTCGGAGTCCGCGACCTGGCGCGCCGAGAGGTTGACGGAGACCGCCAGCGGCTTCTCGCTCGCGCCCCGATTCCAGGCGGCGGCGCGGGCGCAGGCCTCGCCGATCACCCAGGTGCCCAGCTCGACGATCAGGCCGCTCTCCTCGGCGACGCCGATGAACTCCCCCGGCGCCAGCGTCCCGCGCCGCGGATGCTGCCAGCGCAGCAGGGTCTCGGCGGCGACCAACTCGCCGCTGGCCAGCGAGACGACCGGCTGGAACTCGAGCCGGAACTCGCGCCGCTCGATCGCCCGGCGCAGGTCGTCTTCGGTCCGCAGGCGCTCCAGGAGCCGCTCGCGCATGCACTCGTCGAAGAGCGCGAAGCGCCCCTTGCCGGCGTCCTTGGCCCGGTACATCGCCGCGTCGGCGTCGCGCAGGATCCCGCTTGCGCTCGCTTCCTCGGCCGCCGCGAAGACGACCCCGACGCTGACGCTGACGTGGTGGACCCGGCCCTCGATCTTCAGCGGCTTGGCGAAGGCGGCGGCGATCCGCTCGGCGACCGTGACCGCGTCTGTCTCCGACTCGAGGTCCTCGCAGAGGATCACGAACTCGTCGCCGCCGAAGCGCGCAACCGTGTCGGCCGGGCGCAGCGCCTCGCGCAGGAGGGGAGGGAGGGCAATCAGCAGCTCGTCCCCGGCCTCGTGCCCGAAGCCGTCGTTGACGTGCTTGAAGCCGTCGATGTCGCAGAAGAAGACGGCGAGGTGCGATTGCGGGCGTCGGGCACTGGCCAGCGCGTGCTCGAGCCGGTCGAGGAAGAGCGCCCGGTTGGGGAGGCCGGTGAGCGGATCGTGCAGGGCCATGTGTTCGAGCCGCTCCTCGGCGAGCCGCTGCTTGGCCAGGGCGTCCTCGGCGCGCTCCCATTCGGTCCTCATCGCTGCCACCAGCAGCGCCGTGGCGGCGGCGACGGCGACGAAGAGCTGGGCGCGCAGTAGCTCGATCGCGCTCGAGCCGCCGACGAACGGCCCCTCGCCGTTGGCGGTGAAGTAGACGCCGAGGATGGAGACGACCAGCGCCGCCGCCGCCGCGCCCGGCTGGCGGAAGCGCATCGCCACCAGGATCAGCAGCGGGAAGACCGGGTAGGCGAGGGTGACGCCCTGGTCGAGGATGAGGATCGTAAGTCCGACCAGTGCCGCCATCACCAGGCTCGCCTCGGCGATCCGCGCCCGGGGCAGCGGCGTGCTGCGGGTGCCGATCAGCAGCAGCGGCGGGGCGACCAGGAGGACGCCGGTCAGGTCGCCCAGCCACCAGACCCTCCAGAACTCCCAGAGGCCGCCACTGGAGACGACGCCGTCGGCCCAGAGGCAGGCGACCCCGATCGTCGCGTTCAGCGCCGTGCTCGCCCCGGCGCCGAGCAGCGCCAGCGCGACGACGTCGCGGATCCGCCGCAGCGCCGGGTCGAACTTGGCGCGGGCGAGGAGGAAGCCCGCGGTCACCGCCGCCAGCGCGTTGCCGCTGGCGATCCCGGCCGCCACCGCCGGCGAGCTGTCGCCAGTCACGTTGGAGAGGAAGGCGGCGACGGCGATCGCCGGCCAGACGCGGTAGCCGAGCAGGACCACCGCGGCCAGCGCGACCCCGCTCGGCGGCCAGACCGCGGAGACGATGTCGTTGCCGGCGGCGAAGGCGAGGCCGAGTTTCGCGACCGCAAAGTAGACGGCCCCGACCGCGATCAGGACGAGCCAGGTCGGAAGCCCCTCGAGGGTCGCTTGACGGCGGGAAAGCGGGAGGGACTCGGTCACGTTCGGCGCGGATCGTCTCATGGCACTCGGCGGGGCGGAGGCCGTTTCTCCGTTGCTTAACCCGTTCAGGGACGCTGCGGTGGCCCGATCAGCGGCGTCTTCACCGGCGATGCCGCGCCGATGAACTGGGTCAGGCCGTCGCCGCCGACGGTGGGCTTGATCTTTTCCCAGTTGTTCGCCGCCCAGACGTTGCCGGACTGGTCGACCTTGACCGCGGTGATGTGTTGCAGGCCGCCGTTGCTGAAGCCCTGGCGACGGGGGGAGATCGGCTCGCCGGTGCGCGTGCCGGGTGGGCAGTTGGCGCGGATCCGGCCGCAGAGCAGGGTCACCTTTTGGCCGACGAAGCTGGCGACCCAGACGTTGTCCTCGCCGTCGACCGCGACGCCCCAAGGGCCCTGGATGCTCGGCGTCCGGAACCGGCCCCTGACCTGTCCGTCCGGCCCCAGCCAGGTGACGTTGTCGTTCTCGAGGCTGGCGACCCAGAGGTTGCCGCCGGAGTCGATCGCCATTCCCTGTGGGGAGCGCATCCGTTCGACCGTGAAGGGCCCGGTCGCTTCGCCGGACGGGCTGATCCGGGTCAGGCTGCCGGCCCGTTCGGAGTCGAGCGAACCGTTGTCGACCCAGGCGTTGCCCTCGGCGTCGATCGCGATCGTGAACGGGTTATAGAGACCGCCGCCGCGGATCGTCCGCGCCCGGGCGGGATCGCCCTGCGGGTACAGCGTCACCGATTCGCCGCCGTGGTTGGCGACCCAGACGTTGCCGCGCTGGTCGACCGCGATTCCCTGCGGGGCGCGCAGGTCGCCGGTGACGATCCCGTTCGGGTACGGGGTGCGGCCGGCGGCGCTGAACTGGGAGACGATGCGGCCCCCGGTGAAGTTGGGGCTATTGAATTCTTCGGGGTCGTTGCCGGTGAAGTTGCTGAGCCAGACGCGGTCGCGCTGGTCGACCGCGACCCCCCACCAGTTGCCGAGGATGCCGCCGCCGCTGAGGGCGCCGTCTTCGCCGAGCCGGGGGCTGCCGGTCGGGTCGAGCGCGAGCACGTAGGAACCGGCCGCGGTGCCGGGCGGCTCGAAGTTGTTGGTCACCCAGATGTTGCCGCGCGAGTCGAAGGCGATGTTGCCGGGGCCGTCGTAGGCGGCGTCGGTGTGCTTCAGGGAGAGGACCCAGGAGCTCGGCGGCCGCCGCAGCTGAAGCGGGTACGCGCGCGACCTGGGCAGGCGGAAGATGCGGCGGACGCCTTCGGCCGGGTGCAGCGCGATCGCGTGGGCCGCGGCGAGCGTGTCGGTGGGCCGCGGCCCGCGCGGCGGCGCGGCCGCCCGGAACAGGGCGCGGCACTCGCGGGCGCCGCCGCTGGTGCAGCCGGCGAGGATCGCCGCGAGCGTGCGGAAGGTCCCGAGGCTTTGGGTGGCGCGCCCGTTCGGCGGCTGGGCGAGGACGGGGGAGACCCGCCCCGTGGACGGGCTGACGAGGTTCGGCACGGTCGCCGCGGCGTTCGGGAGTCCCGGCGAGGGACCGGCCAGGCGGCTGCCACGGAGGAAGCGCGAGAGCGAGTAGGCCGCGGCGACGGTGGTCTGCTCGTTGAGGACCAGCCGGCGCGGCGCCCGATCTTTCGGGTCGGCGACCGCGAGGAAGCGCAGAGCGGCCCGGGCCGGGGTCCTGCCGCCGGCCGCGGTGGCGTAGAGGACGGCGCTTCGCTGCGGCCGCGCGTAGTCGAGCTCGAAACGGCCGCGGGCGTCGGTCCGGGCGGCGCCGAGTGGGGCCGAGATCCCGCTCGCGTAGAGCGTCACCCGGGAGTTGCCGACCGGCTCCCATCCCGCCAGCACCTCGCCGGAGAGCCGTGCTGCTCCAGCCGGTGCCGCCACACAGGCGATTGCCGCGAGCGCGGTCGCGAGTGTCGCGGCGAGGGTTCGAAGGCGATGAGAGCGGGCCATGCGCGGGCGAGCCTATTTGCCATGTCGGCTGGGAGGGTGTTGCTCCTAGGAGCTACACTGCTGGACATGCCTTCCAAGCACCCGCGAATCGCCGTGACCGCTGACCCCGAGCTGGGGGAGGCGCTGGCGCGGGTTCGCGCCGCCACCGGCACCCGCGAGGCCGATGCGACGCTGCTGCGCCGCCTCGCTGTCGGGGGAGCGGAGGCTGAGCTGGAGGCTGGCCGCAACCGCCGCCTCGCCGCCGAAGCCCTCTTCGCGGCGATGGAATCCGAGCAGTTCGACCTCGACCTCGACGCCGTCGATCGCTTGAACGCCCCGCCTGCCGCCTGATGTCGATTCGGCTGTGGGACGGGACCGGAACGGTGCTCGCGGACACCTCCGCCTGGATGCAGGCTCGCCGGGACGCCAGGGCGCGGGATCTGCTGCTGGGCGCGATCGGGCGCGGGGACGTCCGCTGGTGCTGGCCGGTTCGCTATGAGCTGATGGTCGACGCTCGGGGGGCCAACGGAATCGCCGTTGTCGAGCAGAGCCTGGAGAGCCTGCACGAGGTGCCGGTCGACCGCAGCGTTCAGCGTGCGACCCTGGCGACGATGCGCGAGTTGGTAGCGGCGGGCTCACACGGCGCCCACCGTTTCCCCCTCACCGACCTGGCGGTGACCGCCGCGGCTCAGGCCGCGGGCATCGACGTCCTTCACTTCGACCAACACCTCGAGCGCCTCGGCGACCATCTCGGTGTCGCGACGCACTGGATTTCGGAGCCAGCGGGTCGGGGCACCTAGCCGTACAGGGCCTCGATCTCCACCGCGTACTTCTCGGCGATCGGCCGCCGTTTCAGCTTCATCGTCGGGGTCAGCTCCTCGCCGCCGGGGACCCACTCCTCCTCGATCAGCCGGTGGTACTTGATCTGCTCGACTCGCGAGAGGCGCTCGTTGGCGGCTGCCACCGCTTGCTCGATCTCGGCCGCGACCTCCGGGTCGCCGGCGGCAAGCCCGCGCGCGGCCAGGGTTTCGTGGTCGAGCGCCACGAGCGCGACGTTGTAGGGGCGCCGGTCGCCGATCGCGACCGCCTGGGCAATCAGCGGCGTCGCCGTCTTCAGCTTCGCCTCGATGTTCGCCGGCGACATGTTCTTGCCCGCGGCGTTGATAATCAGCTCCTTCTTGCGGTCGACGATCTTCAGGTAGCCCTCCTCGTCGAACTCGCCGATGTCACCGGTCAGCAGCCAGCCGTCCTCGGTCAGCGTTTCCGCCGTGCGCTCGGGCATGTTGCGGTAGCCCTTCATCACCACTGACCCCCGCACCATCACCTCGCCGTCCTCGGCCAGCTTCACCTCGATCCCGGGCAGCGGCGGGCCCACCGTCCCCACCCGGATCCGGCCGCGCGGATTCAGCGTCGCGGTCGCGCTGGTCTCCGACATCCCCCACAGCTCGCAGATCTCGATCCCGATCGCGAGGAAGAACTCGATCACCTCGGGCGGGGTGGGGGCGGCGCTGACGCCGAACCACTCGACCTGGTCGAGGCCGAGCATGGCCCGGACTTTCGAGAAGACGAGCTCGTCGGCCTGGTCCCATTCGGCCTGCAGCGCCTCGGGAATCTCGCCCTCCATATAGGCGGCGACCCAGCGGCGGCCGATCTCCAGCGCCCACTCGGTGGCCTTGCGTTTCTCCGAATCCGTCTCGACCGCCATCCCCATTTCCAGCGCCGCCTTCAGTTTTTCGAAGACGCGCGGCACCCCGGTCCACACGGTCGGCCGCACCTCGATCGAGTAGGCGATCATCTGGCCGACGTCGGGGCAGCAGTAGATACAGCCGTCGTGGACCATCTGCGCGTACAGGCAGGAGTAGCGGTCGGCGATGTGGGCGCTCGGCAGGTAGGAGATTTGGCGCACTCCCGACGTCGGCCTGAAGACCCCGTCCACCGCACGCCAGGCGCCCATGATGTTGCCGTGGGAGATCTGCACGCCCTTCGGCTCCCCGGTCGTGCCTGAGGTGTAGATCAGGCAGAGCAGGTCGTCGGGCTCGACCGCCCGCCAGGCGGCCTCGAAGTCGAAGCCGGGGTCGCCCATCGCCTCCAGCTCCTCGATCGAGATCGTCCCCTCCGGCGCCTCGCCGCCGAGCACCACCACGTGCTCGAGGGTGTCGACCCGCTCGCGCGCCTCCAGCACCCGGTCCAGGAACTGCGGCTCGGTGACGATGACCCGGTTGGCCGCGTCGGCGACGACGTACTCGATCTGCTCCGGCGAGGAGGTGTTGTAGACGGAGAAGCAGGCGGCGCCGAGGTGCATCGCGGCGCAGTCGGTGAGGAAGAACCCGGGGCGGTTGACCAGCATGAAGCCGACCGTGTCGCCCTTCTGCACCCCCAGGGCCGCGAGCCCGGCGGCGCGCCGCCGCACGGTCGCCGCGTACTCCCCGAAGCTCGCCTCGAAGTCGCTGTCTTTCAGCCGCAGCGCCGGCGCCTCCGCCCGTTCCGCGGCGGTCGTCTGGAACGCCTCGCAGAGGGTCGCGGCGGAAAGCGCCTTCGGTGCGGCGTCTGCTGCAGACCCGGCGGTGTCTACTGGCTTCACTCGAATCCCCTCGTCGTTGACCCGTGAGCATGGTTTCGGATCGAGGCAGCTCGCGCAAGGGAGAAGATCGATACCTGATCAGGTATCATCATGGAATGGACCAATTTGGCCCCCTCCTGCGTCGACTGCGACTAACCGCTGGGCTCTCCCAGCGTGCCCTGGCACAGCGGGCCGGAACGTCGCAGCCGGCAGTCGCCCGCTACGAGGGCGGCGCTGCGACTCCATCTTGGGAGACGCTCCAGCGGCTCGCGGAGTCCTGTGGGCGTCGCCTGCGGATCGGCGTCGAAATCGTTCCCGATGAGGAGGACGTCGAGCTGGCTGAACGTCTGCTCGAGCAGACGCCGGTGGAGCGCCTCCGCGCCCTCTCCCGGTACGCCCGTTTGCATGCGCTCGCGAGAGGCCACGATGAGTGAGCTCGATCCCGAGCGGCTGCTGCGCGCCCTCGTCGACCGTGGCGTCGAGTTCTGCGTGATCGGCGCCGTTGCCGCCTGGCTCCAGGGCAACCCGACGGTTACGCTCGACCTCGACGTGATGCCGCGGCGAGACATCGACAACGCCGACCGTCTTGCCGCTGCCCTCAACTCCCTCGGCGCCCGCCTGCCCGGCCGCGATGGCGCGACCGAACTGGAGGGAGCTGACTTCCTCGGCTGGCGAGCGCAGCGATTCGATACCGAGGCCGGTCCGCTCGACGTAGTTCCGCACGCCGCTGCGATCGGCGGCTATGAGGACGTGGCGACGATTGAGCTGGCGCTGGGCGAGTTCTCGGTCCGCGCGGTCACCATCGACGATGTGATCGCCTCGAAGGAAGAGCTCGGGCGGCCGAAGGACACCGCCGCCCTGCCGGCGCTCTACGCAACCCGCGAGGCCCTTCGCCGCCGGGTCCGTGAGTCAGGCAGCTGATGTGGGTCCAGCGGACGATCCGGCTCTCGGCCCAGCCGCGCGGCTTCGAGGCCTGGTTCGACCGCGCGGTCCCCGCAGGCGCCCCGTGCTGGACCCACACCCTGGAGGGTGACGATGACATGCCCGCCCACATCAAGGCGGCCCTGCTGGGCCCGTCCCTGACCCTTCCGGTCGCCGAAGGCAGGCTCGCGCTCGGGACCTGGCAGGGCATCCACCTGTGCGAGCACCGCGACCACGGCGGCCCCCGCTCGCTGGTCGCCACGGCAATGGGCGAGCCGAGTTGAACGAGCCGCCGGTCCTGGCTGTGACGGAGCTGCGCAAGGCCTACCGGGGCCAGGAGGCGCTGGCCGGCGTGGACCTGCGGATCGGCCCCGGCGAGGTCGTCGGCCTGCTCGGCCCCAACGGCGCCGGCAAGTCGACCCTGACCAAGATCGCCTGCGGCCTGGTCCGTCCAAGCAGCGGCCGGGTCGAGGTCCTCGGCCAGCGCGCGGGCTCGCCGCCGGCGCGGGCGGCGCTCGGCTACCTGGCCGAGCTGTTCCGCTTCCCCGGATGGTGCACGGCGACCGAGCTGCTGCGGCTGCACCAGCGCCTGGCCGGCTCCCCGGGCGGCGCCGGCGAGCGCCACGAGCTGCTGCGGATGGTCGGCCTCGCCGACGCCGCCGAGAAGCGGGTGGAGGCGATGTCGAAGGGGATGCAGCAGCGCCTCGGCATCGCCCAGGCCCTGGTTGGCTCCCCGCGCCTGCTGCTGCTCGACGAGCCGACCAGCGCTCTCGACCCGGTCGGCCGCCGGATCATCCGCCAGTTGCTGCAGGAAGTGCGGGGGCGCGGCGTCTCGGTGCTGCTCAACTCGCACCTGCTGACCGAGGTGGAGCTGGTCTGCGACCGGGTCGCGATCATTGCCCGCGGCCGCCTCGTCAGGGCCGGGACGGCGGCTGAACTGGAGGGCGCCGCAGCGGTCGAGGTCGAGCTGGAGTCGGGCCTGCGGGTGTTCGAGGGAGCGACTCGCGAGGACGCGCCGCGGATCGTCGCCGACCTGGTCGCGGCCGGCGAGCGCGTCTACCGGGTCGAGGTCCGCCACAGCTCGCTCGAAGACGTCTACCTCGAGGCAGTCGGAGGCGAGACCGGATGAGCTCCTCGACCCTGGTCTCCGTCGCCACCGTGGTGGGACTCTCGATCCAGGAGGGAGTCCGCCGCCGCGTCTTCCTCGCCGTGCTCGTCCTCACCGTCGCCTTCCTGACCCTCTACGCGCTCGGCGCCCACTTCGCCTTCCGCGACGTCGACCAGTTCGCTGCCGGCGACAGCGGGATCCTCGACTCGCGGGCGTTCACCGGCGCCACCCTGTTCGGGCTGGCGATGTTCGCGACCCTCTTCCTCGGCACCGTCCTGGCGATCTTCCTCACGCTCGGGGTCGTGCGCGGGGACGCGGAGACCGGCCTCCTGCAGCCGATCGTGGTCCGACCGATCGGCCGCACCACGCTGCTGCTGGCACGGTTCGCAGGCGCGGCCCTGCTCTCCGCCGCCTACGTCGTCGCGGTCTACCTCGCCGCCCTGGCGATCACCGCGCTCGCCGGCGACTGGTCGCCCGACCACCTCCTCGGCCCGGCCCTGGCCCTGGCGCTCGGCGTCGCGATCCTCGCCGCCCTCTCCTTGCTCGCCTCAACGGCGCTCAGCCTGACCGCCCAGGGAATCGTCGTCTTCATGGTCTTCGGTGGCGGCCTCACCGCCGGCCTGCTCGCCCAGATCGGCAACGCGATCAACTCCGACTCGCTGCACACGATCGGCCGGGTCGCCAGCTGGGCGCTGCCCTTCGAGGGCCTCTACGCCGCCGGGCTGCACGCCCTCATCTCCAACACCTCCGGCCTGACCGGCGTCGTCCTGCAGCTGGGCCCGTTCGGAGGCTCCGAAGCGGCCGGCCCCGGGCTGATCGCCTGGGCAGTGGTCTACCTCGCCGGGGTACTGGCGCTCGCCGCTGTGGTCTTCTCGCGCCGCGACCTCTGACAGAGTGGCCGAGCGCTCTGCGGTCCTACGTTAGGATACTGCTCTGTTTATCGACTCAGGGAGGGGTCAATGCCACGGTTGGGGCTGGCGCTGCTAGTTACGACGGTCGCGGCGCTGTTGGTTCCCCCCGGCGCCTCGGCAACGCAGGAGCAACGGGTCCGCGATAGCGCACCGGTGACGGCTCCAGTCATCTTTTCCCCGGACCGGGTGATCGTCGAGTGGGCTGCGGGAGCGAGCCCAGCCGAGCGCGGTGCGGCCCGTGAGGAAGCCGACGTCGATTTCGCCGATGATCTCGGCAACCGGCGGTTCCAGCTGGTCGAGACCGAGCCGGGGCAGACGCCGGGAGCGGCAGTCCGCGAGCTGGAGGCAGACCCGGCCGTCGTCCTCGCCGAACGCGACGGCTATTACTTCGAGGACGCGATCCCCAACGACCCCCTGTTCGGCCAGCTCTGGGGACTCCAGAACACGGGGCTGGGCATCGACGGCTTCGCCGGCGCCCTGGCGGGGGCGGACATCAGCGCTAGCGGCGCCTGGGATCGGACGGTCGGCACCCCGACCACGGTCGTCGCGGACATCGATGGCGGCTACTGGTTCGAGCACCCGGACCTGGCCGACGTTGTCTGGGACAACCCGGGGGAGACGCCGAACGATGTCGACGATGACGGCAACGGGATCATCGACGATCTCCACGGTGCCGACTTCGTCGGCGTCAACGCCGAAACGCCCGTCCGCGACAGCAACCCTACTGACGACGATCTGGTTGGCGGCGGCCACGGAATCCACACCGCAGGGACGATCGGCGCCGAGGGGAACAATGGGATCGGCATCGCCGGGGTCGCCCAGGACGTCAGGATCATGCCCCTGCGGGTCTGCTCCCGTTACGTGTTGGCCGATGATCGCGGCTGCCCGCACTCGTCCATGATCGAGGCCATCAACTACGCCGGCGCCAAGGATGCGCGGGTGGCGAACATGTCGCTCGGGGGCGAAAACTTCAGCGCCGCGATGCGCGACGCGATCGCCGCTAGCCCGCAGACCCTCTTCGTGATCGCGGCCGGCAACGAGGGCGTCAGCAACGAAGTGGAACCCCACTACCCCTGCGTCTACGACCCGCTCGCCGAAGGGAAAAGCGCGGTCAACAACGTGATCTGCGTCGCCGCGACGGATCAGGCCGACGAGCTGGCCGAATTCTCGAACTGGGGCTCGAGCTCGGTCGATCTCGGGGCGCCGGGAACGGAGACCCTCAGCACTTACCCGATCAGCTATCCCATCGACCAGGACTTCGAGATCGACGACTTCGACGCCAAATGGAGCGACAGCGGGGCCGATGGGGGCTTCGAGCGCACCAATGAGTCGCCGCTGGGCTCCTATGGGATGAGCGATTCGCCCGGCGCCACTCCCGTCGCCGGTTCGACCAGGGCCTCGACGTTCACTTTCACGCTGCCGGCGGGATTCCAAGACTGCCGCCTGGAACACACCCGCTCGGTCTCGCGGGGCCTCGGCGGCAGCTTCTTTTACGAAGTCAGCTACGACGATGAGGTGTTGGTCGGTCTCGGCTCGGGAAGCTCCGGCCGCTTCTACTACGAATTTCTCGATTCGCTGAGCGAAGGCGGCAAACTGGAGGTGACCTTCCGCTACACCGCTGGCTCCAACCCCACCGCCAGCAACGGCGTCTGGCTCGACGACATCCAGCTGCGCTGCATGGCGCAATTGGGCGAACCGGGCGGATACGCTTTTCTGAACGGCACCTCGATGGCGACCCCGCACGTGACCGGCGCCGCCGCCCTCCTGTTCTCGCTGAAACCGAGCGCGAGCGTGACCGAGGTCCGTCAAGGGCTGCTCAGGAGCGTTGACCGCCTCTCCACGCTGGCCGGGAAAACGACCTCCGGCGGCCGCCTCGACGTTTCCGCGGCACTCGATCTCTTCGACGGCGTGGCTCCTCCGGCACCAACGCTCGCCACCAGCCCAGCTTCGCCTGCCAACAGCAATCAGCCTCGATTGAAAGGCTCGGCCCAACCCGGGACCAGCGTCGACGTATACGCCAACCCGACCTGCACGGGCGCTCCAATTGCCAGCGGCACCGCCGCCCAGCTCGCCGGGCAGGGCATCGCCGTCACGGTGGGGGACAACACCGCCACCGAGTTCTCCGCGCGCGCAACCGACCTGGCGCCGCACACCTCGATCTGCTCGGTAGCGGTCTCCTACACGGAGGACAGCGCCCCGCCACCGACGCCGCAGCTGCTCAGCACCGACCCGGCCTCGCCGGGCGCGAGCGGCGCTCCGCGAATCCTCGGCGCTGCCGAGGTGGGGTCGACGGTGAGGATCTATACGGGCTCGACCTGCGCGGGCTCGCCGGTAGTCACTGGAAGCGCGGACGATCTCGCCTCACCCGGCATCGCCGTCGAGGTTGCTGCGGGAGTCACCGCGGCCTTCACGGCGCGCGCCACCGATGCAAGCGCCAACACCTCAGCCTGCTCGGCGCCGATCTCATACCAGCGCGCGAAAGCGGCGCCGGATCCAGGCGGAGGGAATGGAGGACCGATCCCGATCCAGATGCCGCCGCCCGTTCTGCCCCCGCCGCCGCCCCCCACCCCCGCCTGCGTCGTCCCGAAGCTGGTCGGCAAGACCCTGGCGCAGGCGAAAGCAGCGTTGACGGCGGCGGCCTGCAAGCTCGGCACGGTGACGAAGCCGCGGGCGAGGAGGGGCAAGCGACTGCCACTCCTGGCTGTCAAGTCCTCGATTCCGGGAGCCGGGGCAAGGCCCGCGAGCGGCAAGGTCAACCTCACGCTCGGGCCGAAACCGGGAAAAGCGCACCGCTAGCAGCGGGGAGCGCCCGCCCCGGTCTGTAGAAACCTGTGGACAGCAGGCCCGACCGGGCCTTGCGCCCCTACCTCAAGGAGACGAGATGTCGGTTACGACCAAGGATGAGTTGGCAAAGCAGGTGGCCGCGCGCACCGGGCTCGAGACGGGCCAGGCAAAGCTCGCGGTGGAGGCGACGATCGAGGAGATCACCGCTCAGCTCGCGGCCGGCAACGAGGTCAAATTCACTGGCTTCGGCAAATTTTCGACGGTCGCCCGGCCGGCCCGTGAAGGCCGCAATCCCCAGACCGGCGAGTCGATGCAGATCGCCGCGAAAACGGCGGCCAAGTTCAGCCCCGGCGCGGAACTGAAGAAGGCGGTCAACGGCTGAAGCCCTCTCGATCTGCACGGTTCGTTTCAGGGGGTTGTAGCGGGGCTCATCGTTACCCACTATTGATGGATGCGCCCGATCCGAGTCCTCGGGGCGGCGGCGCTCATCGTCGTTGCGCTCGCGTTTTCCGCACGCGCTGACGCCTCCCCGGCGAACGTCGCCGCTCTGCAGTCGGCGCTGCAGGCGCTGCGGCTCTACGACGGCTACGTCGATGGGATCAGGGGACCGCTGACCCGGCGCGGCGTGGTGGTGTTGCAGCGGCGGCGCGGCCTCGCCACCGACGGTATCGCCGGGCCGCGGACGCGGCGGGCGCTCGGCTGGCGGGGCCGGCCGGGTCTGGGAAGCCGCACGATGCGGCGCGGCAACCGCGGCTGGGACGTCGCGGCGCTGCAGTTCCTGCTGCAGCGTGCCGGCCGCGGGGCGGGGCGGGCCGACGGCCTCTTCGGCCCGCTGACCGAGGCGGCGGTGCGGCGGGCTCAGCGAGCGGCCGGGATCGGCGTCGACGGACTGGCCGGGCCGGCGACGCTCGGGGCCCTGCGCGGCCGCTCGACGCCGAGCACGCCGCCGAGCACCCCGGCCGGTCCCGTCAGCTTCTACCGGCCGGTGAGCGGCCCGATCGGCGACGGCTTCGGCGCCCCGCGCGGCGGTGGCCGTCTCCACCAGGGCCTCGACTTCCCCGTGCCTTACGGGACCCTGGTCGAGGCCGCCGGCGTCGGCACGACGATCTTCGCCGCCTACAACGCGGCTGGCTACGGCAACCTCGTTGTCGTCCAGCACCGGCTCGGCTACACCACCTGGTACGCGCACCTCTCCTCGGTCACGACCTGGGTCGGCGAGCGGGTCGAAGGCGGCACCCGGATCGGCTATGTCGGCTCGACCGGCTTTTCCACCGGCCCCCACCTGCACTTCGAGGTGCGCCGCTACGACACTCCGATCAACCCGGTCCCGCTGCTGCTTCCGAGCGTCGCTCCGCGCGCCGCCGCACCCAGCCCTGGCGCCGGACACGCCGGTGCGCTCGAGCAATGCCGCGGCAAGCGGCCGCAGTCCGCGCGAGGCCCGACCGCCGGCGACTGGATTGCCAGCGAGCCCCTCTGCTGATTAAAACGCGCTTCGCGGTGGTATTGGGGGTGCATGCACACGCCGCTTCGATCCGAGGCCGACGTGTTCCACTTGGCGGTGATCATCGGCGTGGGTGCCGCGGTGGTGGTCGCGATCACGCTGTTGTTCAGCCCTGCCGCCGGGGGCATCCTCGCCGCGGCGCTGATCGGCTTCGGGGTTGGGATGGCCTATCGCAGCGCCCGCGGCTCGCTGCCGCGACACGTCGCCGTCGGCTCCGACGGCGATGCCAAGCACCGGCTCCTCGTCGTCGCCAACGAGACCGTCGGCGGCCGGGCGCTGCTGGAGGAGATCGGCAACCGCTGCCGAGGCCGCGATTGCGAGATCTTCCTGATCACGCCGGCGCTGGCGCGTTCGCGCGCAGCCCACTGGGCCTCCGACGTCGACGACGCGATCGAGGTCGCGGGCCAGCGCATGGACGACTCGCTGAACGCGATCCGCGGCCTCGGGCTGCGGGCCGAGGGCCAGATCGGCGACTCCGACCCGACCGTCGCGATCGAGGACGCCCTGCGCCTTTTCCCCGCTGACGAGATCCTCATTTCGACCCATCCCCCGCAGCGCTCGCGCTGGCTCGAGAACGGCGTGGTGGATCGTGCCCGGGAAGAGATCGACCTGCCAATCACCCACGTCGTCGTCGACCTCGCCGCCGAGCGCGAGACGGTCGACGCGCAGGTTGCGGCGCCTCGCGGGGCGCGGGGATGAGCAAGCTCCTGTGCGACCGGTGAGCGTGGTGTCTCGCTCGCGATTCGGCGGGGTGGTGGTCCTCGCGGTCCTGCTGGCGCTGGTGACCGCCGCGCCCGCCTCTTCGCTACCCCGCGACTTCTGGGGGGCCGTGCCGCAGCAGCCGCTTACCGACGCGCACCTGAACCGGCTGCAGCGTGGCGGCGTCGACAGCATCCGCATCCCCTTCTTCTGGGTGCAGCCCCGGCCGGGCGCTCCGCTCGACTTGTCGGGGGCGGACGCCCAGGTCGCCGCGCTCGCCCGCGCCGGACTGGAGCCCCTCCCCTTCTTATATGGAGCGCCCCGCTGGGCGGTCCGGCCGCGCCACGTGCCCGGCGACCGCAGTGGCGCGACCGCACCGCTGCGCCTGCCCGCCAGTGGCCGCGCCGCCCAGGGCTGGGCGACCTTCGTGCGCGCGGCCGTCTCCCGCTATGGCCCGCGCGGCGCCTTCTGGACCGAGAACCCGGGGATTCCCCGCCGCCCGATCCGCACCTGGCAGATCTGGAACGAGCAGAACTTCAAATACTTCGTCGTGCGCCCGAACCCGGCCGAATATGCGCGCTTCGTCAGGCGCTCGGCGCAGGCGATCCACGCCGTCGACCGGCGGGCCCGGATCCTGCTCGGCGGTCTCTTCGCCCGCCCAGCCGAGGCGGGGCTGCGCTTCCGCCCGCCCCGGGCCTTCTTCGCGGCCACCTTCCTCGAGCGGATGTACCGGAGCTCGCCGGGCATCGGCTCGACGTTCGACGGCGTCGCCCTGCACCCCTATAGCGCCAGCTTCCCGCAGCTGCCGGCGCGAATCGAAGAAGTGCGACGAGTGCTGCGCCGCCATCGCGACGCCGGCAAGGGGCTGTGGATCACCGAGCTGGGGTGGAGCTCGCAGCGCCCTTCGCGCGGCAACTCGTTTGCGAAGGGGCGGCGCGGGCAGGCCGCTCAGCTGAGGGGAGCCTTCAAGCTTCTGCGCCGTAACCAGGGAAGATGGCGCCTGCGCCAGGTCTTTTGGTTCGCGGTCGACGACCTCGCCGGCTCCTGCAACTTCTGCGGCGGCGCGGGCCTCTTCGGCCCCGGCTTCCGGCCGAAGCCGGCCTGGCGCGCCTACGTCAGTTTCACCGGCGGGCGGGTGCGCTGAGCCGACGCTCCTATCGCTGCTCGAGCCAGTCGTCGAGGCGGGTCGACGTCAGGCGGGAGTTCTCGTTTGGGATCAGGGACTCGGTGTCGAGCTCAGTCCCGAAATACGGCGCGTGGTCATCGGTAATGACGGTGCGGGCGTCGCCGTCGGCGCTGAGGAAGCGCGCCACCGCCTCGTCCATGCGCAGCGGTTCCGGCCCGGCCACCTCGACGATCCCGCTCGCCGGCTCGCCCGCCGCAACGTCCGCCGCCGCGGCGGCCAGCTCGGCAACCGCGGCCGGCTGAAAGAGGGCGGAAGGCAGCTGGACGGTAGAGCCGGTGGCGCTCGAATCGGCGATGCGCCCAAGGAACTCGAAGAACTGGGTGGCGCGGAGGATGGTGAAGGGGAGCGCCGCGCTCTTCACCGCCTCCTCCTGGGCGAGCTTCGCGCGCAGGTATCCGCTTTCCGGGAGCCGGTCGGCGCCGACGACCGACATTGCGACGTAGTGCCCCACCCCGGCGCTCGTCGCCGCGGCGGTCAGGTTGCGAGACGAGGTTTGGAAGAAGTCGAGCACCGCCGCGTCCTCCCAGGCCGGTGCGTTCGCTGCGTCGAGCACGACTGCGGCGCCGGCCAGCGCCTCTGGCAGCCCCTCGCCGGTGATCGTGTCGACGCCGGATTTGGGTGAGGCGGCCAGTGCTTCGTGACCGTCCTCCTGGAGTTTCGCGACGATCTTCGAGCCGAGCAACCCGGTACCGCCGATGACGACGATCTTCATTGGATGCCCTCCGTGTCGAGCTAGCCTTTACCGCAACGCATTTCGTTCGATGCTCCCACATCGGGGACTGTGAAATGAGCGGAAACCAAGGACCGGCGATGATCGGCGGTGCGCACTGTCTGGCGCCGTCGCGAACCGCGGACACGCGCGCTGACGGCGCGGCCGGCGGCTACTCGCGGCTGTTCCCTGACTTGCCGCCGCTCGAGAGGGAGAACGAGGCGCTGCTGTCGCTCGGCGCGGCGGGCGGAGTCTGCGACGGTGGCGAGGTGTGCGCCGAGGCGGCCCACACCGCCGCCGGGTGGCCGATGTTCGGCCAGTACGTCGCTCACGACATAACCGCCGACCGAAGCCCGATCAGCGCCCGCACCGAGATCGCACCGGTCGTCAGCTTCCGCAGTCCTCGCGCGAATCTCGAGAGCCTCTACGGGTCGGGTCAGATCGGCAGTCCGTTCTTGTTCAGGTCCGACGACCCGGACCTGTTGCTGCTCGGAACGAACGACCGCGGCGCGCCCGACGACGTACCCCGCAACTCGCAGGGAATCGCCCTGATCGGCGACCCGCGCAACGACGTCCACCTCTTCGTCTCCCAACTGCAGGTGGCGATGATCCGAGTCCACAATCGCCTCGTCGAGCAGGCGCGCCGCGGCGGGGTTCCTCCCACCGACGTGTTCGCGACGGCACGACGGGAGACGGTCTGGCACTACCAGTGGGTGATCCTCAACGACTACCTGCCACGGCTTGTCGACCCCGCCCTCATGGAGGAAGTGCTCGAACAGGGCCCGCGCTTCTACCATTCCGGCGAGGATCCGAAGATCCCCTTCGAGTTCGCCGACGCCGCCTTCCGCTATGGCCACGGGCAGGTGCGCGAGGACTTCCAGCTGAATGCCGAGTCGGGCGTTCGCCGCCTCTTCCCCGACCTGCTCGGGTTCCGGCCGGTGCCGGCTGAGCTGGCGGTCGACTGGACGCTGCTGTTCGACATCGAGGGCCACCCGCCGGCCCAGCGGGCGAAGCGCATCGATGGCAGCCTCGTCCGCTCGCTGATCGAACTGCCGGCCGCGGTGACCGGCGAGGTCGAGGTCGACGCCCATCGCTCGCTCGCCGGCCGCGATCTCGAGCGCGGCCATGCCTACGGATTGCCATCGGGCGAGGACGTCGCCTTGGCGATGGGGGAGAGTCCGCTGAGCGCCGAGGAGAACGATTTCGCCGGCTCCGACTGGAGTGGCGCGACGCCCCTCTGGCTCTACTTCATGCTCGAGTCAGCCGCCCGCGCCGGTGGCGAGCGGCTCGGCCCAGCCGGCGGCAGGATCGTCGCCGAGGTGCTGAGCGGCCTGATCGACGCCGACCCCGAGTCCTACCGCTCGCGCGAGCCCGACTGGGCCCCGACCCTTCCCTCCCGCGGCACCCGCTTCGGCCTCGCCGACCTGCTCGTCCCGGCGGCGATGGCTAGGGGTTGAGGCCGAGAAGAAGCGCTGCGTCACGGGTTTTTCACGCACGGGTCACGGCTAGGTCACAGCGAGCGGCGGTCTCGGTGCGAGATTCGGCCCGCATCGTGACGCGCCACCCCGTCCAGACCTGAAGGGAGTATTCGACGTGACCTCCACGCTCCGGAAGCGGTTCTCGACACTGTTGCTTGCCGCCGTTGCCATCGCAGCAGTTGCCGCGCCCACCGCGATCGCCGGCTCGCACAAGTCCTCCAAGCACGACCGGCACGCCAAGCACGACCGGCACAAGGTCAATCCCTTCCTCCTCACCCTCCTCCACAACAACGACGGCGAGTCGAAGCTGGCCACCGGCGACTCGGTCGCCGGCTACGGTGGCGCCGCCCGCTTCGCGACCGTCGTCGACCGCCTGCGCGAGCAGGCCGAGGGCAAGAAGCTGCCGAAGGACCGGGGCACGCTGCTGATCTCTTCCGGCGACAACTTCCTCGCCGGCCTCGCTCTGCTCACCGGCTTCGACTCCGGCCCGCCCTGGCCGGACGCCATCGTCGCCAACGAGCTCGGCTACGACGCGATGACTCTCGGCAACCACGAGTTCGACTTCGGTCAGGCCCGCCTCGCCGAGTACATCGCGGGCGTCGATTCGACGACCCCCTTCATCAGCGCCAACCTCGGTTTCGGCAAAACGATTCCGGCCCTGCGTGAGCTCGCCGAGGACGGCCGGATCCGTCCGACCGCGATCGTCAAGCGCCGCGACGAGCGGATCGGGATCATCGGCCTGACCACGCCCGAAATCGCCGGCATCTCCTCGCCCGGCAACGTCGACATCGACAACGACCTCGCGGCCGTCGTCAAGCGGGAAGTCCGCTGGCTGCGCGAGCGTCGCGTCAACAAGATCATCGTCTCGGCGCACCTGCAGGGGATCGCCGCCGACGAAGCGCTGATTCCGCAGGTGCGGGGCGTCGACGTTTGGATTGCCGGTGGCGGCGATGACCTGCTCGCCAACCCCGACGACACCCTGATCGCCGGCGACAAACCAAAAGACCCCTACCCGAAGCCGGTTCTCGACAGCGCCGGCAAGCCGGTGCTCGTCGTCTCCACCGCCGGCGAGTACAAGTACGTCGGCCGGCTCACGGTCGAGTTCACCGAGCGCGGTCGGGTGAAGCGGGTCTTCGACGACAAGAGCGGCCCGGTGCGAGTCTCCGGTACGCCGACCGACGCCGACTACGCCGCCGAGGACCCGGCGGTCAAAGCCGGCGCCGTCGACCCGGTGGCGGCCTTCTCGGCCTCACTCGCCAGCCAGCCGGTCGGCAACACGGAGCTCGCCCTGCAGCGCAAAACCGGCGGCACCGACAACGACCCGATCCGCCGCCGCGAGTCCGGCTTCGGGAACATCGTCGCCGACTCCTACCTTTGGAAGGCGCGCCAGCTGGCCCTGCTCGACCCGGCGATCGACGAGCCGCAGGTGGCGATCGCCAACGGTGGCGGCATCCGCGCCGACATCCCGGCCGGGCCGATCAACAAGGCGCAGACGTTCGCGACGCTGCCCTTCTTCAACCAGATCTCGGTGGTCGAGGACATCGGCTGTGAGCCGCTGCGTCAGTTGCTCGAGCGCGGCTACTCCGGGCTGCCCGGGATCGCCGGCCAGTTCGCCAACATCGGTGGGATGCGGCTCGAGGTCGATCCCGCTCAGCCCGCTCAGGTGATCTCAGCAGCGCCGGCGCCGGTTGCGATCGTCACCCCCGGCTCGCGGGTCCGCAACCTCTGGCTGACCAACGGCACGCCACAGAACACCGCCGACGACACGCAGCTGATCCAGAACGGCGCCGCGATGCCTGGCTGCGCGCCGGTCGACCTCGCCACGGTCGACTTCACCGCCAAAGACGGCGACCGCTATCCGTTCAGCTCCCAGGGCCTCTTCCCGATCTCGGTCGGGGCGCTCTACAACCAGGCGCTCGAGGACTACATCGCCGCGCCGCTCGCCGAAGGCGGCCTCGGCGGCACGATCACCGCCGCTCAGTACCCGACCGTCCCGGTCGGCGTCAAGCGGATCACGATCCTCGGCGACTGACGCTGGATATCCGCGACACCCTGCGGCGGTCTCGATTGGCCGCCGCGGGGTATCGGCCGAGGCCGCCCGCACGGGGTGGCCGGACTAGGACGATCGGAGCCGCGGTTAGGCCCTTCGCCTGATGCCCCTGAGCGAGCGGACGAGGCGTTCGACGAACGTCGCCACCGTCTTCCCGTCGGGCTCACCGTGATGCGGGTTGACCTCGGTGACGGTGAGCGCGGCGAAGCCCTCGCCGGCGAGGAGGACGTCGAGGCCGGTCATCACCGTCTCGAAGGGGAGGCTGACGTTGCGATCGGTGTTCTCGGAGAGCGGCAGCTCGGCGAAATCGATCGTGTCGGTGTCGAGGTGCACCAGGTAGCCATCGGACCCGCTGGCCCACTCGACCGCGCGGCGCGCTGCCCCAGCGGGATCCGCGGCGAAGTCCTGCTCAGCGATGTTGGAGATCCCGCGCTCGGCTATCGCCCGCAGCTCGTGCTCGGAGGAGCGGGGCGGCGAGTTTGCCAGCAGCATCAGCTGGTCGAGCTCGAGCACCGGGGCCATGCCCGCCGCCGCGGCCACCTCCGGGTTTGCTCCCGGGAGGTCGAGCATGTGGGCTACGCCCATCCAGTCGAAGGCACCGTCGACCACCGCGCCGGGGACGTTGAGATCCGGGTGGGCGTCGAGGTAGACGAGGCGGAGACGGTCGAGGGTCGAACGCATGCCCGCCACGGTGCCGACCTCGACGGTGCAATCGCCGCCGAGCACCAGCGGAGTCTGTCCCGCGGCAGCCGCGGCGGCAACCTCGGTGGCGACGGCGCGAATGCCGGCGGCGACCGCCGCAGCGTGCATCGCCCGCGGGCTCTCGCGATCGGGGCGCCACCGCCACCTCGGAATGTCGCCACGGTCGAAGACCTCGAAGCCCTCCCCGATCAGCGCCTCGACGAGCCCGGCCTCGCGAAGCGCTTCCGGGGCGTCCTCCTGCCCGGGCGAATAGGCGCCGGCGCTCGTCGGAGCGCCGATCACCGCGATCGAACGACTCATCCCACGCTCCTTTCGCTCGTTTGTTCGTTGCCTTCTGGCCCCGGCGGTACCGTCGATGGGTGCGGATCGCCACCTGGAACGTCAACTCAGTCAAGCAGCGACTGCCCCGTCTGCTGCCTTGGCTGGATGAACGGCGCCCGGATGTCGTCTGCCTGCAAGAGACGAAGCTCAGCGACGACGCCTTCCTCGGCCTGCTCGGC
>DASSFS010000061.1:0-5431 GCA_035694165.1 Solirubrobacterales bacterium | reverse complement strand
GGAGCCGCCCCCTTTAGGGGGCGCGACTAAATTCCCCCGAGGCTCACCCACCCCCTCCCAGACCACGCCCAAGCACGCCCCTTGCTATCTTTCTCGGTCGGCCCAGTGGGCCGGTGTTTGCCTGCCGTCCGACTCATGGGGCGTGTGGGAATCCTGTTTTCGATACGAGACCGGAGCAATGAAGGTTCGAGCTTCCGTAAAGCCGATGTGCGAGAAGTGCAAGGTCATCCGCCGCAATGGGGCGGTCCTTGTCATTTGTCAGAACCCCCGCCACAAGCAGAGGCAGGGCTAGCGCATGGCGCGTATCGCCGGGGTCAACATCCCCGTCAACAAACGGATTGAGGTCGGCCTCACCTACATCTTCGGGATCGGTCACTCGACCGCCCTGAAGATCCTCGAGGAGACCAAGATCGACGCCGGTACGCAGGGCAAGGACTTGACCGAGGAAGAGGTCATCAAACTGCGCGAGGCGGTCGAGAACCGCGAGGTCGAGGGCGACCTGCGGCGCGAACGCTCCCAGAACGTCAAACGGCTGATGGAGATCGGCTCCTACCGCGGCCTGCGCCACCGTCGCGGCCTGCCGGTCCGCGGCCAACGTACGAAGACCAACGCCCGCGGGCGCAAGGGCCCCCGGCGCCTCAGCGTCGCCGGCAAGCGTAAGGCGTAGGCACAGCGATGGCAGAGAAAAAACCCGCCAAGGGGCGTGCCCGCCGCCGCGTCAAAAAGAACGTCACCTACGGGCAGGCGCACATCAAGACTTCCTTCAACAACACGATCGTCACCCTGACCGACACCGATGGCAATGTGATCGCCTGGGAGTCGGCTGGTTCGGCCGGGTTCAAAGGCTCGCGCAAGTCGACGCCCTTCGCCGCCCAGGTGACCGCCGACGCGGCCGCCAAGAAGGGCATGGAACACGGCCTGGAGAAGGTCGAAGTCTTCGCCAAGGGCGCCGGCTCGGGCCGCGAGACGGCGATTCGGTCGC
The DNA here is from genome assembly GCA_035694165.1 of Solirubrobacterales bacterium. GTDB lineage: Bacteria > Actinomycetota > Thermoleophilia > Solirubrobacterales > 70-9 > VAYN01. The sequence continues at coordinate 4,449 of DASSFS010000061.1, read as the reverse complement.
TGCAGGCCGCCGGGCTCGACGTGACCACGGTCAAGGATGTCTCCCCGCAGGCCCACAACGGCTGCCGGCCGAAGAAGCGGAGGCGCGTCTAATGGCTCGCGACACTTCCCCTCAGTGCAAGCAGTGTCGGCGCGAGGGCCAGAAGCTTTTCCTCAAGGGCGAGCGCTGCTTCACCGACAAGTGCGGTGTCGAGCGGCGTTCCTACCCGCCGGGCGAGCACGGCCGCGGCCGTCTGCGTCAGTCCGAGTACCGCTTGCAGCTGCGCGAGAAACAGAAGACGCGCCGCTACTACCAGGTGCTGGAGAAACAGTTCCGCGCCTATTACGACAAGGCCTCGCGCCAGGACGGCGTCACCGGCGAGAACCTCCTGCGTCTGCTCGAGTCCCGCTTCGACAACGTTCTCGTGCGGCTCGGCTTCGCCGCCTCGCGTCGCCAGGCCCGGCAGCTGATCAATCACGGCCACTGGATGGTCAACGGCCGCCGCGTCGACATCCCCTCCTACCAAGTTCGTCCCGAGGACATCATCTCGATCAAGGCTGGATCGTCGGCCACCGACACGATCCAGCGCGCGACCGAACTCGTCTCCACGGTTCCGGCCTGGCTCCAGGCCGACCACGATGCCCTCACCGCCAAGATCCTGCGCTATCCCGAGCGCTCCGAGATCTCGGCGCCGGTACAGGAGCAGCTGATCGTCGAGCTGTACTCCAAGTAGCCCGGAAACGAAATTTCTGAACACGCATACGCAAGGAACTCATGACCACTGATTTCCAGGTCCCCCGCATCACCTCCGAGAAAGTCGATGACCGTCGCGGTGTCTTCACCATCGAGCCGCTCGACAAGGGCTTTGGCTACACCTTCGGCAACAGTCTCCGCCGCGTCCTGCTCTCCTCACTGGGCGGTGCCGCCATCACCAGCGTCCGCATTGAGGGAGTCGCACACGAGTTCTCGACCGTGCCGGGTGTGAAGGAGGACGTCACCGACATCATCCTCAACCTCAAGGACCTCGTCGTCCGCATGCACACCGACGCCGATGAGGTCGAGGCGCCGCTGGTGGCCACTGGGCCCGGCGAGGTCAAGGCCAAGGACATCGACCTGCCCTCTGGCGTCGAGATCCTCAACCCCGACGCACCGATCGCGACCCTCGAGAAAAAAACCAAACTCGAGGTCTACTTGACGATCGGCCGCGGGCGTGGCTACTCGCCGGCGGAAGAGAACAAGTCCGACGAGCAGCCGATCGGCGTGATCCCGATCGACTCGATCTTCTCGCCGATTCGGCGTGCCTCCTACGCGGTTGCCGCGGCCCGCGTCGGGCAGCGCACCGACTTCGACAAACTCACCCTCGACCTCGAGACCGACGGTTCGATCGAGCCCGCGGCGGCGCTGCGCGAGGCCTCCGAGATCCTGATCAAGAACCTGGCGATCTTCACCGACGCCGAGCGGGTGGAGGAGCTGACCGCGCGTGAACCGGCCCCGGCACTGCCGAACGACTCGCTCTCCGCCCCCGCTGGCGGTAACGGCGTCGGCGGCGACAACGGCCTCGACGAGATCCTGATCGAGGAGCTCGAACTCGGTGTGCGTTCTTACAACTGCCTCAAGCGCGCCGGCGTTCAGACGGTTGGCGATCTGGTCCGCAAGTCTCGCGGCGAACTGAACGCGATTCCGAACTTCGGTTCGAAGTCGATCGAGGAAGTGATCGAGACGCTGCATGCCCGCGGCCTCGATCTCCAGGCAGACTGAGGAAGCAACGAGAGCGGAGCGGAGAACCCTGTGCGACACCGTAAGAAGCGGAACAAGCTCAGCCGTGATGCTGCCCATCGCGAGTCGCTGCTCTCGAACCTCTCGAAGCAGCTGATCGAGCACGAGCGGATCCAGACCAGCCAGGCCAAGGCCAAGGCGGTCAAGCCCGAGGTCGAGAAGCTGATCACGCTGGCCAAGCGAGGCGATTTGCACGCCCGCCGGCAGGCGCTCTCGACGCTGCACAACGACAAGTTCATCGTCCACAAGCTGTTCGACGAGGTGGCGCCGCGCTACGCGACCCGCCCGGGCGGCTACACCCGCATCATCAAGCTCGGCCCGCGCCGCTCGGATTCGACCGAGATGGTGTACCTCGAGCTGGTTTGAGCTCCGGCTCCTTCCGCCTCGATATCGAATACGACGGTTCCGGCTTCTCCGGCTGGGCCAGGCAGCCGGGCCTGCGCACGGTCCAGGCCGAGATCGAAGCCGCGCTGGAGACCGTTCTGCGCGAGCGGGTCGAACTCACGGTCGCGGGTCGCACCGATGCTGGGGTCCACGCCTGGGGGCAGGTGGCGAGCTTCCAGACTGAAGCCGAGGTGCCCGGGGATCTTTCGCGGCGGCTGAACGGGTTGCTCGCCGACGACCTTGCGATCAGCGCCGCGGGGGAGGCGCCAGATGGCTTCGACGCTCGTGGCGATGCGACTTCGCGCAGCTACTGCTACCGGCTGCTGGCGCGGCGGGCGCCGAGCCCGTTCGAGCATGGACGGGCACTCTGGTGGCCGCACCGAGTCGATCGCGAGGGGATCGATGCCTGCGCCGCGGCGGTGCTGGGGACCCACGATTTCACTGCCTTCACGCCGACCCAGACCGATCACGTCCGCTTCGAGCGCGACATCCTTGCCGCCGGCTGGGAGTCGCTGCCCGGCGACATCCTCACCTTCCGCGTCAGCGCCGATGCCTTCATGCGCAGCATGGTTCGCGTCCTCGTCGGCACCATGCTCGAGGTCGCATCGGGGCGCCGCACGCCTGAGGAGTTCGCAGTCTTGCTTGCCGGGGCGCCGCGCGCCGAGGCCGGAGACACGGCGCCGCCACACGGCCTCTACCTGGAGTCCGTCGGCTACTCCTAGAATCGTTTGCCATGCGCATCCTCTTGACCAACGACGACGGCATCTCCGCGCCCGGCCTGCAGGCGGCGCGGCGGGCCCTGCGCGAGCTCGATGGCATCGAGGTCGAGGTGATCGCCCCCGACTCCAACCGCAGCGCCACCGCCCGCAGCATCACCACCCGCTCCCCGCTCAGCATCGAGGAGGTCGAGTTCGGCGACGGCGACCGTGGCTACGCCACCGACGGCACCCCAGTCGATTGCGTCCGCTTCGCCGAGCTGGGCCTGGTCGGCGGGCGCCCCGACCTGATCGTCTCCGGGATCAACCACGGCGCCAACCTCGGCGACGACATCACCTACTCGGGCACGGTGGCGGCGGCGCTGGAGGGAATCGTCCTTGGTATTCCGGCAGTAGCGCTCTCCCAGCAGTCCTCCGGCGGCGGCATGGGCTACGTCAGCGGCCGCTTCGACTTCGCCGCCGGCGCCGCCTTCACGGCGCAGCTGGTCGCGCGCCTGGCCAGCGAGCGGATGCCGGAGGCGACGCTGATCAACGTCAATTATCCCGCCGGCGAGCCGGGCGGGATCGAGGTCACGAAGCTCGGCAAACGGATCTACAACGACGAATTGAAGCTGGTCGGCGAGGAGGCCGAGGGCCGGCGCCGCTATGAGATCTACGGCTGGCAGCCGGGCTATGAGGAGATCGAGGGGACGGACCTGTTCGCGGTCGCCGGGGGGAAGATCTCGGTCACCCCGATTCACTTCGACCTCACCGACCACGGCGGGCTGGAGCGGCTGCGGGAATGGGGCTTCGAGGAGATGCTGGCGGCGAGCCCTCCGGCGGCGTGAGCGCCACGGCCGAGCAGAGAGCCGCAGAGCTGCGGCAGGAGCTGGAGCGCCACAACCGCCTCTATTACGTCCTCGACGAACCGGAGGTCGGAGACGACGTCTACGACGAGCTGCTCGATGAGCTGCGGGCGATCGAGGCCGAGCACCCGGAGCTGCGGTCGCCCGATTCGCCTACCCAGCGGGTCGGAGCGCCGCCCTTGGAGCGCTTCCAGCAGGTCGAGCACTACGAGCAGATGCTCTCGCTGGGCAACGCCCGCAACGAGGAGGAGCTGCGGGGCTGGGAGACGCGGCTGGCCAATTACCTGAAGCGGCTCGACATCACCGCCGCGGAGTTCAGCTACACGACCGAGCCGAAGATCGATGGCCTGGCGATCTCGCTCACCTACGAGGACGGTGTGCTCGTGCGGGGGGCGACCCGCGGCGACGGCCGGATCGGCGAGGACGTGACCCAGAACCTGCGGACGATCAAGTCGATTCCCCTGCGGATCGCGAACGCCCCCGAGCTGATCGAAGTCCGCGGCGAGGCTTACCTGCCGATCGCCGCCTTCAAAGCGCTCAACGAACGCCGCGCCGAAGCCGAAGAACCGACCTTCGCCAACCCGCGCAACTCGGCCGCCGGCTCGATCCGCCAGCTCGATCCGGCGCTGGCGGCGGAACGGCCGCTCTCGAACTGGGTCTACGGGATCGGCGCCGTCCGCGGCCTCGACCTCGCCACCCACATGGACGAGGTCGAATGGCTCCAGGAGCGCGGCTTCAAGGTCAATCCC
>DASSFS010000060.1:0-47751 GCA_035694165.1 Solirubrobacterales bacterium | reverse complement strand
GGCCGAGGTGCAGGAGGCCGACCGAGCGCTCCTCGGCCGGCAGGCCGAGCGCCTCGCGGCCCGCCTCGGCGCGCAGCAGGCCGGGCGTCCGCCAATAGCCCGCGAGGCCGCGGGCATGGGCGGCGAGCAGGACGATGTAGGAGGCGACGGCGGTCGCGTGCAGGTCCTCCTCGTTCTGAATGGGATCGTCGCCGAGCGCCGCGGAGGCGACGACCAGGGTGGGGCAGCGGTCCAGCTTGGCGGCGCCCTCAGGGCCGGCGACGTCCTTGAGGCGGGTCAGCGCCTGCGGGCCGACGACGCGGAAGCGCCAGGGAACCGTGAGGTTGTGGTTCGGCGCCCAGGTCGCCAGCTCCAGCAGCTCCTCTAGCTGCTCTCGCGGCAGCGACTCCGACTCGAAGGCCTTGTGGGTGCGACGCGTGCGTATTGCCGTCTCAACGTCCATCGTCGGTCGAGCGTATCGGCCGGTCGCAGCGACTAGACGCCGTAGCGCCAGCGCATCCAGGCGCGGCGGCCGCCGAGGGCGGCGGCGAAGAGGAGGGCGCCGGCGGCGAGGCCCAGGAGGATCGCGCCCGCGGTGCTGCTCTTCGAATCGTCTTCGGTGGACTCTTCCGACGCCAACGGGTCCGTGGCGGCGGCGGGGGACCCCTCCCTCTCTCGCCCCGCGGGAGGGATAGCTTCGGCTGACGCCCCGGGGGCTGGTTGGCCCGGGGGGCGCAAAACGTTCGGGAGGGGTCCCCCGCCCCCGCTTTCAGGCGTGGTCGGCGAGGCGGGTGAGACGCTGGGCCCCAGAGGAAGGGGCGTCCCGGGTTCGCCTGAGCTGGAGCTGCCGGAGGTTGAGCTGAGGCCGCCGGTTTTGGCTTTGTTCTTAGCTGGCGTGGGCTCGCGCGGGGGTGGTGGGATCGGGAGCGACTTGCCGGCGGCTGCGACCAGGACCTGGGAGGTGACCCAGATTGGGGTCTGGTTGGCGGACTTGGAGTAGCGGTAGTGGCCGTCCTGGGCCTGTTGGGCGGATAGATAGTCGAGAGCGCTGGAGCCGCCGCGGCGGAAGGAGTCGGGGTCGCCGCCGGCGGCGAGGATGCCCTGGACCGCCCAGGCGGTGGACTGGGTGTTGACGGCGCCGTTGCTGCCGAGCGGAAAGCCGCCGCCTTTGCGCTGCGCCTGGCGCAGGTAGGAGAGGCCGCGGTGGACCGCCTTGGAGTCAGACGTGAGCGCCTGCATCACGGCCCCGGTCCCGTCGGCGGTGCTCGGCGAGTCGGGCAGGTCGCCCCAGCCGCCGTCGTCGTTTTGGACCTTGTGTAGCCAGGAGAGGGACGAACCAAGGCCGCCGGTCGCGCCGGCCGTTCGCAGTGCGATCACAGCGTAGGCCGTCGAGTTGGGCCAGCCGTCGTAGGAACCGTTGTCGCGGCGCTTGGCCAGCAGCTGCCGGACGAGGTTGGCGCCGCCAAAGTCACGCGGGTCGACGCCGGCTGCCTCGAGGGCGAGGATCGTGCGGGCGAGGTCGCCCGGGCTCTTCAGCTCGTCGAGGGATGCGCGCAGGAAATCGACCGGCGTTTTGCCGCCGCGCGCTACGTCCAGCGGATTGTGGCCAGCGGCAGCCAGGCCGAGCATCGCCCAACCGGTCATCTCCGCCCCGGAATCCTTGTCGGGCGAAGCGGCGAAACCGCCGTCTGGGTTCTGCACCGACTGCAGCCAGGCGGTGGCGCGGCTCACGTCCGAGGCCTCGGCCGCTGCCGGCGCCAGGGCACCGAGAACCAGGGCGATCAGGAGCAGCGCCGCGACACCGCCGCTGCGCAGGCCAGGGGCCAGACCGCGGCCCTGGGCCGGCGGCGTGGCGCGAGTCCTGTCCCCCCTGCCCCATTCGAAGCGCTCGCGAAAGCGGGTCAGCATCCGCACCATCGCCGGCCCGGCGATCAGCGCGAAGGCGATGTTCCCGGCGACGTGGGCGGCGTCGAATGGCACCGCGCGTGCCGTCAGCACGCCGAATCGCTCCAGCGACAGGTCCCCTCCGTAGGTCGCCATCAGGGAGAAGTTGAGCAGAGCGCCGTACAAGATGCCAGCCAAACCGCAGGTGGCGGCGAGGCTGAGGCGGCCGGCGTTGCGAACGCCCAACGCCAGCCCCGCGCCGAGAATCCCGCAGAGGCCCCAGCCAGCCATCTGCCAGGGAGTCCACGGGCCCTGGCCGAACCAGAAGTTGGAGACCAGGGCGGTGAGCGCGCCGACGGCGAAGCCGGGGGCGGGGCCGAGCGCGTAGCCGGCGAAGATGACGATGTCGGTCGTCGGCTTGACGTTGGGGAAGGCGGCGAAGGCGATCCGGCCGGCAATCGCCATCGCCGCCAGCGCCGCAACCAGGGCGACGACCTGCGACGGCGGCCGCGAGCGCTCGTACCAGACGAAGCCCCCGACGAGGACGGCGCCGAGGATCAGGAAGCTGACCAGCTGCCAGCTCATCCCCGCCCCTCGCCGCGCAGGACCGCTGCGCCCTGCTCGGGCGTGATCACGCCCGGCAGGTCGAGGACGCGGGCGACCTCGGTGGCGAAGTACCAGCCGCCGGACAGGACCTCGGTCGCCGGGCCGTCGGCGATCACGATGCCGTCGCCGAGGAGGACGACGCGCTCGGCGAAGGCCGATGCGAACTCGACGTCGTGGGTGGCGACGACGACCGCGGCGCCACGATCCGTGAGCTGCTCGACCAGTGCGACCAGCTCGTCCTTGCGGGCGCGGTCCATGCCTCGCGTGGGCTCGTCCAACGCAACCAGGCCCGGCAGTTGCTCGCCCTCCATCTGACCGGCCAGCGCGACCGCCAGCGCCAGCCGCTGCCGCTCCCCGCCCGATAGGTCGCGTGGATCGGCGTCGACCGCCTGCTCCAAACCGACTACTCGCAACGCCGCCAGTCCCGCTTCACCGGGCAGTTCGTCCCCAACCCGCTCGCGCACCAGGTAGTCACTCGGATTCTGAGTCAGCAGGGCGATTCCACTCGGCGCTTCGACCTTGCCGCGAACTGGATCGATCAGTCCCGCTGCGGCCTTCAGCAGCGTGCTCTTGCCCCCGCCATTGCGGCCCATCAATGCGACGCGTTCGCCGCGGTTCAGTTGCAGGTCAATGCCGCGTAGGACGTCGTGCGTTCGCTCGTCGCGTTCGAGCTCGATCCAAACCGCTTTCACCGACAAAGCGCTCGACTGCGAGGGGAGAACCCCCCGGCCCCCAACCTTCCCCGGGTGGGGGACAGCGGGGGTGGGCACCGGCGACCCAGCCCCCCCTGCCTGCTTGGTGAGGGGGGCTGGGTCGCCGGTGTCGAGAGAAGATTCAAGGATCGACCTGGCGTCGCGAACGCCGACCGGCAGTGAGGTGATGCCGGCCAAAGCAAACAGCCGGGCCGAAGGCGTCTCCAGCACCGGATCGGCGCGCTGAGACCACGAAAGGAAGTCGCCGGGAGCGCCCTCGAAGGAGATCGAGCCCGCACCCATGGCAATGACGCGGTCGGCTGCGGCCATGCAGCGCTCGAGGCGATGTTCGGCGAGGAGGACGGCCACTCCCCACTCTTCGTTGAGCCGCCGAAGTAGCCAGATCAGCTCGTCACCGGCGACAGGGTCGAGTTGGGACGTCGGCTCGTCGAGGATCACGAGCCGAGGGCGAGTCACCAGGGCGGCTGCCAAAGCCACCCGCTGGAGCTCGCCGCCGGAGAGGGTGTCCACGGTGCGACCGAGCAGGTGCGGGATCGCGAGAGCGAGGGCGACCTCCTCGACGGCGCGAGCACGGGAGGACGGAGAATCTCCGCGCATCTCCAAGGGAAGCTCGATCTCGGCGGCGACCGTGGTCGAGACCACTTGGGTCTCGGGATCTTGGGCGACGTAGCCAACCGCGGCTGCGAGCTCGGCGGGGCCAGTATCGAGAGCGTCGATGCCGGCGACGGTGATCGCGCCGGAGATCTCGCCGCCGTGGAAATGGGGGACGAGGCCGCAGGCCGCTTTGAGGAGAGTTGACTTGCCGGAGGCGGAGCGGCCGGCGAGGAGGACGAACTCGCCAGGGGCGATCTCCAGGGAGACGTCGACCAGGGCCGATCGCACAGCTCGCGGGTAGGCGTAGCTCAGTCCCTCGACGGCCAGGGCCGGGGCTGCGCCGCGGCGGATCGCGAGCTCAGACACGGGTCGCTCCCAAGGCCGGAGCGGCGGTCGGGCCAGGCGCGGCAGCTGGCCCACGGGGTGGGGATATTGGCGATGCGGCAGCCGGTACCCGACCACGCCGCTTTGGTTTTCGCCGCAACGTGGCCAGGCCGCTGAGGACGAGCAAAGCCGACAGAGCGAACGTGGCCGGGGCGACGCCGACCTGGATCGTCGGGTAGGCGTGGAAATCGTCGGCGCCGAGGATCTTGCCGGTGATCGCCGCCGCCAGCACCAGCGCTCCGGTCAAATAGAAGCGACGGTCGTAGCGCGAGCGACGAACCGAGACTTTTCTCCCTCCTGGGGGTACAAAGTCTCGGTTCGTCGCTCTCTGTCCCGCGACCCGCCCGCTCCGCTCGAGGCTGTAGCCGCGCAGCTCCAGCGTCGCGGCGACGTCGACGGCGCGGTCGAGCGAGCCGGCGAGCAAGCGTCGCGCCAGTGGGGTGCGGCCGGCCTCGGCGGCGCCGGGACCGCGCAGGCGGGCAGCGTCGCGCAGGCGCGACGCGTCGGCGGCGGCAACCGGGACGAGCCGGGAGACCAGGGTCGCGGTCAGGGCCGAGCGCCCTGCCAGCGGGCGCAGGGCGCGCAGCACCCGGTCGGGATCGACGCAGGCCGAGTAGACGGCGAAGGCGATCATCACGACGACGGCGCGGAGGCCAAAGATGGCGCCTTCGGCGATTGCCTCGGCGGTCACGTCGACCTGGCCGAACAGCGGCCAGTGGCCGAGCCGCGCCAGCACCGTCTCCCCACGGTTGACGACGAGCGCGTTGACGGCGACGATCAGCAGGCCGAGCGTGAGGCCCATCTTCAGCGCCACCCGGACAGCGCGGCGAGCGCCGGCCAGCAGCCCCGCCATTGTCACCGCCACGCCCACAGCGAGTAGCACCAGCGGGTTCGAGTAGAGGAAGGCGACCGCCGTCAGGGCGCCGAGGTAGACGACGGCGGCACCCGGCGAAGCCGACTGCAGCGGCCGCGCCCGCGGCACGTAGGCGAAGGGCGACCTCATCGCCCTCCCTCCAGCGGCAGCGGCGCCTCCTTCCCGTCCAAACTTGCCACCGCGTAATGGTCCCGCAGCTTGGTCGTATCGACCAGATCCGCGGCGGCCCGCACGGCTGCTGCCGTCCCGCCCGTCACCACCCAGACCGGTGGAGCTTCGTAGCGCCGGGTGGCGGCGACGAGACCGGCGTCGGGGCCGAGCTCACGGCTCGACTCCCCCGCGCGGTCGAGTCCGACGAGCGCGTAACTGCCTCCCCGCCGCTGGAAGTCGGCGAAAACCCCGCTTTCCTCCGGCCCGGCCTCGATCAGCGCCGCCGCCGGGTCGGAGCGCAGCCGCACCCAGGGGCCGACCAGGATCCGAATCGCGCCGGCGGGTGAGCCGCTCGCGACGGCGACGTCAGCATCCTCGAGCGCCGCTCGCACCTGCGCGCAGGCCTCTCCCCCGCCCTCGCACTCGACCACGACCGGGTGGGGCTTGCCTTCGTAGCCATCCGCGAACGGCGCCGGCCAGGAGCCGACCACCGCCGGCACGTGGTTGGTCGCGCCCCAGTCGCGATAGTCCCACCAGATCCGCTCGCCGCCCTCGATCTCGTACTCGGCGGCGCCGATCGGTGACTCAACGCCGTTGACGAAGAAGAACCAGTCTTCGGGACTACCCCCTCCGGCCGCCTCGACCCCGTCGATCGACTGCACGAAACCGCCGCCGTAGCGGGTCGTGATCTCAGCGTTGCCTTCCAACAGCCGCATCACGGTGTCGGACTCCTTCGCCTCCAGCGAGCGTTCACGCATCGGCACGGCGCCGAAATCCCTCGTCACCGTCATCTCGACCTCGCCGGCACCGGCGCCGGCACCGAGGCCGCAGCCGGCGATCGCGAGCGCTGCGCAGAGCAGCGCCGTTGCGATCGCCGTGCCGCGGCCCCGGCTCACCTACTTAGCCGGACAGGCGATGCCGATGCAGACCGTCTCCAGGGGCGACGGGATGTCCTTGCCGTGCTTCGCCTGCAGCGGCCCCGGCACGGTCATGGTCACCGAGGTCTTGCCGTCGGCTCCGGTCGGGGCGGCGGCGCCGGTCACGCTCGCCCCCGCGACGGGCTTCCGTTTGCCTCTTTCGTCGTAGGAGAAGACCTGAACCTCGAACGGCGTCCCTGCCAGAGCGGTGTCCGGCGCCACCAGCGCCAGCTCGTTCGGGTAGGGGTAGGACGGCGCCAGATCCCAAAGCACTTCGTCGCCGGGCTTGAGCTTGACTGCGTCGCCGCCGACCGTCGCCCCCTTGTGGTTGACCTTCAGGTACCAGGAGGCCTTGCCGGAGACGACGTTGCCGCCGACGCCGCAGATGCCGAGGCCGAAATCGAAGGCGTCGGTGACCAGCAACGGCCGCAGAGCAGCGGTCGACTTCGACGCCTGAGCCAATAGCCCCATCGCGGTCGCGCCCTTGACCGTCACCGATTTGCCGCTGCCGGCGTTCTCGGGGCCGAAGCACTTGGCTTGCTTGCTGGTCTTGATCTTCGTCGTGCCGGTACTGAGCGTCTGTTCGCTCAGGATCTTGCCGGCCTTGCCGACGACGCGGAGGTTGGCGGAGACGCCCTTGGCGAGCGCGCTCGCGGTCAGCGAGAGGGACAGGATCAGAGCCAGCGCGCACACGGCGGCCAGCCGGAATGGGATCAGTCTTGGCATTTACGCCACCCTTTCCTCGAGGGTTGTCATGGCTGGCCGGGGACAGGTCTCCTGGCTTCCGGGGTAGGTCGGTCGCACCTTCCCGGGGACTCTGTGTCATCCCCAGTGGCTGGCGCTGGGCGCCGGCGACTTCCTTGACCCGGTCACAGTGGCGGGACCGCTCCGGACTTACACCGGACTTCCCTTGACCACCGACCGATTACGTCGGCGAGTCTATCCCGCCCCCGATTTTCGTCCAGCGCCCGCCCGTGCCCGGCTAGGCTCGCGGCGCGTTGGGAACCCAGATGTTTCTGGGCAGCACAATTACGAACAGGGGGAAGCATGGGTAGGGGAATCCGCCGGCAGGCGCCGGCTCTGGTGGTCGCATGCATGGCACTGATCGCGGCGTTGGGCGGCACCGTCTACGCAGCGGCAAAGATCAACGGCAAGACGATCAAGGTGAAGTCGATGCCCGGCAACCGCCTGGCGATCAGCTCGGTGCCGGGAAACAGGCTGAAGCCGGGGACGATCCCGGGCGACCGGCTGGCGCCGGGAGCGCTGAGCGGAGTCCAGATCGACCCGATGACGCTGGGCCAGGTGGCGAGTGCCGTCCACGCCGACTCCGCCGACAGCGCCCGCGACGCCCAGACCGCGCTGAACGCGGTCAACGCCCTCGACGCGGTCAAAGTCAACGGCCACACGGCCGGCTGCGAGCTGCCGAACCGCTACTTCGCCGGCGCCTGCTGGCAGAGCGTCAGCAGCGAGGCGGTGGTGATGGCGCCGGCCGCGGCGGATTCCTGCGCGACCCAGGGCGGCGAGCTTCCCGATGCGCTGGCGCTGGCGGCCTTCTCACAGCAGCCGGGGATTGCGCTGGCTGCGGGGGATGAGTGGACGAGTGACATTCCATCTATCTCGGGTCCTGATGTCTACGCGGTCATCACTGTCTCAGCGTCAGCCAAGTTGGACTCTGTTGCATCTACCAACAGCAGGAAATACCGCTGCGTGATCCCCCTCGTCAGCTAATCGCGACCACTATCCTTCGCCACGATGCGACGGCGCCCGCTCCGTGCCAGTTCACGCGTCGCGGGCTCCCTCGCGGCCCTGGTCGCTCTGCTTGCGGCCCTGTTCGTCGGCGCCGCCACGGGGGCTGCCGCCACGCCAGCCCACCCCACCGCGCAGTCGGTCAGCCCGGCCGAAGCCGCCGCGGCGGCACGCGTCGCCCGCTACTGGACTCCGGAGCGGATGCGCAACGCCCGCCCGCTCGATCTCATCGTCGGCGCCAGCGGCGAGACCCGGATCAGGGTCGGCTCGCCGCAGCCGAGCGGTGCCAGCGCCAGCTTCCTCTCGGTCTCCACCCCCGACCTGCCGCCCTACTCCTTCAACGGCCGCATCTTCATCCGCCGCGGCAAACTCGCCGGCTTCTGCTCGGGGACGGCGATCAACAGCCCCACCCGGCAGCTGGTGCTGACCGCCGGGCACTGCATCAACAGCGGTCGCGAAGAAGGCAAAGCGAGCGTCTGGTCCGACTACCTCCAGTTCGTCCCCGCCTACAGCGGCGGCGTCGCGCCGTTCGGCTCCTTCGTCGCCCGCCGCAAGAAAATCCGCGCGCCGCAGCAGTGGACGAAGCAAGGCAACCCCGACTTCGACATGGGCGCCTTCCTCACTCTGCCCAACGCCGAAGGGCTGAACGTCGCCGACGCGGTCGGCGGCGGCGCCACGATCGTCACCGGCCTCAGCCGCCACCAAACCTTCCAGACCTTCGGCTACCCGGGCAAAGTGACGCGGATGCAGAGCTGCACCTCCCCCTACATCGGCGACGACCTGCTCTCCAACCCCTTCCCCGGCCCGCCGACCCTTGGCATTCGCTGCCACTGGGCCCCCGGCGCCAGCGGCGGCGGCTGGCTGATCGGCGACGGCACCCAGATCAACGGCGTCAGCGCCTACCTCCACCTCAACAACAAGTCGCGCACCTTCGGTCCCTACTTTGCCAACGAAACCGTCGGCAAGCTGGTCAAAGGACTCTGAGGCCGCGACTCAGGCCGAGGCGTCGAGCAGTCGCCGGTAGAACCGGTAGTCGCTACGGTCCGGCCGCAGGTTCGAGGCCAGCGCCAGGTGGTGTCGCGCCCGGTCGAGATCGCCGGTCTTGCTGAGGGCGCGGCCGAGGCAGAAGTGGGCGTAGTCGTCGACGTGGTGGGACTCGACCACGGCCTCGAACTCGACCGCCGCCTGGGCGAAGCGGCCAGCGCGGTAGTAGGCACGGCCGAGCGCCTCGCGGACGGAGGACTTCTCGGGCGCCCGTCGCGCCGCCTCGGCCAGCGGTTCGGTGGCGTCGACGAAGTCACCGTCTTCGAGCAGCTCGATCCCACGCCGGTACAGCGTGTAAGTGGCCTCGGTCTCAGCCTGCGAAGGCATCGGACAAGTGTAGGAGGCCGGGATCGCGAGCTTCGATACCCGAACAATTTCTGATTAGCGAGAAGATCGCTTGACAGTGAGTCCTGAATACGAAAGATTCCCCGCCCATGCCCCAGGTCATCACCGATACCGGTGTTCTCCTCCACGTCGACGATGGCTCTTTCGGCTCCCTCCTCCTCAGCGGCGAAGAGTGGGACAGACTGAACTTCACGATTCAACGCCAGGAACAGACGCAATGGTGCTGGGCCGCCGTTTCGACCAGCATCGCCAGGTTCTATGACGCCGGCACTTCGTGGACGCAGTGCCGGGTGGCCGGCGCTGAGCTGAACAGCTCGACCTGCTGCGAGGACGGATCCAGCAGCGAGTGCAATCAGCCCTGGTACCTAGACAGGGCGCTCAATCGCGCCGGGGCGCTGGCTGGAATGGAGGCTCCCCCGAGCACGGGGCTCGGCCGGGCACCCGACGAGATCCAAGACGGACGCCCGGTCTGCGTGCGCATCGGCTGGAGCGGTGGCGGCGGCCACTTCATCGTCATCGAGGGCTACCGCTACGACCGCGAACAGGTCGCTCTCGAGGACCCCTGGTATGGATCCTCAGACCTGCCCGTGAACAGCTTCCGCACCGCCTACCAGGGAACCGGCTCCTGGACCCACACCTACCTGACCAAGGCGCCCCAGTGAGCCTGCGCGCGACCGAGTTCTCTGAGGATGCGACCAAAGCGATCGCCACTGAGGTCGCCGGCCTGGCCGCCCGCCCCGAACAGCGCGAGCGCTACCTCGGCGGCGCCCCCGTGGAGAAACTCAAACTCGCCGCGCCACACCTCGTCTACACCCTCGGCCTCAAGGACCTGGCCGGCAACCCTGGCATCGACGAGGCCAAGCCCATCGGTCATCGCTGCCTGATCATGAGCAACGACGACGCCGTGGCCACGGCGGAGATCGCCGACCCGGAGGGGGCCGAGGGCGTAACCACCACTCGCGGTCCCTTCACCGAGGCGACGGTCGCGACGATCGACGAAGTCGAGGGCTGGGACGAGGTTCGCGAGCGCGACTACGAGCTGCGGCTCCTGCGCATACCGGCCCTCTATGTCATGGCTCTCTGGCTCCACGACGGTGACGGCGGCGAAGACCTGTTCTCGCCGCTCGCCCCGGTGCCGGAGGGGCTAGACGAGCACAAGCGCTACACCTGGGCCGAGCTGACGGACATCCTGCGTCCCCAGGCAGCGCGGCTACTCGACGCTCCCGAGGGGCTGGCGTAAGACCAGCCGGCGGCCCTGGGCGTCGCGCGAGTCGCGCTCCGGCACCCGCCGGTAGCCCAGCGACTCGTAGAGCCGGTGCGCCTCGACCTGGTAGGGACGGCTCCAGAGAGCCACAGCCGTAGCCGACTCCGAGCGCGCTTCCTCGCTGCAGAGTTCGACCAGCGCCCGGCCGATCCCCTGCCCCCGCGCCACTGTGGCCACTGCCAGCCTTGAGAGCTCCGCCTCGCCGTCGCCGGCGACCACCTTCCCGCTCGCGCGCGGCGGCGCGAAGGCGACGACGCCGACCACCGCATCCGCCTGCTCGGCGACGAAGAGCCGGGCGCGTTCGGCCGCCTCGGCGAACTCCCGCTCCTCGTAAGGGTCGGTCCTTCCTTCGCCCGAACCACGGCCGCTGTAGGCCTCGGTCCAGAGGGCCGTCACTGCCGCAGCGTCGCCCTCGGTTGCCGGCCGGATCCGCATCGGGCGCACCCTAGAGAATCGGCGATCCCGCCGAAAAAGTGCGTAAAAGCAGGCCAAACGCACCGGCCTGCTACGGTTGTTCAGTCGGGTTTGGCCCAATGGCCACCCGAGAGGTTCCGTTTCCTCCGTGCGCTTCTCGGCGTTTTGGGGCTGCTGGATCTCCCTGAATCGCCCACATAAGGAGCACATACTTGAAGTCATTTGCCGATCTCGGCATCTCAAACCCTGTCGTCAGCGCGCTCGCTGCGCGTGACATCACGGCACCCTTCCCCGTCCAGCAGATGGTCGTCAGCGACGCGCTCGACGGCCACGACCTGCTGGTCCAGTCGCCGACCGGCTCGGGCAAGACCCTGGCCTTCGGCATCCCGATGGTCGACCGGGTCAAGCCCGGCAGCGGCCTGGCCGCCCTGGTGCTGGCGCCGACCCGCGAGCTGGCGAGCCAGATCGTCGACGAGCTCGACTCGATCGCCCGCGCTCGCAAGCTCAGCATCGCCGCCGTCTACGGAGGCGTCGGCTTCGGCCCGCAGAGCGCCGCCGCCCGCCGCGCCGACATCGTCGTCGCCACCCCCGGCCGGCTCGAGGATCTGCTCGGCCGCAACACGATCTCGCTCGACCGCGTCCAGGTCCTCGTCCTCGACGAGGCCGATCGCATGCTCGACATGGGCTTCAAACCGGCGGTCAGCCGGATCGTCGCCCAGACCCCCGAGGATCGCCAGACCCTCTTCTTCTCGGCCACGCTGGAGGGCGCGACCGGCAAGCTCGCCGCCGCCTACACCCGCAATGCCCGGCGCCACACCCAGGAGCCGACTGAGCATAAGGAGCGGGACATCGAGCACAGCTTCGTCCACGTCGAGTCCCAGAGCGCCAAGCTCGACCACCTGACCCTGCAGCTTCAGGACGCCGAGCGGGGTCGTACCCTGGTATTCGTGCGTACCAAGCGCGGTGCCGATCGGCTGGTCAAACGGCTTCGCAGCCGCAAACTGGAGGCCATCGCGATGCACGGCGACAAAAGCCAGGGCCAGCGCGAACGGGCGCTGGCGCGCTTCGAGAAGGGCGAGGTCGACACCCTGATCGCAACCGACGTCGCCGCCCGCGGGATCGACGTCGCCGACGTCACCCACGTGATCAACTTCGACGCCCCCGGCGACCAGGACGCCTACGTGCACCGGATCGGCCGCACCGGCCGTGCCGGCAACCGCGGTGCTGGGGTCAGCTTCGTGCTCGAGGACCAGATCGGCGATATGAGCCGGATCGCCCGCGACCTCGGCCTCAGCCGCGAGTTCGACCTCAATCGGCCCAAGGGATCCGGCGGCCAGACGGCGACCGCATCGACCCCCCGCCCGAACGGGAGCGGCAACACGAGCGGAAACGCCTCCGCCGCGCAGAAGCGCCGGCGCCGACGCCGACGCAGCAACGCAAAGGCGCCCGTATGAGCACCGCCACCGTCAGCACCTCCAAGAAGTGGACCTGCGACCGCTGCGGCGTCTCGGTCGGCCGCATGGACGGCAGCCGCGTGCCGTTCCCGGAGGCGTGGGAGCGCTGCGACGACGGCACCTTCTGCCTCGGCTGTCGCCGCGACCGCGCCGCCCAGGCGGCGCTCGAGTCGGCACCCAATGACAGCCCGATCGAAGTCCGGGCCAAACTGCGCCGCGCCGCGCTGATCGAGTTCGAGGTCAGCCGCCGGCCCGACCACGGCGATGGCGCCATCGCCAAAGCCTGTCGCTCCTCGGTCTCCGCCGTCGCCGCCGCCCGTCGCCGCCTGAACCTGCCGGCGCCGGACCCCGAGCGCCGCTAGTTCGAGCTAGGAGAGCGTCAGCTGACGAAACGCCCAGGCTGGCGCGGGTCCGCGCCCGGCGGCGACGCTCGCCTCGAGGTCAAGCAACGCTTGCTTGCGCTGCAGGCCGCCGAGGTAGCCGGTCAGATCGCCGTTGGAGGCGACGACGCGATGGCAGGGAATCAGGATCGGCAGCGGCGTGCGTCCAACCGCCGCTCCCACCTCGCGGGCTTCGCCCGGTCGGCCGAGCCGCTGCGCCAGCTCTTTATAGGAGACCGTGGTCCCGTACGGGATCTCCCGCAACTGCTCCCAGACCTGGCGCTGGAACTGCGATCCGCCGATCTCGAAGGCGAGCTCGAAGGCCTGTCGCTCGCCGGCGAAGTACTCGGCGAGCTGTTCGAGCGCAGGCGCGAACGCGTCCGGGCGATGCTGGGCCTCGCTCAGCCCTCCTCCTCGCCCGGGGAAACGCAGCCCTCGCAGCCCCTGATCGCCGCCGAGCAGGGTGAGCGGCCCGAGCGGACTCTCATATGTCGCCCAGTAAGCGTCCACGGGGATCTAACGACCCCGGCGCCGAAACCGTGAGGTCATTCGGCCGAGGCGAGCCAGTGCCGCTCCTTCGAGAGCATCACCGGCGTGGCCAGGAGGCTGCCCAGTCGCCGCTGCAAGGCGCGGGCGCGCGAGGCGTGCCCGGCGGGAAGCAGCTTCGCGAGCTGGCGGTACTCACGTGAGACTTGGCTGGTCCGGAAAGTGGTGGCGATCGCGGTCAGGAGCGCGGCCGGCTCGGAGACGGTCGTCCTCGCCAGCTCCTTGCCCTCTGCGGTTATCCGCAGCTCCGCCGGATAGCTGCGCGCCGGCGGTGGCCGGGGCGGCGCCGCGAGGGCAGCGCCGATCGCCTCGGCAAGGTCGGCCCGCACCTCGGCGACGTCGCGGGCGCGGGCTCGCGCTCGTCCCAGCCCCTCCTTGGCCGTGACCAGGCCAGCGGCGCCGAGCTCCCCCTCGTCCAGCTCCTCGAGCATCCAGCGATCGCCGCTGGCAGCCAATACCGGGATTCCCTCCGCCGCCAGGCCCTGGGCGTAGACCTGAACCTCGCTCAGCGACTCGCCGTCGAGCAGCACCTCCATGTCCCAGATGAAGGTGTGCGAGCAGAACGCGCGCGGGTTGGGGGTGCTGGCGTGGTGACCGAGGAAGACGACCGCGTCGAGCGGGCCGCCGTTGGCCTTGGTCAAGGACGGCTCGGCCTCGACCAGCGCCAGGTCGGCGATCGGCCGTACCTCGACCCCGTCCGGCATCCGCTCGCGTTCGATGTTGGTCCCGACCATGTGCCAGTCACCGACCGAGATTCGCTCGGCGCCGCCAGCGCGCAGCGCCTCGACCGCAACCAGCACTTCGTCGGTCATCAGGGCCCGGCCGCGAGCGTAGGCAGCCGGATGCGAGGGCAGGCACTCGCCGTAGTCCTCGATCCCGGCGACGCCCTCCATGTCCGCTGCGATCAAGATGTTCATCTAGACGATGCTATGTCTACACGCGGCGCAGCTCAGCTGACGGCGTCAGCCCAGTCGCGCAAGTAGAGCGACTGTGTCTGTTTTAGACGGGCGCGGGATCGGGAAGACGCAGGTAGAGCGTCGATGACCTACATCGCATCTCCCGACCGCTACGAAGGAAAGATGCAGTTCCGGCGAACCGGCCGTTCGGGGCTTGACCTCCCCGTGCTCTCGCTGGGCTACTGGCACAACTTCGGCGACGATCGCCCGTTCGAGGTTCAGCGCGCGATCTCGCGGCGCGCTTTCGACCTGGGAATCACCCATCACGACCTGGCGAACAACTACGGGCTTCCCTACGGGTCGGCGGAGACCAACTTCGGCCGGCTGATGCGCGAGGACCTCGGGCCCTACCGCGACGAGATGGTGATCTCAACCAAGGTGGGCTGGGACATGTGGCCGGGCCCCTACGGGCAGGGCGGCGGCTCGCGCAAGTACCTGCTCGCCTCGCTCGACCAGTCGCTGCGGCGCATGGGCCTCGACTACGTCGACATCTTCTACTCCCACCGCCTCGACGGATCGACCCCGCTGGAGGAGACGATGGGCGCGCTCGACGCGGCGGTCCGCCAGGGCAAGGCGCTCTACGTCGGCATTTCCTCCTACGACGCAGAGCGGACCCGGCAGGCGCACGCGATCCTCGATCAGCTCGGCACGCCGCTGCTGATCCACCAGCCCTCCTACTCGATGCTGAACCGCTGGATCGAAACCGAGGGCCTGCTCGACACTGCCGCCGAGCTCGGATTTGGGGTGATCGGCTTCACCGCCCTGGCCCAGGGCCTGCTCACGGATCGCTACCTGCACGGCGTGCCCGAGGACTCCCGCGCCGCCCGCGACCCCGAATTCGACAAATCCTGGCTCAATGACGAGATGATCGCCAGGCTGCGGTCGTTGAACGAGATCGCATCCCGGCGCGGCCAGACCCTCGCCCAGCTTGCGCTGGCCTGGGCACTGCGGGACCAGCGCCTGACCTCACTCGTCATCGGCGCCTCCTCGGTGGCCCAACTCGAGCAGAACGTCGGCGCCCTCGACAACCTCTCGCTCTCGGCGGACGAGCTGGAGGAGATAGATCGGCACGTCGGCGCCGATCAAGGCGTCGATCCCTGGCGGGAAGCGCGGGAAGGTGTTTTGTAGCGGGGGCAGGGTGAAGTTACCTATTGAACGTTGACGGGGTTGACGCTAACCTCCGTGATCAATGGCGGCCAAACCAGCCCTTCTAGATCGCACCGTCGAGGAGTTTCGGCGCACTCTGACCGAGATCGGTGGTCAGCCGACCTCGCTCGATGATGCCGAGGTGCTCGGCCGCCGTGCGGCGATGGTCGTGCTGGCCGGCGGCGCCTGGGAACGGGCTCTCGGGGAGCTGCTGACTAGCGCCGAAGCGCGCATCCTGCTTGGCGGGATCAGTCGCGAGGCGCTGCGGAAGCGGGTGCTCAGCGGCTCGGTGATCGCCCTGCGCGACGACGCTGACCTGATCCGCTATCCGCGCTGGCAGTTCGGTGCCGCCAACAGCGCGCCCTTCGCGGCGATCAAGAAGCTCAACGAGATCTTCGGTGAGGCGGGGCTTGATCCCTGGGCGCTTGCCGCATTCGCGACTGCTCCCCAGTCAGAGCTGGGCGACCGGCCGCCCGCCGACGCCTTCGGCGACGCGGACCTCGATCCCCTGCTTCTCTCGGCCTACCGCACCGTGGCCGACTTGAAGCGTTGAAGCCGCGGGAGCTTCCCGCTCCCCCGGCCGATCTGCCCGAGCTTCCCAGCACGAAGCTTGGGACGAAGGATCTGTGGCGAATCCATGCCGCCGATATCGCTGCCCGGTCCTTTGACCCTGGCCCCGACGGTCGCTTCAACCTCGCCGACACAGGTACTTGCTACCTCGCCGAGGAGCCCATCGGCGCCTTCGTCGAGAAGTTCGGGCGCCTGCTGAGACCAGGCGGGGTGATCCCTGAGCCGCTGGTCGACCTCCAACGACTGTCGAGGCTACGCCCGCCGAAAGCCACCATCGTCGATTTGACGGATCCCAGCGTTCTTGGCCTGATCGGCCTCACCGCCGAGATCCACGCGACGATCGACTACGAGCTGACCCAGGGCCGGGCGCTGGCTTTCCGAGAAGCTGGCTACGCCGGCATCCGCTACAAAGCCCGCCACGACCCGCGCGGGCAGCTGGTCTCCATCGCCCTTTTCGGCTCCGACAAACCCCCGCGGAGCGCCGCCAAGACGACGGCCGTCCCCGTCGACCTGATCCACGAAGCCGCTGCCACCTTCGCGATCACCGTCCTCCCCCGCCGGCACTCGAGACGTCGCTAGGCCGGGCTCTCGTCCGGTCGTGCCGGGAAGGCTCGGAACCGATCGCAGTATCGTCGGCGCCGATGAGGACCGAGCCTGCTTCCTGCTGCGGTCCCTCACGCGCGGACTCTGAACCGGCCGGATTCGCCGCAGAGGGAACCGGCGTCCCCGCCCAGTTGCTGGAGGGAAAATCCGGTTGCCCTCCGATGACCGCGGAGATGGTCTCGCTAGACGGCGGCACATTTCTGATGGGAGCCGAAGGTCCCGAGACGATCCCCGCCGACGGCGAGGGGCCGGTGCGGGAGGTCGAGGTCGACGCCTTTTGGATCGATCCCTGCGCGGTCTCGAACCAGCGCTTTGCGGCCTTCGCCGAGGCGACCGAGTACGTGACCGATGCCGAGCGCTACGGCTGGTCGTTCGTCTTCGGCGGCCTGCTCCCGGACGAGTTCCCGGACACCCGGGGTGCCGTCCAGGCGCCGTGGTGGCGCCAGGTCTTCGGCGCCTGCTGGCGCCAACCAGAGGGGCCGCATTCCTCGATCGAGGGCCGGCTGGATCATCCCGTCGTGCACGTGTCCTGGGGCGATGCCGAAGCCTTCTGTCAGTGGAGCGGCACCAGGCTGCCGAGCGAGGCCGAGTGGGAGTACGCGGCCCGCGGCGGCCTGGCGCAGAAGCGCTTTCCCTGGGGCGACGAGCTGGAGCCGGGAGGCGAGCACCGGATGAACGTCTGGCAGGGGACGTTCCCCTCGGACAACACGCTCGGAGACGGCTTCCTCGGCACCTGCCCGGTCGATGCCTTCCCCGCCAACGCCTATGGCCTCCACAACACGAGCGGCAATGTCTGGGAATGGTGCCGCGATCTGTTCGACGCCGACGATGCCGGAGGGACGCCGCAGCCGGCTCATCCCGCCGGAGCGGAGGCGCGGGCCACCCGCGGCGGCTCCTACCTCTGCCACCACTCCTATTGCAACCGCTACCGGCTGGCGGCCCGAGGCTCCAACACGGCGAACAGCTCGACCGGCAACACGGGGTTTCGATGCGCCCGCGACGCGGACCCGCAGCCCGGCCGCGACGGCGACAACTAGAGTGCCGCGGTCGAGGCCGAGCCACAACGAAGGGGCAAGATGAGCAGCAAGATTGACCAGACCAAGCGCGACGTCCTGCCCATTCCCGATCAGCCCTACGAGGGCCTGATCACCTACGACGCCAAGGATCCCGACACCGCCTTTCCCCCGATCGAGCCGCTGCGCCCGCCCGCCAAGGCCCCCAACGTTCTCGTCGTCCTGCTCGACGACGTCGGTTTCGCGGCCTCCAGCGCCTTTGGCGGTCCGTGTCAGACCCCGACCGCCGAGGCGCTGGCCGGCGCGGGACTCAAGTACACCCGCTTCCATACGACGGCACTCTGCTCGCCAACCCGCGCCGCCCTGCTCAGCGGCCGCAACCATCATTCGGTCGGGATGGGCGGGATCACCGAGATCGCCACCTCAGCGCCGGGCTACACCTCGATCCGCCCGAACACCGCGGCGCCGCTGGCCGAGACGCTGAAGCTGAACGGCTTCTCGACCTCGCAGTTCGGCAAGTGCCACGAGGTTCCGGTCTGGGAGACCAGCTCGATGGGGCCGTTCGACAGCTGGCCGTCTGGCGGCGGTGGCTTCGAGCACTTCTACGGCTTCGTCGCCGGCGAGACCAACCAGTACTACCCGGCGCTGTATGAGGGGACGACGCCGGTCGAGCCCGACCGCACCCCGGAGCAGGGCTACCACCTGACCGAGGACCTGGCCGACCGCGCGATCGGGTGGGTCCGCGAGCAGAAGTCGCTGACGCCGGACAAGCCCTTCTTCATGTACTTCGCGCCGGGAGCGACCCACGCCCCCCACCACGCCCCGGTCGAGTGGTCGGACAAATACAAGGGCCGCTTCGACGCCGGCTGGGACGCCTTGCGCGAGGAGACGCTGGCGCGCCAGAAGGAGCTGGGTGTCGTGCCGGAGGACGCGGTCCTGACCGAGCGCCCGGAGGAGATCCCCGCCTGGGATGAGATGCCGGAGGAGCTGAAACCCGTGCTGGCTCGCCAGATGGAGGTCTACGCGGGCTTCATGGAGCACACCGACCACCACGTCGGCCGCTTGATCGAGTCGATCCGCGACCTCGGCGTACTCGAGGACACGCTCGTCTACTACGTGATCGGCGACAACGGGGCCTCCGCCGAGGGCACCGTCAACGGCACCTTCAACGAGTCCTTCACCTTCAACGCCGCCAACGCGCTGGAGACGCCGGAGATGCTGGCGGCGAAGATCGACGAGCTGGGGACCCCTTCGGCCAACAACCACTACTCGGTCGGCTGGGCGCACGCGATGGACACGCCCTACAAATGGACCAAGCAGGTCGGCTCCCACTGGGGCGGAACCCGCAACGGCACGGTGGTCCACTGGCCGGCCGGGATCGAGGCCAAGGGCGAGATCCGCAACCAGTTCAGCCACGTGATCGACATCGCCGCCACGGTCCTCGACGCCGCCGGCCTCCCGCACCCGACCTTCGTCCACGGTGTCCAGCAGATGCCCCTGCACGGTAAGAGCATGCTGCCGAGCTTCGCCGACGCCGAGGCCCCCGAGCACCGCGAAACCCAGTACTTCGAGATGTTCGTCAACCGCGGCGTCTACCACAAAGGTTGGACCGCGGCGACCCGGCACAGCCTCCCGTGGGTGGTAGACCCCGAACTGCCCGCGCTCGACGACGATGTCTGGGAGCTCTACGAACCGGGCGACTGGACCCAGTCCAACGACGTCGCCGCCGAGAACCCCGAGAAGCTGCACGAGTTGCAGCGGCTGTTCCTGATCGAGGCGGTCCGCTACGGGGTGCTGCCACTCGACGATCGCAGGGTCGAGCGCTTCGAACCCCACGTCGCCGGTCGCCCGATGCTGGCCGAGGGCAACTCGCAGATCTTCTACGGCGGCATGAAGCGGATCACCGAGAACTCGATCATCGTGATCAAGAACCGCTCTCATTCGGTGACCGCGCAGATTGTCGTCCCCGAGGGCGGAGCCGAGGGAGTGATCATCGCCCAGGGCGGCGCCTTCGGCGGCTGGAGCCTCTACCTCAAAGAGGGTCGCCCGACCTATTGCTACAACCTGCTCGGGGTCGCGCGGTTCAAGGTCGCAGGCGGCGAGCCGCTGGAGGCCGGGGAGCGACAGGTGCGGATGGAGTTCGCCTATGACGGCGGCGGCCTCGGCAAAGGCGGCGACGTCGCCCTCTATGTAGACGGCACCAAGGCCGGCGAGGGTCGCGTCGAGGGGACGATGCCGCTGATCTTCTCCGGCGACGAGACGACTGACCTCGGCACCGACACCGGGACGCCCGTCAGCGACGACTACGCCTCAGGCGATTGCGCCTTCACCGGCAAGGTCGAGTGGGTGCAAATCGACGTTGACGAGGCGGCCGAGGACTCCGACCACCTGATTACGCCGGAGGAGCGCCTGCGGGTGGCGTTGGCCCGCCAGTAGGGCCACCGAGCACCTCGGCCTTCGCGGCCTCGTACTGCTCCTCGCTCAACGCCCCCTTCTCACGCAGGGCCGTGATCCGCTCCAGCTGGTCGATTTTGCTTTCGCGCCGAGGGGCCTGCGGCGCTGCCGTCGATCGTCCGGGGACCGACGCCCGCAGGCGGTCCCCCAACTCTCCGAAGGCGGCGTCCGGGAACTCCGCTGCCGCCTGGCGGCGCAGGGCCTCGGTGCCGAGCACCATCAGCACCGCCAGCAGGATCAGCCCGATCGGTTTGTGGAAGGCCTCCACCGGAGCCCAGAGGACGAGCGCGAGAAAGACGAGCCCCACCACCGCATAGCTTGCACCCGGGCGCTCCCGCAGGTAGGGAGCGGCGTCGCGGCGCAACGACGTCGCGAGTCGGGTCGGCCCCGCGAGCCAGGCGGCGATCACGACGAGGGCGCCGAAGGTGATCGCCGAGACCGCGACCGTCCTCAGCAGCGAGGTGCCGATGCTCCAGACCGCGTCGATGGCGGGCTCGACCGACTCGCCGCTCGCCAAGGTGTCGGTAACCATGTTGCCAGCGAACTGCCGCAGGACCAGGGCGAGGACGCCCGCGATGAGGAAGCCGAAGCCGACCGAGCGCAACGCCTCGCGGCGGCGCGGGCCGGCGAGGTAGATGGCCAGTCCGTAGAAGAACAGCGCCAGCAGCGTCAGCACGATCGGCAAGCGCCTGACCAGACTGGTCGCGTCCTGGGCCTGCGAAAGCTCGTCGGACTTGAGGATCGTCAGCCGGCCGGCATCGGGGGGAACTTTCGAGGCGATGCCGCCTCCGAGCTGGCCGCCGATCTGCGAAAGGAGCGCGCTGAGGTCGAGGGTCACTTCGCCACCGGCGGTCGAGACCGCCGAGCCTTCGTCGTTCAGGATCTTCAGCAGCGATTCATGGGCTTTGCGGTTGGCGCTGCTCCATAGGCCTTCGAACTGAGGCGTGGCGAGCGCTCTCTGGGCTACCTGGGGAGCGAGCTGGCGCAGGGCGCCGGCAGCGGGCCCGGCGAGGGGTGCGAGTCGCGGCGGCAGCGTTGCTTCCAGTTCGGACTGCACGTCGACGTTTTCAAAGAGCTGATCCGCGAGGTAGTTGGAGAGCCGGGCTTGGACCTCTTCGTTCTGGAGGAGCTTGTCGCTCGTGTTGACCCAGTTGTCGGTGTTGAGCGCCTGCCGGTTGACCCAGATCGAGAAGATGGCGAGAAAGGCGACCAGGGTGCCTACGACCAACAGCGCCGCGACGATGCGCGGGTGTCCTGAGCTGCCTTCTGCGGTGGAACCCTTGGCTGCGATGGTCTTGCGACCCTACCGCCGGTGGCTGACGGCGTCAGGGACCAGCGGGTGCTTGCCTGCTAGTAGCTGATGCTTTTCGCGGCCCGGCGAGCCGCTCCGAGCACGTCGAACACCGGTTCCGGAGAAGACGGCAACGAGCTGTAGAAATGACTGTTGATCGCGGCCTGACCGGTTGACTGAACGACGTAGCCGTTCAGGTAGTCCGTGGCGGTGATCGCCTGGCCTTCGCCGAAGCCGGCGGCCCCATAGCCGTGGAAGGCGAGGTCGTACGTCAGCATGCACAGCGGGTAGTTTCCGCCACCGACCGAGGGCCGGGCGCCGAATACGCCGGACCAGTCAATGTCGAGCCCACCGTTGATTTTCGGCACTTTGTAGGCGATCGCCGAGCAGTTGGCGGCCACCCCGTCAGCCGGGTCGGCGAAGCTGGCTTCTCCGCCGGCTTTCTGGCCGTTGTTCTGCAGCTCGAGGATCGCCGTGGTGCCGGTTGCACCGTCTTTGGCGGCGGGCAGGGCGGCGTAGCCGATCGAGCCCGCGGTGGCGTTGATCGTGGCGACCAGCTCGTCGTCGCCGCTCCCGGCCGGGCGCACGACCGCGCTCAGCGCCCTTTCCGGGCAGGTTTCGGGCCAGCTGATGTTGGGCGTTTCGGCCGGGCCGATCGGCTCCATTTCCTGCCAGCTCATCTTCCCTTCCGTGCCTCCGGCGGTGCAGGGAAGGCCGGTTTTGTCGAGCGCGAAGAGGTAGCTCTTGAACTGGGACGTGGCGCCCGAGGCGTCTTTAGGGACGACGCGCGTGATCGCCGCGTTGCATTCGCCTTCGCTGCCTTCGACTTTGGACCAGTTGGAGATCCGTCCCGCCATCACCGCAGCAAGGTTGCCGTTGGTGATCACTTCCACCGTGCAGCCAGTAGGTGGGTTGGCGAGGATGGCGATCGCGGTCTCGGCGACCGGGATCACCGCGACCTGAGCACCCCCGGCAGCGCTCTTGATGTTGGCGATCTGCCCCGCCGAGGGGGCGACATCGGTGGCGACATAGCCGACCGCGGTGTCGATTTCCCCGCTGACGCCGTCGGCGTTCCATCTGCTCAAGCCGCCGCCCGATCCGATCGCTTCATAGGAGATCGTGGGGTGGGTGCCCCTGTTGCAGGCGCTGCCCTCGAAACCGGGTTTCCAGATTGAGGACTGAGCGATCTCCTGGAGCGAGGAGCCAGCGCCGGTGATGTTGGAGCCGAAACAGGTGACTCCGGCAAACACGGCGGTGACTTCCCGCGCCGCCGACATCGTCACTTTGCAGCTGCCGGAGCCGCTGCAGGCGCCCGTCCATTCGAGGAATTTCGAGCCCGCGTCGGCCACCTGTTTGAGTTCGACTTCTCTGCCTTTGTCGAATTCGGCTTTGCAGGTGATGCCGCATTTGATGCCGCTGGGAGAGCTTTTGACGGTGCCGGTCCCGGTGCCCGCCTTGGTCACGGTGAGCGGGCGCTCGTGACTGAACTCGGCGACCTGAGCGAGGCCGTTGTAGCGTCGCCAGATCGCGATTGCGTCGCCGCTTTCGTCGATCGCGACGTCGGGTTCGACCGACGGTAGGTCGGAGGCCGACAGATTGACGGGCGCGCTCCAGATGCCGGCCGGCTTCCTGGTCGCGGCCTGGACGATCTGGTAGGTGCCGTTGTGGCGCTGCCAGACCGCGGTCGCGTCGCCGGCGGCGTTGACGGCGAGAGCGGCTTCCCCGGCGGTTCCCCCCGCCGCCGAGAGGTCGACCGGGGCGCTCCACGAACCACCGCTGGGCCGGCTCGCGGCCTGGACGATGTTGTGGGTGCCGTTGAAGCGACTCCAGATCGACAGCGCGTAGCCGTTGCCCTGGAGCGCGATCTGGGGCCGCCCAGCGGCTCCCCCAGGGGCTGAGAGGTCGACCGGCGCGCTCCAGGAGCCGCCGGCGGGGCGGCTCGCCGACTGGACGATGTCGTTGGCGCCGTCGAAGCGGGCCCAGACCGCGACGGCGTTACCGGCAGGGTCGAGCGCGACCTCGGCGTTGCGGGCCGTGCGGCCCGCAACCGAGAGGTTGACAGGAGCTCCCCACGCCCCACCGCCGGCTTTGCTCGCGGCCTGGATGATTTCGTTGCTGCCGTTGGAGCGCTGCCAGAGGACCACGGCGTCGCCGCTGTCGTTGAAGGCAACTTTGGGCGCAAAAGCGTTCTGGCCGGGGGACGAAAGGTCCACCGTCGGGCTCCAGGCGCCGCCGGTCGCCATCAGCGCGGCCTGGACGATCCGGTGGGAGCCGTTGGATCGTCCCCAAATCGCAACCGCTTCGCCGTCGCCGTTGATGGCGACGGTCGCGTCGTAGGCGTTCGCCCCCGGCGCCGTCAGGTCGAAGGGGGCGCTCCAGGCGCCCCCCGCCGGCTTGGTCGCGCCTTGTACGACGAGTTCGCTGGCCGTGATCGGGCCGACGAAATGCCCCCAGACCGCAACCGCGTCACCGTCAGCGTTGGTCGCGATCTGTGGATTGACGGAGGTCTGACCCACTGCCGAGAGGTCGAGCGGAGTCCCCCAGGCGCCGCCGGGTTCCTTGCCGGCGGACTGAATCGTGGCTTTCGTGGCGCCAATGTTGAAGCGTTCCCAGACCGTCAATGCGTCGCCGTCGCTGTCGAGGACCACGTGGGGCTGTTGCACGCTCCCGCCTGGCGCCGAGATGTAGACCGGAGCGCTCCAGGGCGGAGCCGCGAGCGCGGGGCTCGCGAGCAGGGCGCCGAAAATGCAGAGGAAAGCGGCTCCTGCAAGAAGGTGCGAAGCAATTCTCATGGGAGTCCGCATCTGACCGCCTCCTAATCCTGCGTCGGGGATGACGGGAGGCATGCTCGGGTAAACCAACCCGCAGCGGTGTGAAAATCCTGGGAGGGTGCCGTGAACGGGGGAACAAGTGAACGGGGCAGCCATGCAAAGAGACGGTTCCGTGGATTCAGGACGGGGAGCTCACCGGCCAGGTCGGCTGCAGCGCTGGGCACCCGGAATAAAGCTCCTCCGGCAGTACCCCAGCGGATCCGCTCGCCCCGACCTGGTCGCCGGCGTCGTCCTCGCCGCGATCCTGGTGCCGCAGGGAATGGCCTACGCGGAGCTCGCCGGCCTGCCGGCGGTCACCGGCCTCTATACGA
Source organism: Solirubrobacterales bacterium (assembly GCA_035694165.1). GTDB lineage: Bacteria > Actinomycetota > Thermoleophilia > Solirubrobacterales > 70-9 > VAYN01. The sequence goes on along the minus strand of DASSFS010000060.1, from coordinate 23,282 downwards.
CGATCGCCTGCCTGGTCGGCTACGCCCTTTTTGGGCCTTCACGCGTTCTGGTCCTTGGCCCAGACTCCTCGATCTCGCCCCTGATCCTCGCTTCGATCACCCCCCTGCTGGTCGTGGGAGACCCAGGGTCGGCGATCGTCCTGGCGGGGATGCTCGCGATCTTCGTCGGTCTGATCGAGATCGCCCTCGGACTCGGGAAGCTCGGGTTCGTCGCCGACCTGCTCTCGAAAGAGGTGCAGGTCGGCTACATGAACGGCCTCGGGATCACGATCATTGCCGGACAGCTGCCGAAGCTGTTCGGGTTCTCGACCGACGCCGACTCCTTCCTCGGCGAGCTGAAGGCGTTCGTGGAGGGCCTCGGCCAGACGCACATCGCCACGCTGGTGCTCGGGCTCGCGGTCCTCGGCATCTTGCTCCTGCTCCCGATCTTCACCAAGCGCCTGCCGGCGATCCTCGTGGGAGTCGTCGCGGCCACCGTCGTCTCGGCGGCGTTTGGCCTGGCGGACCACGGGATCGCGACGGTCGGTTCTCTGCCGCAGGGCGTGCCCACCCCGGGACTTCCGTGGACGGACGCCGGTGACGTGCCGGCGCTGCTGCTGGCGGCGCTTGGAATCACCCTGGTATCGCTGACCGACACGATCGCGACCGCGACCAGCTTCGCGGCCCGGCGCGGAGACGAGGTCAAGCCCGATCAGGAGATGATCGGAGTCGGGGCCGCGAACGTGGCGGCCGGCTTCTTCCAGGGGTTCGCGGTCTCGACCAGCGGCTCGAGGACCGCCGTCGCCGAGCAGTCCGGAGCGAAGACCCAGTTGGCCGGACTGGTCGGCGCCGGACTCGTCGCCGCCCTCCTTCTCTTCCTGAACTCGCTGCTCGCCGACCTGCCGCAGGCGGCGCTTGCGGCGGTGGTGATCGCCGCGGCGATATCGCTGATGAACCTGGGTCTGCTGCGCCGCTACTACGAGATGCGCAGAAGCGCGCTCGGCGTCTCCCTGGTGGCCACCGCCGGGGTCGTGCTCCTCGGCGTCCTACAGGGGATCGTGGTTGCGGTCCTGCTGGCGATCATCCTCTTCTTCCGCCGCAACTGGTGGCCGCACGGCGCGGTTCTGGGGCGCCCGGACGGAGTGGAGGGATGGCACGACGTCGCCGTCTACCCCGGCGCCGAAGAGCTTCCGGGCGTCGTCGTCTACCGCTGGGAGGCGCCGCTGTTCTTCGCCAACTCGGGACGATTCCGCGACGAGATCAGGCGCCTCGCACGCGAGCGCGAGCCCGCCTGGATCGTCTTGCAGTGCGAGGCGATCACCGACGTCGACGTGACCGCGGCGGAGATGCTCGAGCAGCTCGACCGCGAGCTGAACGCTTCGGGGATACACCTCGCCTTCGTCGAGCTGCGCGATCGCCTCAAGCGGCTGACGTTGCGCTACGGACTAATGGACACCCTCGACAAGGATCACTTCTATCCCTCCCTGGAGGCGGCGATAGATGCGATTCGATCGGAGGGCGGTGCTCGCTCAGCCCAGGGTCGCGTTCTCGACTGAAACCGACGGCGCCACGTCTGGAAGGCGCAGCATCCGGAACGCGTTGAACAGTCCGAGCAGGCCGGCGAGGACCGGGACCAGCAAAGCCACCTGAAGGGAGCGATTGGTCGCGTCCGTGTTGATCTGGACGATCTCGTTGCGGACCGCTGGCGGCTCCTCGACCAGCAGCCGTTCGAGCTGGGTATTGCTCACGACTTCGGCGTCCTCGTCCAGCTTGCTCGCGATCTGCTGCTGCTGCCGGGGCGGGATCACCTCACTCGCCTCGGTCAGGTTGGTGAAGCTGAGCGAGAGGACCGCCAGCAGAATGCCGCCGGCCATCGCCAAGCCGAACGACAGCCCGAAGGACCCGGCGGCGGAGTTGATCCCGGCCGCCTCGCTGATCCGCTCCTCGTCGATCGGAGCCAGCGTGTAGTTGTTGAGCTGGGATACCAGCAGGCCCAACCCAGCCCCGGCGATCGCCAAGGGGACGACGAGAACCCAGCCGGAATCCGCCTCGGGCACGATCGGGACGAGCAGCGCCATGCCGATCGTGCTCAGCGCGAATCCCAGCCTGATGATGGCGGCCGGGCGCCGGTCCCCCGCCCTCCGTCCCGCCAGCATCGCCGCCCCGAACATCGTCAGCGAGAGGGGGGCTAGCGTCAGGCCGGTCTGCATAGCGTCGTACTCGAGTGAGATCTGCAGGAAGATCGGCAGCGCGATCATCGCGCCCCCCAAGGTGATGTTTTGAAGCGCCTGCTGAGAGATCCCGATCCGGAAATGCGGGAGCTTGAACAGATCCGGATCGAGCAGCGTCACCTTTCCTTCACGGTGGCGCCGAACGAGCCAGCGGGCCAGTGCCGTCAGCGCCAGCGCGCCGATCCCGATCGTCAGCCCGACGAACTCCCCTCCCTCCTGCCAAACCAGGATGCCGAGGACGACACCGCCCATGCCGAGGACGGAGAGGAAGGCGCCCGTTGCGTCGATGCGCCGAGATCCCGTGTACGGGACGTCGCGGACGAGCTTGACGTTGAGCAGCACGATTGCGATCACCACGAGCTCGAGCAGGAAGCCCACCCGCCAGGAAAGGAAGGTGGTCACGAAACCGCCGAGGAGCGGCCCGACCGCGGCAGCGATCGCGGCCGACGCGCCGACCAGCGCATAGGCCTTCGTCCGAGCCGCACCCTCGAAGTTGCCGCGGATCAGGGACTGCATCGCGGGCAGCAGCAGCGAAGCGCCGAGGCCGCCGACGATCGCCCAGAAGACGATGATCGCGCCGAGTCCTTGGGCGAGAGTCATCGCCAAGGCACCGGTCGCATAGCCGAGCAGGCCCAAGACGAAGGCGCGCTTGCGCCCGATCAGGTCACCGACCTTGCTGCTGATCAGGATGAACGCCGCGGAGACCAATGCCTCCAGCGCTATCGCGGACTGGACCCCACTGACCGTGGTGTCGAGATCGCCGACGACGGCGGAGATCGAGACGTTCATCAACGAGGTGTCGACGACGAGCACGAACATCGCCATCGCGAGCAAGAGAGCCAGTCGTGAGCTGCCGGCTCCCTCCTCCGAAGCGGAGGCACCTACCGCGGGCGTCATCGGCCCTGCTCGGTAGCGGCGGGGTCGGGCGGCCCGGGCTCTACTTGATCCGCCGCCGAGCGGGAGGCGGTCAGCTCGGCGGAGATCTTGACGGCGGCGGCCACGAGCGGGGCGCCGAGGACGAGGCCGATGGTGCCGAAGAGGCAACCGGCGGCGATGGTGACGATCAGGACGGCGAGCGGGTGAAGCCCGAGGGCGGCGCCGTAGGCGATCGGCTGCACCAGCTGCTGGAGCACGCCGTTGGCGAGCAGGACGATGACCGCGATCGCCAGGGCCGCCTCGGGGCCCTGGCCACCCAGGGCGATCAGGACCGCGAAGGCCCCGGCCGCCCAGGCGCCGAGATAGGGCACGTAGCCGCCGATGAAGGTGACGACGGCGATCGTCCCCGGCAGCGGCACCCCGAGCAGCAGCGCTCCGGCGCCGACCAGCAGCGCGCTCCAGGCGGCGACGATCGTGACGCCGACGAAGTAGCCGCGCAGGGAGCGCGACACCTGTCCCAGCACGGTGTGGGCGAGTGGAACCGGCATGCCGAGGTGGCGCTCGACGAAGCGGCCAATCGTCGGCGCGTCCTTGAGCATGAAGAAGAGGCTGAGGGCGGCGAAGGAGAGGAAGACGGCCAGCGAGGCCAGTTTGTCGACACTGCCGAGAAGGCCGTCGGTGAGAGCCCTGAAGCCGGCGCTGATCGAAGCGCTCGCGTGCTGGTTCGCGTCGGCGGCGGTAGACGAAGCCACCCCAAGGTCCTTAACCCATGACTCGATTTCGTCCGCCCCGGCGTGGAGTCTCTGGCTGAGGCTGTCAGCCTGGCTGGCGATGCCGCTCATGACGATGATCCCGACGCCGATCCCGATCAGGACGATCCCGAGGAAGACGAGCACCGCGCCGGCTGCCCTCGGCACTCCGTGCCGCTTCAGCCAGTCGACCAGCGGCACGGTCACCGAGGCGACGATCGCCGCCGTCACCACCGGCATCACGATCGTCTGCGTCTGCGCCAACAGGAAGATCGCCCCCACCAGCGCCGCGGCCACACCGACCAGCAGCCAGGCGCTGAAGCCGAGGTCCCGCAGCCAGGCCGGAGCGGAGAAGATCCCGGCCAGCTCGGCGGGATCGATCTCGATGACTTCTTCCTCGGGGGCGGCGCTGCCGCGGCCGGGCCGCCACAGCCGTCCTCGGATCGGGCGCCTTGGACTCATCGGAGCGCCGGACGATACGCGGCGCCGCCGACGCGGCCGCCGAGGCGCGCGATGACCGAGGCGGCCCGGGTCACCTACGTCGGCCACGCGACCGTCCTGGTCGAGATGGACGGCGTCCGCCTGCTCACGGATCCGGTGCTGCGAGGCCGGATCGGGCCGCTGCGCCGCCACGGAGCGCCTCCCGACCCGCGAGTGGTAGCCGAGGACGTCGACACGGTGCTGGTCTCCCACCTCCACCACGACCACACCGACGTACCCTCGCTGCGCCGGCTGAGCCGGACGGTGCCGGTGCTCGCCGCGCCGGGGGCCGGGGACTTCGTCGAGCGCCTCGGCTTCGGCGACGTGCGCGAGCTCTCACCCGGTGAGTCGGCCGGTGTCGGCGGCGTCCGCGTCACCGCCACCGAGGCGGACCACCCGCCCAGCGGGCGGCGCTTCGAGCGCGCCTCGCAGGCGGTGGGCTTCGAGCTCGACGGGGCGCGGCGGATCTACTTCGCCGGCGACACCGACCTCTTCGACGGCATGGAGGAGATCGGCCGCGACGGCCTCGACCTCGCCCTGCTGCCGATCTGGGGCTGGGGCACGAACATCGGCGCCGGGCACCTCAACCCCGAGCGGGCCGCCCGGGCCGCGGCGCTGCTCTCGGCGAAGCTGGTGATCCCGATCCACTGGGGAACGCTCTACCCATTCGGCCTCGCGCAGCTGCGCCCCGGCCCGCTGCGCTCACCCCCGCGCCAGCTTGCCGCCTGGATGGGCGAGCTGGCGCCTCAGTCGGAGCTGCGGGTGCTGGCGCCGGGGGGGGCGACCTCCCTGGCGTAGCCCTCGTGCCCGAGGCCGGCGAGCCAGTCCCGGAACACGCGGTGGACCCGCTCGGCGCCGACGACGTCCTCGGCCGGCCAGGCGAGCTCGGCCGGGTGCAGGACGAACGGTTGCGCCTGGGTCCCGCCCATGCCGCCGTGCGAGCCGACCAGCTCCTCGAAGGCGGCCACCTCGCCGAACTCCGGCCAGTAGGTGCTGTTCACCATCAGGTCGGCGCAGTGAGGGAAGCCGTCGGTGCGCCGCAGGTGGTCGGCGGCGTGCGGACCGAACGGTGCCAGCGGATCCTCGCCCTCGACCCGGTCCTCGTCGAGGAAGTGGGTGCCGGCGGCGCCGATCGCGAGCGCGCCGAAGCGCTCTGAGCGAACCAGGGCGAACCCGATCCCGGGATGGTCGCGAAGCGCCGGGAGCAGGCGCGGGTAGAGCTCTTCCAGTCGCTCCAGGGATACCCGGCCGGGCTCGCGGGGAAAGTTGATCAGGCCGAGACAGCCCGAGGCCATCACAGAGAGCTCCGGCACCTCCCCCCCGTGCGCCTGCTCGACCTCCTCGCGAACGTCGGCGTCGAGCATCACCACTCCGTCGTCGCGGCGGCCGCGGGTCGCGGTGCGGACGGTGCGGGCGGCGATCGTGTCGTCACGGGCCACCTCGGTCAGGCCGGCGCTGAGGTAGGCGAGCGCGTCGTCCTCGCCCTCCTCGACCGAGATCGTGCTGTCGGGGTCACAGGCTGAGCGCACCAGGTCCTCGAGGGTCTCCCCGTAGCGGTCGCGGAAGGTTTCCCCCTGCGACTGCCCGTGATCGGAGAGCACGACCAGGCGATAGGGGCGCGGGGCGTCGCCGCAGGCGACGGCGATCCGGGCGATCTGGCGGTCGAGGTCGCGGAGCACGGCGAGGGCGTCGTCGCGTTCGATCCCCGAGTGGTGTGCGACCTCGTCGTAGGCGAGAAAGGTCGTGTAGACGAGCGGGCGACCGGCGAGGACGTCGCCGACGACGCTGGCGACCTGGAGGTCGCGCTGGACCACGGTCGCCCAGGCGCGGACCGCGGCGTAGGAGCGCGAGCGGGCGATCCGCGGACGAACGTCGTCGCGGACCTGCCGGCGTGCCGCCCGGCGCTCGCGGCCGATCTCGGCCAGCGCCAGCACCAGCGTGCGAGCGACCGCGTAGGGCCGGGCGAAGTAGGCCGCGTAGTCGACCCCGATCGGCCGGCGGCGGTGCAGCACCGTGCTCATCGTCAGCATCGAGTGCGGCGCGTCGCCGGAGAGGATGTTGGCGCGGCTGGCGCCGCCGGCGTGCAGCAGTCCGCGCCCATCGGAGTGCCGCCGCTCCAGCTCTTCGGCGTCGCGCGGGTGGTTGGTCACGATCGCCGCGTCACGGTCCTTCTCCCACCAGCGGAAGGCCGGCATGTCCTCGTTGGAGCCGTGCAGCAGGCCGGCCTGACAGGCACCGGTCTGCGAGGACCAGTCGGTCTCCCACCTGCTCAGGCAGTGGGAGCCGCCACGCAGCCAGGCGGCGAGGTTGGGGGCGTCGCCGGCCGCCAGCGCCCGGTGCAGGACGTCGTGGGCGAGGCCGTCGATCTCGAGGAAGAGGACGCCCGGCACCTCAGTCTCCACACGCTGCCCCCGCCGCCGCGCCTGACGGCCGACGACGTTGCGGTACCAGGTGTCGTCTTCGTCGATCGCCAGCAACGAGTAGAAGCCCGAGGTGAGCGCCGCCATCGCAACCGTGACGACGATCCCGTCGAGGACGCCGTCGATGTGAGCACCGGGAAGGAGATCGACGGCGAAGGTGACCAGAAGGCCGTTGAGGAGCAGCGCCGCGCCGCCCAGGGTGAGCACCGTGAGCGGCAGCGCGATCCGCGCCAGGACGGGCCAAATCAGCGCGTTGAGGAGGCCGATCACCACTGCCGCCCCGAGTGCGGCGAGGGCACCGTCGAGGACGAAGCCACCGAGGAGCACAGAGAGCAGCAAAAGGGAGAGCGCGTCCAACAACAGGACGAGCAGGCCGCGCCAGAGGATCCGAATGGTCATCGAGACCCGCCGCGTGGATTGGTGCTTCGTGGATTCCTGGAAGGCATAGTCGGCTCAATCTAGTGGCGACGCGGATCTTCCTGCCGTCGACCTTGCTGAGGTTGCCATTGGGTACGATCGCGTGGCGGATGGCTCTGGGGAGCACTTTCGGCAGGATCGTCGCCGTGGGCGCCCTCGCCCTCGCTGCCTTGGCATCCGGGATTGGCTCCCAGCCCGTTTCAGCATCCAGGTCGAGCCCCTCGATGACTTGCTCGGGCCCGAACTCGCTCGACGGTTTCTTCCGTTTGCAGGGCCAGATAAATGTGACCGGCAAGCGCGTGGGGTGCGCCACGGCCCGGAAGGTGGCCAAAACCTTCTCGAGGACCTGCTTCGATGCTTACGCGGGCCAGGGGGATTGCACCGTGCGAGCATCGGGCCGCTGGCGTTGCCACAGCCGGATCGTCGGCTCGCTCTCCGAGGGCGCGCCGTCGAAAGCGGACTGCCGCCGGCGACGCGGGCGGATCACCTTCGAGATCGCCTACTTCCCACCCACCGAGTTGTTCGACGCGGGAATCGAGCCGTTCGACGCAGAAGCATCAGCGCGCGTGAAAGGCCCATATGACGATGTTCGTAAATGCATCGAAGCCAACCATGCCAGCACGGTGCTCCCACCTCCCGCCGGAGAGGACCATCCCTGGGAGCTTCACCTGCTCGAGGGCATAAGACGCGAGACCGGCGAGGAGCTCCACCGGACCCTCGTCAAGTACAAGGTTGGCGAGAAGCTGTACCTCGGACTGAAGGCCTATCCACCAAACTGGAGGGACTCGCAGGCGCCAGTTCCACTCCTCGTGACTTCGGAGATGCTCGTCACGGAAGACACCTACGGAATGGTCGAACCGACGTGCGCGAACCGCTTTGAAGATGCGATCCTCATACGCACCGACGGCCCCGAACTGGCGAGCCTGGCAGCTCACGAGCTCTTTCACACGTATTCAGACGGGATCGCGAGAAGGGGGACTCCTTGGTGGGAGGAGGCGTCGGCGACCTGGGCAGTTGGGAAGCTTGGGTTTCCGGAGGTGGAGGAATATGACCCAAGCCTCCAGTATCCGGATACAGCACTCGACGCCCTGCTGCCCAAGCTGCATCGGTATGCGATGTCACGCTTCGTCCAGTTCCTCGATCTCAAGGGGATGATCGACGGGCCAAACAGCAGTTGGCCGCTCCAGCGTCAGGTCATCACCGGGTATCCGGATGCCACGAAAGCACTGGATGCCGCACTCGCAATCAGGGGAACCAGCGTAGGCGAGCAACTGGCGGCCTTTTGGGGCGACCGTCTGCGAGAACGGCCCGTAGTTGCCAGCAACAAGCAGCTCAAGCCGAGTCCCCCGTGGAACGCGCGGCAAATCGAGGTTCAGACTGAGGCGAAGGTGGAACCGATCGACGCCGAACCGCTACACACCCGTTTGGTCGACTTCAGGCTGGCCAAACGGGTGAAGCGAGTCGAATTCGAATTCGACGCGGACGGCGAGGGCTACTTCTGGGGCCTGATCAAACCGACCGAGTCTCGACGCTTTTTCAATGGCGAGCCGATCGCGTTTTGCGTTGGAGGTGCCTATGGCGACGCCTTGAGCTGGCCGGGACACTTGCCGGTCACGTTCACCAGTGGGGTACTTGACGGCGATGGCATGACCACGGGCACGATCACCATCTTCACCCAGACCGATTCCGATCAGTGCCAGGATCCCAATGACAATCGCGCTTGCAGGGCGCTGGTCAAAGCTGGGGTGGGAGGCGTTATGGGAAGCCCTCTATACCCCGGCCGGTCAGGCCTCGGCGGTTCTAAGGACATCGAAGATGGCCGGCTTGTCGTCCACTGTGTGTACACCGGACGAGGGGGCGTGGCCAACCTCAGTATCTCCCGGTGGACGTCGCCCCAAGAAATGCGCCGAAGTCTTGGCGCAAGCTGCAAATCGATTAACGCCGAACCTCTGAAGCTTGGCGATCTGGCCTGTGTGGGTAGTCAAGGGGAGCAGCACGCATGGGTAGGTGTGGCGCTCGGCCACGACAACATCGTCGTGCAGGTCAGCAAGCAAAGTGGCGCACCCACCAGCGCCATCGGGCTTGCGCGTGGTGTCGTGAATGAGGTCGGTCCCTAAACGCGGTCGAAAAAGACAACCCCGGCAAACCGGGGTTTTGGCTTTCTAGAGCCTTTGCAGCGCCATACCGCTACGGGGATTCGAACCCCGGTTTCCGGACTGAGAAAGCCTGGATGCGTTGCGGCCGTTTGCGGCTGTTTCGCTATTTCGCAGTCTGATCGGCAAAAGCGGCGAAAAGGGAACGGCAGGGCAACAATCTTTTGCGGCTATTTGCGGCTGGCAAAGGACGTCCTGTTGCTTTTTCGTTGCCGCGCAGAGGCATGCTGTTGCCGAGGGGTGGCGCTGGATCCAGCTCGTCCGTGTGAGGGGCAAGAGACCACACGCGAGGGCAACTCCCTGCGCGAAAGGAGAGGCGATGACCCAGCTAGTGAAGACCTCCACCCCGGGCGTCTACCGCGCCCACGGAAACAAGTGCGACGGCACCGGGCGCTGCGACTGTCCCTACGTGATCACCTGGCGCCACCGGGGCCGCCAGCACAAAGAAACCTGCCGCACCTTCAACGAGGCGCGCGAGAAAAAGTCGCTCCGCAACTCGGTCGACAGCAAACCGGTTGAGCGGACCCGCTTCGGGGACTACTTCCCGGAATGGATCGAGACCTACGCCGGGCGCACCCAGCGCGGCTTCTCGGAGACCACGCGCCCGGAGTACCGGCGCACGATCGAGAACTTCGCGATGCCGCGTTGGAAGACGCTGAAGCTCAGCCAGATCGAGCCGAAGGACGTCCGCGAGCTCTTCATGGCGATGCGAAACGAAGGCAAGAGCACTTCGATGATCAGAAAAACGAGGGCGTCGCTCTCAACGCTCTTCGCCACGGCGCTCGAGGACGGGCTGATCAGCACGAACCCGATCCGCGGCGTCCGCAACCCCGCGCCACTGGTCGAGGAGGTCGCGGACGAGGATCGAGCCAAGGCGCTGACCAGGGCCGAGCTGACAACCCTGCTCTCGGCCATCCCCGAGGACTGGCATCTCTTCTTCGAGTTCCTCGTCCACACCGGCCTGCGGATCTCCGAGATGATCGGCCTAACCTGGGAGCACATGGAGTTGGAGATCAATTCTCATGTAAAGGTCCGAGAGCAGTTCTACCGCAGTCAGCGTCGGCGACTGAAGAGCGGCTTCGGACGGCGCGACATCCCGCTGGCGCCGCGGATGGCGGCAAGGCTGATCGCACATAGGGAGGCGAACTACTCTGGCCCGAAGGAGCCGGTCTTCACCTCCAACGTCGGCACCGAGCTGATTCGGGGCAAGGTCGCCGACCGCGTGCTCAATCCGGCCCGGGCGCTCGTCGGCATGCCGTGGGTGAGCTTCCACACCTTCCGCCACACCTGCGCCTCGCTGCTGTTCGCCAACGGCAAGGACATCAAACAGATCCAGACCTGGCTCGGTCACGCCGACGCCGGCTTCACGCTGCGCACCTACGTCCACCTACTGGAAGAGGGAGTCGGCTCCGCCGACTTCCTCGATGACGCAGTCGAAATCGGCCGCGGACCGTGGGCAGGGGGTCCGGAGGGGGACTAAACGCCCTGAGACCCGCTCGACGTCATTCGTCATCGAGCGGGTCACCCTCCGGGCACTCGTCGTCGAATAGCGGGCCACCGATCAGCGGGCCCGCAGCAGCGTCCGCATAGCCACGCGCACCGCAGGCCCGACAAATCAGCAACGCCTCCTCCCCATCGTGGATCACAACTCGGACCTGGTGACCGAGAGCCGCGGCCCGCGGCTCAAGATCGGAAGTAAAGAGGTGGAAGTAGCGAAGGTTCTCATCCTGCTGGGCCTCGGGAATGTCACCGGCGAGCATCGCCCAGACCTTGCCGGCGGTCACTCCGGTCCTGACCTTGAGGCGATCTGAACGCGCCTGCCGCCTGATCTCCGCTCGCCAAGCATCCGGATCGCGGACCTTTTCGACGGGCAGGATCACCTCACCGGCAGCGAGCAGCCTGCCGTAAGCATCGCGCTGCCGCACCCGAGCGACAAGACGCTCGATCCGCCGGTTGACCTCGACCGGATCCACCACGACATCGATGCTCCGCCGAACAGGTCAGCCCTAGAAGGATCTCGACGTCGCGGCGAATGCCGTTTCGCTTTCCCGTTCCCCATCAACGCTCGGCAACAGGGAACCAAGGTCTACCGCGAACCACCCCCTACGCACGAAGGAGCGGCGTCGGATCGCTTTCCGGGATCAGGAAATGGATTCGGCGTTGCGCGCGTGAGATCGCTACGTACAGCCGCCGGCGAGACGGCAGATCGTCCTTGAAGAAAGCACCAGCGCAATAGGGCAAGGCGACCGCCTCGAACTCCAGCCCCTTCGCCTTATGGATCACCATGAAACCCTTTCGCGGTGCTGGACGAATCGCGTCCCGGGCTCGAGCCTCAGCGTGCAGGAGTGCGCTGGCATCGTCCTCGGGCCCAGGCCGCAAGCGCGAGAGCAAATACAGCTGATCCCCGCGCAGGACCCGCCAGCCGTCGATGCCATGATCGCCAGCCAAGACGGTGCGGATGCACCCCAGCCATTGCGTCACGGTGGGATCTGCATACAGATCCTCGCAGAGTCGAGAGAACGGGAGGATCTTCTTCTTCGCGCCCACCTCCACCCCCTCAGTAGTGCAGATTTCGACGGCCTGATCGCGGTAGGTCTTGGCCATTCCCTGACCCCAATCAGTCATCGCCTTCACCAGAAGGGCGACGAGCTGTCGATAGTCGCCCTCGGCGACGATGACTTCGTCGAGGAGAATCCGGGCTGGCTCGTGATCGGCCCCCTCGTGGTAGCGGCCACCGCGCGGAAGCTTTTTCCGAAGGCCCAGAGCTTGCACGTTGTGATGGGTGAGCACCACCGTGCCACCACCGAGATGAGGGCCGAGGGCAGCGATGCACTCGGGCGCATACCCCTCCTGCCCAGGCCCCGGGACGTCCCCTGCCCAGCGCCCGACCGTCACGCAGCTAGGTGGGTCCGTCAGATCCACTGGTTCGCCTGCGGCGAGGGCGCGTCGCGCCTTGACGATGAAGGTACGCATCTCATTGTCGTCGCGCCATCGCCAAGGGGTCGTGAGACGGACGTTCGGCGAGGTTTCGATCATCGCGGCGAAATCGACGGGAGTCCCGTCGAAGTCGTAGATCGCTTGCAGGTCGTCGCCGAAGAGACGAAGTCGAGTCGGTGCCGCCTCCGCGATGACCTGGATGAAGCGATGCTGATCCTCGTCGCAATCCTGATACTCGTCAACAAGGATCGCCGGATGCCTCGCGGCGAGACCGAGCGCAACCTCGGGCCGGAGTCCGAGGACGCTGGTCGCCAGCTTGATCATGTCCCGGAAGGGAGGCCGACCGTGAAATGGATCGAGCGGTCTGGGAAGGTCAAATGGCGCGGCATAGAGTTCGACGATCTCGGCGGCCAGTGAGTGGATCGTCTTCATCACCGCAGCCCCGCCCCGCAGTCGCCGGTTGAAGGTCTCGCGGGCGGCATTGGTGTGGGTCAGGAACAGAACCTTCCGCCCGGCCGGTAGTGTCGGCGCGATCTGCTGCGCGGCGTGAACTGCCTCGTGAGTCTTCCCATAGCCCGCCGGCGCCTCGATCAACAACAGTGGGTCGGGTCCGCAAATTCGCTCGCGGAATGTCTCAAGCTCCGTGCTCATCAACTCTATCCCCGAGGAGCACCCCGGGCGACGCCAGATCGATCACCGACGTCCATAGATTTTCGGCATCCCGGACGATCTGGATGTCTGCGTGCTTGTCACAAAGGTACTCGCCGACCAAGGCACTCGTTTGCGGCGTTTTGAACCAACCCCGCTTGTTGGCGACCTCGCTGAACACAGTACGGCAGCGCTCCTCATCGAGGTCCCCTGCAAGTTCTGCCAGCGTCTTGCGGGACTGCGCGCCCAACCCGTCGTTGAGTTGGTGGTACCGAGATTCCGCGTGCTCGCGGCCCGTGGTGTCCGGAGCAACGATGAGAAGGTCAAGGTCCTCGATCGAGAGCTGCTTGGACAGCGCCTCCTCAAGGCACCTGGCGCCGGTGTAGGTGCCAAAAGCGACGTTGTCGCTGGCGGCGAGACTCGCTCGTCTTCCCTTGTGCTCCACCTCGTCGTCCAGGAAAGCGCCAAACCGCTCCCCCACGCTAACCAGCTCGTCCGTAATACCGAACACCTTCGGTTGTCCGCCCCCGTCAACGAGACGAATGCCCAATGCACCGAGGGTCGTGTCGAACTCCGTCGCTTTTCGCTCAAGGATGGGCCTGAGCACACCTATCTCGGTCTGACCTTCAAGGATGATCGGGATCCGGCACAGGAGTGCCTCGGGGTCACTGCGGCGGATCCTCTCCAACCCCGCTGGCAACGCGACGACCCGCTGGCACCGTCCTCAGACCGGCCAACCCGATGCAGCTCCTCGATCGTCATCTCGCCGACCGCCGCGGGCGAATGGGTGGTGATGAACGCCTGGCCGCCCGAGCCAATCGTTTTGCGGATACGCGCGATCAGATCCCGCTGGCGAAAGGGCTCCAAGCCGCTCTCAAGCTCGTCGATGACAAACAGGGGGGAGCCTGATACGAGCAGGTGCGCCAAGGTAAACAGGGCGAGCTGCTGCGTTCCTAGGCCCGCGTTGACCAGGGGCACAGTGGTTCCATCAATGGTGCCGAAGAGACCGACCAACCCCAGCAGGTTCTGGCCCCGGGGCGAGAGCATCGCAAGATCAAGCTTGCCCGCACCTGGCGCGATCGCCCTTAGGGCCTCAGAGAGCTCCTGAAGCCGGGCCGCCGTCTCCTCGGGAACGCTGAACTCGTCTCGCGTCGCTTGAACAGCCTCGGTGACGAGCGCCCGCAGCTGCTCGGGCTGGACATTGCGAGATAGCAGGGATCCTCGCGACATCCGCAATTCCCGATAGGCAGTGGTTGCCGAGGAAATCCTCGACAACCCGAAGGCCTGTCGCTTCGAAGGAGAAAAGGGCAGCTCTCCCTCACTCGGATCAATGACGACGTGCTCAACCTCAAGATCGTCGGTTCCCTGGGCGCGAAGGCACAAGACTCCCTCCCCCTCAGGATCCGGATCCGCCTTCGCCCGCTGCTCAGCCGCAATCCAGGTCCAGAGCGGCGCCGCCGGCCAGGCACTCAGCACCTCCTCATCAAGCTGCCCGACCAATAGCTCGATCTTGAATCCCGCGGCAACGTCACCCCTGTAATAGTCATGCTCGGAAGCCACGCGACCAGGGGCAGAAGACAGCACCATCGCGATCGCGTCGAGGATCGTGGACTTGCCGATGTCTCCCGGTCCGATCAAGCAGTTGATGCCCGGCCCAGGACACCACCGGAGCTTCTTGATGCCTCGGTACTGCTCGATCTTCACGCGCCGGATCTGCATTCGCGGGTTTTTACGCTGCGAATCGGTCGCTACTACTTTTGCATCGTTGAATATCCAGCCCTGTCGGCAATAAAGCCGACGGTCAGCGTAACCTCCCGCGCCACGGGAGGCGAACTATGGGTCTTGACCGAATCAACCCCGAGTACATCGAGGATCGCTCAATCAACAAGGCGAGCGATGATTCTTTTCGCCACGAGGATGTCGTCGATGAGCTCGCCGAACTTGCGCTGCACGGCCCAGCACCCAGCAACATTGCCCTCTTCGCCCCCTGGGGAACGGGTAAGTCAGGCATCGCCAAACTGCTCAAGCCTCGTGTCAAAGAGGCGGACCAGCGCTTTGTCTATTTCGATGCCTTCAAGCATCGTGAAACGCCCCTCAGGCGTAGCTTTCTTCGAACCGCAGTCAACGCACTCGATCGAGGTTCACTGGAATCCATCGATACCAAGCTCTACGGCGAACGGGTAACGCAGACCCTCAACAAATCCGACAAGTGGAAGCTCTTTTGGATGATCGTCGGTGGCGTCATCGGCGCTCTCCTTTTTGCCGGGATAGTCAGCCTCGGCCTTAGCAAGCTGCAGCCAGGCCCAATCAACGAAGACTTTCCCGGGCTTTTTGCCAGAACGAGTGGGGTTCTCGCTCTCGTTGGCGGCCTACTCGGTGTCGCTCTGACTTCTCTAGTCAATGGCTACTCCGTCACGAAAACGAGCACGCCCGTAGCTGAGGATGATGAGTTTGAGCGTGAATTTAAGAACCTTGTCGAGGGATCAAAGCGAGTCGTCGTTTTCATAGACGAGCTCGATCGCTGTTCCGCCGACGATGTCGTCGAGGCGCTGGAGACTATGCGGGTCTTCCTCGAGACCGCTAATTGCGTCTTCGTTGTCGCCATTGATCAACAGTCCCTCGAGCAGGCGCTGCGGCGCAAGGCTCGCCAGGAGACCCCAATCGATGAGACTCACCCCTACTTCAGCTCCACTGGGTCCTACATCGACAAGATATTCCAGTATCAGATCGCGCTGCCCCCACTTCGTGCGCGCGACATGGAGGGCTTTGTCCGTGACCTTGTTCATGATCGCGCAGGGCTTTGGCAGGACCTGAAAAGCCGTGACGAACTTCAGGATGTCATCGGGGCCCTTGCGCCGACGCATGTCACTAGCCCACGTCGCATCAAGGTCCTCCTCAACTCCTTTGTCATGGCCTACCATCTTGCAGCTAAGCGGATTGATGCTGGGGAGATGAGCCCACTCAGCGGACGCGCAGCAGCGTTGGCCAAGCTGGTTTGCCTGCGCACCGAGTTCCCGCTCTTCGCCGAAGACCTCGATCGCTTTCCGGAACTTCCCCAGGCGATCCTTGCGCTAGGCCGGGGGGAGACGGACGACGATCTTTCTCAGGAAGCGCCCGAGACGTGGAGGCGGGCAAAGGAATTCCAAGATGGGGATCTTCCAATCGCACCCCTCCTCTTCCGTCCCAGCGCGGTGCGTAGCATCGATGGAGAACAGTCTGACGAAGAAGAACGAGTTCGCATTGAGAAAAGCGTCAACGGCCGGCACCTCGCCAATCTGCTTGGCTACCTCGGCCGAGTAGAGCCTTTGCCTCGAATTACCCGCGATCTGGTTTATCTCCACAGCGCCGCAGGGTCGGGCACCAAGCTTGAGCCCCTGACGGCCGACCGGGTCGAGGACGCAGCTCGTGATGGCTCCGCCGAGCGCCTCAAAGAGCTGCTAGAAGACAAGGGGGAGGTAACGGGTGAGGTAGTCAGGCTCTTGACTTCGATTCTGGCCGCCGCCCAGCCTGGTTCGCTAGATGCGAACAATGCCACTCACGTTCTCCTAGAGGCAATCGAGCTATCTCCGGAGCTTGACGCCACTCGCGCTGAGGACGCTGCCGATGAGATCATCCGGCAGCGTGGCAATCGCGAGCTCGAAGATCGCGATTTCGCAGCAGCTATTAGCCTTTCTGTTCGTTGCGGCGCAAGGCGAGGAGCGGCACTGCTGTCACTCGTTTCTGAGAGTGAGGATCTTTTCTTCACGCCTCCTGCAAGGACGCGCTTGATTCAGGAGTACCCCCAGCTTGACACCAACGGACGCTCCCTCGCCACTCAAGCAGTTATTCGCTCGATCTACCACCAACAAAGCGATGCACTCGATGCAGTTGCTGCACTGGAGCCCGACATTCAGACCGAGATGATGGGTCAGGCACGCCCTGTTCTCAAGCGTGTCTTCGAGAGGGAAGTTGAGGAAGCTGAGAAAAAAGCTGCGAATGAAACGCATGAGGAGGGGGCGGAGCAGCCTCAGGTCGACCATAAGGCAGTAATCACCGAAGGCTGGCAAGAACCGCTCGAAGCTGCCCTCGACCGGTTCGTCAAAGGCGCGCCCGCTGCGGCCGTCCAGCTGACCACGTCGGTGATGACCATCAATCGCAGACCGCTCAGTGATGCAGTCGGATCCCGACTTAGCTCCCTCGCGCCGATTGAAGATGAAGAGCTGCGTCGCCTCGCCTTGGTCAAGGCCGCCAGTCGCCCTCTTGTAGACCGAACTGCCTGGCTGCTACCGCTCGCTGCCAGCGATCTCAATGCGGCCTCGAGTCAAAAGCTGGACGCTGTTGCCGCCGCTACGTGGAGCGATGTCGTCGATAAAGGCGAGGATCACGGCGAGGCCTTCGAAAACCTGCTCCACGAGCTTTCACGCTTGGCTGCACCAATATCCCAGATCAATACCGACCCTCTTGATACCGCAATCAAAGAGTCCTTCAATGCAGAGGCAGTCGATGATCCCTCCTCTGACCACCTTGAGATAACGGCTCGGCTCATCGGTCTATTTGTAGACACCGGTCTTGCCAATCGAGCTATGGCTCAGACGGGCCTTGCCAGTGCATTCTCCGGAGCACTATCGGTAGTTCCCGGTGGGGATCCTTCCGGTCGTCCTAACCTCTCACAAGCTTTCGCCAAGATCAGGCCTCAGCTAGGAGATGTCGACGCGACCGCCCTTGAGTCTCTCTTCGAACGAGCACATGCAGCGCCATCCGACACGGTCGGTCTGCTACGTGCCGAAACGATGATCGTGGTCGCAACGGTTCAGCGACAACGCGGACTTGAGATTGACTCCGACACCGTTCAGCAAGCTCTTTTGGAGCAGATTGGCATCGATCGTCTAGCTGCTGTCGAGGCAGCAACCGCATGGATAGGGGGAGGTGGGTTGACCGCTAATCAACTCTGGGCAGTTCTCGAGCCCTATTGGTTCGAGGAGATTCCGGGGAAATTGCGTCAAGCCTCGATGGCGGCCGCCCAAAGTCTTTCTGAAGGCGAGCACCAAGCACTGTCGCAGTTTGCTTTCGATCACGTCCTCTCAAACGGTGTGCCCAATCCGGCCAACTGGGAGGCCATTGACCTCCGAGGTCTATCCAGTGGATGGGTCATTTCCGAATTGGCTTCTCGATCAAGGGCTGATGGTTTCGACGAATCCGGCTGGCGAGTAATTCTTGAGATCTGCAAGCAGCTGACGACTGGTGTGGCCGAGGCACAGCGACGCATCGGTGAGGAGCTTCTGTTGCCTCTTGCTGCTCGCGACGACTCCGGTTACCGCCTCGCCGTAGATCACCTTGGCCTAGTTGGCAAGGGGAAAACTGGACAAGCCATCATCGAATCATTCTCCGAGCTCGCCAATACCGACGATCGGAAGCAGCTTCTCAGTCGCCAACTCGGCGATGACGAAAGTTTCGTCAAGTCGCTCACCAAAGGCCTACGCAAGGCGATCTTTGGAAGCTCACCGCAAAGTCCGACCCCGAAGAACGCTGAACCGAAAAAGACTGATGCTGACCGAGACAGTGATGGGGAGTTGAGCGAACACGACAACGAAAGCGCAGACAAGCAAGGCGAAGAGTCATCCTGAGCGAATCTTCCTTGACCGTTGACGGGGTTGACGGTAATCTTCGGGATTCATGGCAGCAAATGCAACCCTTCTAAACAGGACCGTCGAAGAGTTCCGGCGCACGCTCACCGAGATTGGTGGGCAGCCGAGTTCGGCTGACGATGCCGAGGTTCTTGGCCGGCGAGCGGCGATGGTCGTGCTTGCCGGCGGGGCCTGGGAGCGAGCGCTTGGGGAGCTGCTGACCAGTGCTGAGGCACGGGTCCTGCTTGGAGGAATCAGCCGAGAGGCGCTGCGCAAGCGAGTTGTCAGCGGATCGGTGATCGCGCTGCGCGACGACGCTGGGCTGGTCCGCTACCCACGCTGGCAGTTCGATGCGGCCAGTGGGGCGCCCTTCGGGGCAGTCAAGAAGCTCAACGAGGTCTTCAGCGAGGCGGGGCTCGATTCGTGGACGCTCGCGGCGTTTGCAACCGCGCCTCAGCCGGAGCTCGATGACCAGGCTCCGGTCGATGCCTTCGGCGATACGGACCTCGAGCCGCTGCTTCTCTCGGCTCACCGCACCGTGGCCGACCTGAAGCGTTGAGTCCGCGCGGCCTGCCCGCTCCTCCGGACGACCTGCCCGAGCTTCCCAGCACGAAGCTCGGGACGGAACCTCTGTGGCGAATCCATGCCGCCGACGTCGCACCCTGGTTCTTCGACGTCGGCCCCGATGGCAGGTTCAACCTTGCTGAGTCAGGCACTTGCTACCTCGCCGAGGAGCCGATCGGCGCCTTCGTCGAGAAGTTTGGGCGCCTACTACGACTAGGCGGGGTGATCCCGGAGCCGCTGGTCGACGCGCAACGGCTATCCAGACTGCGACCGTCCAAAGCAAACGTCGTTGACCTGACGGACCCAACCGTCCTCGGACTCATTGGCCTCACCGCTGAGATCCACTCAACCTCCGACTACAACCTGACCCAGGACTGGGCACTCGCCCTACAAAACGCCGGCTATGACGGCATCCGCTACAAGGCCCGCCACGACCCGCGCGGGCAGTTGGTCTCCGTCGCCCTCTTCGGGTCAGGCAAACCACCGCGGAGCGCTGCCAAGACGACGACCGTCCCTGTCGACCTCATCCACGAGGCCTCCGCCACCTTCGCGATCACGGTTCTTCCCCGTCGCCACTCGCGGCGGCGCTAGGCAACAGAACGGCAGATCATCAGCTGTTGCCTCGAGCCGTGTCCCCTGCTGCCGCGCGGCGACAGCGAAACCGCTTCGGCATGAGGAAAACACTCCCTAGAGATCCCCACCCTGTCGCCGCGGCAGCAACCCTGTTGCCGAACTGTTGCCGCCACCGAACGAGAAAACCCCGGCAAAACCGGGGTTTTGGCTTTCTAGAGCCTTTGCAGCGTAGTACCGCTACGGGGATTCGAACCCCGGTTTCCGGACTGAGAATCCGGCGTCCTAGTCCCCTAGACGATAGCGGCGAGGGACGGGCATTTTAGCGGGACGGGGAGTCGGGCCGCTTCGTGGTGCTGGGGTCGGGAGATTGGCGCCAACCGGTAGATTGCCTGCTCCCGCGGCTGTGGCGGAACTGGTAGACGCGCACGGTTCAGGTCCGTGTGGGCGAGAGCCCGTGAAGGTTCGACTCCTTTCAGCCGCACTCGAGCGAGCTTCAGCGCTGCTGGCCCGTCGGGGCCTTGAGCTTGAACGTCACCGGGATGGTCGCCGTCCGTTGCGTCCCCCCAACCGGGTCGAAGGTCACCGCCACCTTCGCCCGAAGCTTGTGCTTCTGCTCCAGGGTCGCCTGGCCAGTGCGGGTGGGCTTGAGGCGAAGCTTGACCGTGCCCTCCTTGGCGGCTTTGACGGTCACGCGCTTGATCGGCTTGCCCTTCGCCGTCAAGTTGCCGGGGCCCGGAACCTCCACCGGCAGGATCGCGGTCCCGTTGCTCTGGTTCAGCTTGACCTTGCCAAGCTTGAAGCGGTTTGAGCCGAGCGGCGGTGGTCGCTCCCCCGGCCGGGTGCTCTCGACCGCGACCGCGTCGACGCCGGCGGTGAAGAGCTCCTCGTTAGCGGCGTTGGCAATCCGCAGGCGCACGGTCTGACCCGCAAAGGGACCGAGGTCGGCCGTCAGCCAGGTCGGCTGCAGCGCTAGCGGCGCCCCCGGCTGCGTGCGGAAGATCGTGTGCAGGACGTCGGCCGGATCGAGCGACTGGAGCGGTGAGCCAGCACGCATCACGTCGATCCGAAACTGCTGGTTCGCCTGCCCACCGAGCTGTTCGCCGACCGCGAAGGAGTCCGGGCTGGGCACCGCGATCGGCACCTCCGAGTTGTAGTAGGCGAGCAGGCTGAGTCTGTGGTTGAGCCCCGCCCCCAGCGCGATTTCCTGCGAGAGGATCATCGTGGTGGCGGTGACCTCGTCGGACGTCGCGGCATAGGTGCCCTGCGGCGGCGGCTGCGGGAACTTGCGCCCCCTCGCTTTGGCGATCGGATCGCCGCCGCCGAAGGCCCCTTTGTAGGCAAACCAGCCGCCGCTCTCGGCGCTGCGGTAGACGTTCCACCCCGCCAAATTCCCGGACTCGAAATCGCCGTTGACGACAGTTGCCGCGACCGCGCCACCCGGCGCCGACAGCGCAAGGCTGGCCAGCGCCGCAACCGCGAATGGGATCCCCCAACCCCGAACTCTCACTCCCAACTCCCCTTAAGTAATCGAACTCAGAAAAGCGAAGGCTAGCGCTGACTCAAGCGGGCTGCTTTACCGCGGAGCCGGCACGGGCGGCATTGGCCGCGATCTCCTCGGCGAAGACGGGCCAAAGCTGGCGGGGAAGGTCATGGCCCATGCCGTCGATCATCTTCAGGCGGGCGCCGGGAATCGCCCTGGCGGTGGCGCGGCCTCCGGCGGGCCGGATCAGCGGGTCGCGGTTGCCGTGGATGACGGTGGTCGGGGCGCGGACGCCGCGCAGGGCCTGAGTGCGGTCGCCGGAGGCGGTGATCGCGTGCAGCTGGCGCAACACGCCGGCGGCACTGTGGCCGCGATCGTAGGAGCGGCCGGAAATCTGCCGTACCCGCTCCTCCTCGAACGGGTAGCCGGGAGAGCCGATCACCTTGAAGGTCTTCACCGCCCGCTCGATCGCCGCCTCGCGCCCCCGCGGTGGCCGGGAGAGCAGCACCGCCATCGCCCGGCGGCTGGGCATGCCGGTCCAGCGGCTGCCGGTGTTCGACATCATCGAGACCAACGACCGCACTCGCTCGGGGTGTTCGATCGCCGTCGTCTGAATGACCATCCCGCCCATCGAGGCACCCATCAGGTGGGCGGACTCGATGCCGAGGTGGTCCATCAGCCCGACCGTGTCGGCGGCCATGTCGCGCAGCAGATAGGGCGCGCTGGAGCGGCGGCCGATGAAGAGGTCCGCACGGCTCGGAATTCCTGCCGACTCGATCCTGGTCGAGCGACCGATGTCGCGATTGTCGAAGCGGATGACGCGGAAACCGCGCTCGGCCAGCATCCCGCAGAAGGTCTCATCCCAGGCGATCATCTGAGTCGCCAGGCCCATCACCAGCAGCAGCGGTTCGCCGTCCGGGTCTCCCATCTCCTGGTAGGACAGCTCGATCCCGTTGGCGGGGGCGACGAGTTCGTCGCCGAAAGAGTGCATCCGGGAAGTCTAGCCGCCCGACTGGCTGACCAGCCAAACGGTAAAAGGGTGAGATGCGGACGGCGATCCTCTCCGATCTCCACCTCGGCGTGGCCAGCGGCGAGGACGTCCTGCGCGAGCCGGAGATCCGCCGCCTGCTGCTCGCGGAGCTGGCCGGCGCCGACCGCGTCGTCCTGCTGGGCGACGTCGTCGAGCTGCGTGACCTGGCGCTCGGCGCCGCCCTCGACTCCGCCCGTCCCTTCTTCGAAGAGCTCGGGGAAGTGCTGGGCGAGCGCGAGGTGACGATCGTCCCCGGCAACCACGACCACCGCCTGGCCGAGCCCCTGCTCGACCGGCTCTCCTTGGCCGGCGCCACCGAGCTCGGCCTCGAACAACACGACGATCCAGGGACTGCCGGCGCAGCCGCCACGATCGCCAGCTGGCTCGGGCCGGTGGGGCTGCGAATCTCCTATCCCGGCCTCTGGCTGCGCGACGACGTCTACGCCACCCACGGCCACTACATGGACGCCCACCTGACGCTGCCCCGCACCGAGTGCCTGGCGGTGGCCGCGCTGATCCGTGCCACGGGCCCACTCCCCCGCCCGGCCTCGCCCTCCCACTACGAGCGCGTTCTGCGTCCCATCTACGGCTTCAGCTTTGGCATCGCCCAGGCGCGCGCCCGCGTCAGCCGCCCTCCGACTCAGCCCTCCGCGGCGGCCTGGAAGCTGCTCTCCGGCAACCAGGGCGGCGGCGCGGCGCGGCGCAAGCGGCTGACCGCCTCGGCCCTGCGCACTGCCTTCCCGGCCGGAGTCTGGGCGCTCAATCGACTGCTGCACTCCGACTTCGACGCAGATATCTCAGCCGACGCGATCTTCACCGCCGGCGTCGCGGCAGGGACGGAGATGTCGGCGCGCCTTCAGGTCGATGGCGTCCAGGTGATCACCGGCCACACCCACCGCGCCGGCCCCAACGAGGACGAAGCGGCCTGGCCGCTTCCCGGCGGCGGGCAGCTGCACAACACCGGCAGCTGGGTCTTCGCCTCGGCCTTCCACACCCCGGGCGCCCCGCCCAACGCCTATTGGCCGGGAACGGTGACCTGGCTCGAGGACGACAAGCCGCCGCGGCGCGTCCGGCTGCTCGACCAGCACTCTCACGCGGAGATGACCGGGGTGATCAAGCAAACGGCCCGTCGGAGGGCCCAG
>DASSFS010000059.1:0-32972 GCA_035694165.1 Solirubrobacterales bacterium | reverse complement strand
AGAACTGCAGGCCGGCGAGCATTAAGAACGTCACCACTAAGCCGACGGCCATCCCCAGCAGCACCTTCTCGCCAAGCAGGCCCGCGGGTGAGACCAGCCCGCGGGTCAGCCGGGGGAAAGCGTTCTCCTCCCGCTCCAGCGCCAGCGAGCCCGCCACCAGCAGCACCGTGACGAAGGCGAGGGTCAGCGTCGCCGCGACCGCGATCGCGAAGATTTCCAGCGGCGGCGAGGAGCCGTCGATGACCTCCTTTTCGATCTCGATCGGTTGCGCCAGGCGCTCGATCAGCGGTGCCGCGACGTCGAGGTTGTCGCGTGCCCGGCCAGCGAAGTCCGTCACTTGCCGCAGTGACTGCCGCAGCGGCCCTGGCGGCAGCGCCGGTTCCAGGGCGGTGAGGATCTGGGCGGTGGCGCGGAGACCGAGGACGTTGAAGGTCTGGCCGATCAGAGTGAACTTGCCGCCGTTGATCAGCAGGTCGAGATAGCGACCGCCTTCGCCGGCGATGCGGCGGGCGATCGCGAGGTTCGCCTGCGCCAGCAGGGTGGAGATGCGTTCGTCGACCAACTGCGCCTTGATCGGGTCCTCCTGGTTGACCAGCACTTCGACCTTGGGCGTCCCCGGGGTCAGGGTCGAGAGCGAGTTGATCCGGTCGACCAGGTCGGCGGGGAGGATCAGCGCCGCCAGGACCTCGCCCGACTCGACCTCGTCGACCGCTTCCTCGCGGTCCGCTACATAGACGCACTCGACGCGGGCGCAGATGCGGTCGCTGATCCCGACCGCAGGCAGCTGTTGACCGCCGACGCTGACCCTGCTGTCGGCGGGCACCTCGTTGAGAAAGGCCACCCGTGGCTTCTCGGGGTCGCGCGAGATCGCGAACCCGACCAGGATCGCGATCAGGACCGGGTAGGCGACCAGCAAGACGGCCTGCAGCGGCGAGCGACGCAGGATCTGCAGGTCCTTGAGCAGCAGCCAGCGCACTCAGTGCCCCCGGTGGTGGAGGTAGGCGACGAAGGCGGTCTCGAAGTCGCGGTCGGCGGCCTCGGGAGCCTCTCGGCGGACGGCCTCCCGCAGCTCCTCGGCGGACCCGTCGAAAAGCGACTCGCCATCGGCGAGGACCAGCAGGCGTTGGCCGTAGCGCTCGGCCTCCTGGATGTCGTGGGTGGAGAAGATGACGGTCGTGCCGCCGACCGCGAGACCGGAGACGAACTCCCAGAGCCGTGCCCGCTGGCGCGGATCGAGGCCGACGCTGGGCTCGTCGAGCAGCAGCACCGAGGGCCGCGAGAGCAGCCCGATCGCGATGTTGATCCGCTGCTGATTGCCGCCGGAGAGGCGCTCGACGATCTCGCCCCGGCGCTCGCCGAGCCCGGTCAGCTCCAGCATCTCCTCGACCGATGTGTGCGGATCCTCGTGTCGCTCCAGCCGCGCGAACAGCAGCAGGTTCTCCTCGACGGTCAGGCGCCGGTAGAGCGCCGCCTGCTGCGGCACCCAGCCGACCGCGCCACCGTCGATCCCGAGCTCCCCCGCATCCGGCTCGAGGATCCCGGCGAGGATCGACAGCAACGTCGTCTTGCCGGCCCCGTTGGGACCGATGATCGCCACCAGCTCTCCCGCTTCGGCATCGAGGTCAATCCCCCGCAACGCCTCCCTGGCGCCGTACTTCTTGACCAACCCCCGTGCCCGCACCGGGGGAAAGCTACTGGCCCTTCCCTAAACTCGCCCCCGATGCCTTTCCCCGCCACGCGCCTGCGCCGCCTGCGCCGCACCGACACCCTGCGCGGCCTCGTCCGCGAGACCGAGCTGTCGCCCGCGCAGCTGATCCAGCCCGCCTTCGTCGTCGCCGGCGAGGGAATCCGCGAGGCGGTCGAGTCGATGCCAGGCATCGAGCGCTTCTCGATCTCGGGCCTGGTTGAGGAGGCCGGGGAGATCGCCGCCGCCGGGATCGGCGCGATCCTGCTCTTCGGCGTACCGGCGGCGAAGGATGAATCCGGCTCCGGCGCCTACGACGACGAGGGTGTGGTGCAGATGGCGGTCCGCGCCCTCAAGGAGGCACACCCCGACCTCGCTGTGATCACCGATGTCTGTCTCTGCGAGTACACCTCGCACGGCCACTGCGGCTTCGTCCGCGAGGGCGAGGTTGACAACGACATCACCGTCGAGCTGCTGGCCAAAACCGCGATCTCCCACGCCGAGGCCGGCGCTGACGCCGTCGCCCCCAGCGACATGATGGACGGGCGCATCGGCACGATCCGCTTCCAGCTCGACGAGGAGGGCCACTCCGGCACCCCGATCATCGCCTACAGCGCCAAGTACGCCTCAGCGTTCTACGGGCCCTTCCGCGACGCCGCCGAGTCGACGCCTGAGTTCGGCGACCGCCGCGGCTACCAGATGGATCCGGCCAACGCGGCCGAAGCGGTGCGCGAGGCCGAACTCGACCTCGAAGAGGGCGCCGACATGTTGATGGTTAAGCCCGCCACCCCTTATCTCGACGTCGTGCGCCGGATCAAGGACGCGACCGCTGCCCCGGTCGCGGCGTACCACGTCTCCGGCGAGTACTCGATGCTGAAGGCGGCAAGCGCCAACGGCTGGATCGACGAGCGCGCGGCAGTGCTCGAGACCCTGACCTCGATCCGCCGCGCCGGCGCCGACACGATCGTCACCTACTACGCGAAGGAGGCCGCTCAGTGGCTTCGGTGAAGGTTCCGCAGTCGAAGGCGCGCTCGCGCAAGGACGGCGCGGCGATCCCGCTCGACGAGACCGACAAGCGGCTGATGAACCTGCTGCAGTCGAGCTTCCCGATCGACCCCGAGCCCTTTGCGCTTGTCGCCTCCGAGGCGGAGCTGGAGCTCGGCGACGTCCTAGCCCGCACCCAGCGGCTGCTGGACGGGCGGATCATCCGTGAGATCACGCCGATCTTCGACACCCGCGCGCTCGGCTACGAGTCGATGCTGGTGGCGGCGAAAGTCGATAGCGAGCACCCGCAGCGAGCGGCGCAGATCGTCAACTCGCATCCGGGTGTCTCCCACAACTACCTGCGCACGCACGACTTCAACCTCTGGTTCACGATCGCCACCCCGCCCGACTCCGAGCTGGGCCTGGCCGGCACGCTGGAGGCGCTGATGCGGGAGACCGGGGCCGAGTCGATGCGCGAGCTGCCGACCCTGACCCTGTTCAAGATCAACATGAACCTGGAGATGGAGAAGGGCACCGCCGCGCTTGCCGCGGCGGTCGAGGCGGCACCGCCGCGGGAGTTGGAGGCACAGCCCTATGACGCCGACGACATCGCCCTGATCAAGGCGCTGCAGGGACCGATGGCCGCGGTTGAGCGCCCCTACGACGAGGCCGCCGCTGAGCTCGGCATCGACACCGAGACGCTGCTCGAGCGCCTGCGGACCATGGTCGACCGCAAGATCCTGCGCCGGGTCGCGGCGATCCTCTATCACCGCCGGGCCGGCTTCTCGGCCAACGGCATGGGCGTCTGGAAGGTGCCGGAGGCGGAGATCATGGAGACCGGCGGTCGCATGGCCTCTTTCCGCGGCATCTCCCACTGCTACCAGCGCCCGACCTACGAGGACTGGCCCTACAGCGTCTTCACGATGGCCCACGGTCGCTCGAAGGAGGAGTGCGACGCGATCCTCGACTCGATCGCCGAGGAGTGCGGCATGGGGCCGGACGATCGCGCCACCCTCTACTCCTCGACCGAGTACAAGAAGATCCGCCTCCACTACTTCACCGATGACTATGCGGCCTGGGAGGCCGAGCATTCCTAGTCCCGAGGGACTGTACGAGCGGGCCCAGCGGGTCCTGCCCGGGGGAGTCAACTCGCCGGTCCGGGCGATGCGGCAGATCGGCCGCGAGCCGATCTTCATCGATCGCGGCGAGGGCGCGGAACTGGTCGACGTCGAAGGCAAGCGCTACCTCGACTGGGTTGGCTCCTGGGGCCCGCTGATCCTCGGTCACGCCGAGCCGGCAGTGGTCTCGGCCGTGATCGAAGCGGCGAAGCGAGGGACCAGCTACGGAGCGGCAACCGCCGCTGAGGTCGAGTTGGCAGAGCAGATCGTCGCCCGCGTGCCCTCGGCCGAGATGGTGCGGATGACCAGCTCCGGGACCGAGGCGGCGATGAGCGCGGTGCGCCTGGCCCGCGCCGTCAGCGGCCGCGAGGTCGTGGTCAAGTTCGCCGGCGCCTACCACGGGCACTCCGACGGGCTGCTCGCCGAGGCTGGCTCCGGCCTGGCGACGCTGGGCATCCCCGGCAGCCCGGGGGTCACCGCGGCGCAGGCGGCCACGACGGTCGTCGTTCCCTGGAACGACCGCGAAGCAGTCGCGCGAGCCCTAGAGGAGTACTCCGTCGCCGCCCTCTTGGCCGAGCCGATCGCCGCCAACATGGGCGTGGTCCCGCCCGCCGAGGGCTACCTCGAGTTCCTCCGCGAGGCGACCCAGGAGGCCGGCGCCCTTCTCATCTTCGACGAGGTGATCACCGGCTTCCGCGTCGCCGCCGGTGGCGCCCAGGAGCTCTACGGGGTGGAACCGGACCTGACCGTGCTCGGCAAGGTGATCGGGGGCGGCCTGCCCGCCGCCGCTTTTGCCGGCCCGCGCGAGACGATGGAGCGGATCGCTCCCGCCGGCGACGTCTACCAGGCCGGCACGTTGTCCGGCAATCCACTCGCGGTGGCCGCTGGGCTTGCCACTCTGGATCAACTCGACGGCGCCGCCTACGAGCGCCTCGCCGCTCTCACCGATCGTCTCGCCCGGGGCCTCGCCAAGCTCGCCGCGGATCGTCCCCTCCAGGTCGCAGCCGCCCCCGGCCTCCTCACCCTCTTCTTCAGCGCTGACCCGGTGCGCGACTTTGCCGCCGCCCGCGCCTGCGACACCGAGGCACATGCGCGCTTCTGTCGCGCCATGCTCGACCGCGGCGTCTACCCGCCGCCGTCGCAGTTCGAGGCCTGGTTCGTCTCACTCGCCCACAGCGAGGCGACGGTCGACCGCACGCTCGACGCCGCCAGCGAGGCACTCGCCGAGGCGCTGCGATGAGCGACCCCGCTTCGGCGCTGCAGCTGCTCGCTACCCAGTTGCGGGAGGAGGACACCCCGATCTCGCCGCACGTGATCGAACCCGCAGCCACGGCGACGCTGGGGGCACTGGCGGCCGACGGTCCACGCAGCGTTGCCGCCCCGGCCGATTACGCGCTCGTGGTCGAGGCCGTCTACGAGGGCTATCTCCTCCACTACGGGGAGCCGCGCCTGCTCGCCGGCCACGACGTCGACCTCGCCCTGCTCGCCGGCGACTATCTATATGCGCTCGGCCTCGATCGCCTCGCCGCGCTCGGTGACACCGACGCGATCGCTGTTCTCAGCGACCTGATCAGCCGCTGCGCCCAGCTCCAGACCGAAGGAGACCCGGGCTCGATCCCGGGTCTCTGGCAGGCCGCCGCGCGTGAGGTCGCCGGCGTGCCCTCCTAGCTCAGCTGAATTTCGAAGAGTCGATCAGGCAGTAGTCGAATTCGAAGCCCAGCACCTGGTTGTTGGCGACGTTGCCGTTGCGGGTCAACTGCACCGAGAGGGTCTGTGCCTTCGACTTCTTGTTCGCCTTCAGGGCCTTGCCAATTTCTCCGAGCATCGTCGTCTCTTTGTCGAGGTAGCCGAGCCATTTGCCCAGCTTCGCGGCGTCCGCCACCGGCTGCGGGACCGCCTTGATCTGCTTCACGGCCTTGCCGAAAGCAGCGGAGGCCTTGGTGAACTGGCCGGCGGCGACGCTTAGCTGGCCTTTCTGAATCTTCTTGCGGACGCCGGCGAGAATCTGTTCGTTCGCCTTGGTGTTGGTCTTGCAGATCGGCTCGATCGCGGCGACGTAGCTTTCGCGGGTCTGCTCCGGCGAGGTCGCGGCGAATGCGGTCGTGACCAGCAAGCCGGCGAGTACGAGCACGGCAGCAAAGATCTTGGGAACTCGGGTATAGCTCTTCATAGGTTGCCTCCCTGGCTGTAGGCGCTCGTTGATCCCATATCCCTAAAACGGCGCGGGCGAGATGGTAGCGGTCGCGCCGCGATGCCTTCGCCTCGGTTTCCTCGCCAACGCAATAGACTGCATGGCCGATACTCGAAGCGACAGTGGCTGACGAAGCGGACAAGAAGAACGGGGCCGAGGAGGCTCCCCGGAAGCAGCGGGTAAAGCCCGACCCTCCCGGCTACTTTGAGGGCGAGTCGATGACTCGCCGTCGCGCTTTCACGATCGCGGCTCAGGGTCTCGGCGGGATCGCCGGTGCCGCCATCATCCTGCCGGCGGTCGGCTTCGCGGTCGCCCCGATCTTCCACCGCGGCAAGGAGCGCTGGGAGGCGGTTGGCCCGGTCAACGACTTCGTCGAGGACACCTACCGCCAGGTCGTCTTCACGGAGACCGAGGGGATCGGCGACGCCGGCAAGACCACTGCCTACATACGCAAAGGCTCGAAACTCTTCGACGAGGATCCGAGCGCCTTTATCGCCGTCTCCAACCGCTGCGTGCACCTTGGCTGCCCGGTTCGGTTCGTCGAGGCGGCTGGCAACTTCATCTGCCCCTGTCACGGCGGCGTCTATGACTTCCAGGGCAAACGGATCGGCGGACCGCCGGTGCGCCCGCTCGACCAATTCCAGACCCGGATCCGTGGCGGCCAGGTCGAGGTTGGCCCGCGCTACAGCGTCACCTCGCAGCTGGAGCCGGTGCGCGCCCGTGACCCCGGCGAGTTCACCGGCGGTATCTGGGAATACCTCTACCCGCCGCGGCCCTCTACCTTCCCGGCGCCCTGATGCCGAAACTTCCGAAGATCCCGGACAAAGTCGTCCCGGCGCCCCTGCGCAAACCGGCCAAGCCGGGCGAGGGCGGCACGGCCAAAGGCCAGGCTCCGCAGGATCTGAAGACTGCGCCGCCCGAGCGCCAGACTCACGTGCAGCGACTGGGCGACCAGGCCAAAGACGCGCCGGCCGATGTGCTCGCCTGGGTCGACCAGCGCACCGGCGCCACCGGCTTCCTCACCGGCATGCTCTACCGCAAGGTGCCGAAGGGGACCAACTGGTACTACACGCTCGGCTCCGCGACCCTCTTCGCCTTCATCCTCCAGGCCGTCACCGGCGTCTTCCTGGCGATGTTCTACACGCCCTCGGCGACGCAGGCCTACGCCTCGATCTCCCACATCAATAACGAGGTGCCGCTCGGCGCTTTGGTGCACGGGATGCACAAATGGGGCTCGAGCGTGATGGTGATCCTGGTCTTCCTGCACATGGGCCGCGTCTTCTTCTTCGGCGCCTACAAGTACCCGCGGGAGCTGAACTGGATCATCGGCGTCGTGCTGCTGATCCTGACCATGACGATGGCCTTCACCGGCTACCTGCTGCCCTTCGACCAGCGCTCTTTCTGGGCCTCGATCGTCGGCATCAACATCAACGGCACCGGTCCGGTCGTCGGTCCCTACCTGAGCGATTTCCTCCGCGCCGGCCCGGAGCTCGGCGCCACCACGCTCTCGCGCTTCTACGCGATCCACATGCTGCTGGTGCCGGGGGCGATCATCGCCCTGATCGGCGCCCACCTCTACCTGGTCGTCAAGCTCGGCACCACGGCGCCGCCCTGGGTGCGGGCCGAGAAGCCTAAGGTTGCCGCCCCGGTCGCCCAGCTCGACGCTGGGGTCGAGGGCAACGGCCGCGGCAACGGAGCCCCCCCAATCTCATGAAGCCTCAGGACAAGCAGGCATACCTGGAGGAGTACGAGCTTCTGAAGAAGAAGGGGAAGCCGTTCTTCCCCTACGCGGTGCTGAAGGACTCGACGATGGCGCTGATCGTGGTCGGCGTGATCATCGCGATGTCGGTGATCCTCGGCGCCGAGCAGGGCCCGAAGGCCGACCCGACCTCGACCACCTACGTGCCCCGGCCCGAGTGGTACTTCTTCTTCCTCTTCGAGGTCCTGCGGGTGATCAAACCGCCGGAGCTCGTCCCGATCGCGACGATCGGGATCCCGACGATCTGCATGGTCTTGCTGCTGCTGCTGCCGTTCTATGACCGCGGACCCGAGCGCCGCCCCGAGCGCCGCCCGATCGCCACCACGGCGGGCATCCTGACGATCATCGCGATGGGCTACCTCACCTACCTCGGCGCGATCGGCGGCTCGCCGACCGAGATCGACATGGTCGTCGCGCCTCAGTACGAGGCCGGCAAGGAGGTCACCGCCGGCGCCGGCTGCCTCGCCTGCCACAAGATCGGCGAGAACGGAAACCACGGACCGGGACCGGACCTGACCCACATCGCAGCGCGGGTACCGCGGGCGGCGATCCTGCGTTCGGTGGAAATCGGGCCGGGTATCATGCCCTCCTTCCGCGATCTACCGCCGAAAAAGCTCAACGAGCTGGCTGATTTCCTTTCTTCGCTCGACTAGGACCGTGCGTCAGGATCCATGCGCACGTCCGGCGGCGGCGGACACTGCGCGGTGCGGCGTCCTCGATAGTCTGAATAGCGCTGCTATTCAGACTCCCTGCGTCCTTGCCCCGCTTGGTCCGGCGCTCGCCAGCCGCACACATGGATCCTGACACCCGATCCCAGCCTTCGCGGCCGTCCCGCACGTCGCCCGAGTTCTCCGGGCAGGTCAACCGCATGTTCGACCGGGTGTCCGGGCGCTATGACGCGCTCAACTCGGTGATGACGGCGGGGATGCACCACCGCTGGCGCGAGCGGGCCGCGGAGCGGGCCGAACTCACGGCCGGCGACTCGGCGCTTGACATCTGCTGCGGTACCGGCGACCTGGCGCTCGAGCTCTCCCGCCACGTCAGCCCCGGCGGCCACGTCGTCGGCTGTGACTTCTCTGAGCCGATGCTCGACCTCGCCCGCGAGAAGGCCTCCGCCCGGCAAGCGATGGGGGTCCGTTTCGAGTGGGCCGACGCGCTCCAGCTGCCTTACGACGCCGGTCGCTTCGACGCCGCCACCGTTGGCTTCGGGGTTCGCAACCTGGCCGACCTCGACCGCGGCCTGAGCGAGATGGCGCGGGTTCTCAAGCCCGGCGGCCGCGTCGTGATCCTCGAGATCACGCAGCCGACCCGGCCGCCGCTCTCGGTCTTCTACTCACTCTGGTTCGACCGCGTCGTGCCTCTGCTGGGGTCGTTCTCGAGTGAGCCGGAGGCCTACTCGTACCTGCCCGAATCGGTTCGCAGCTTCCCCAGCCCGCTCGAGCTGGCGGAGAAGATGGACCGGGCCGGTTTCGAGCGGGTTCGCTACACGGTGCTTGCCGGCGGGATCATCGCGATCCACAGCGGCATCCGCGGGTGACCCGACGCTCGGCTGTCCCGCCGCCGGTGACGGCGGTCCTGGATGCATCGAGTCGCTGGCTGCCATCGCGGCTCGGCGAGGTGGAGGAGCGGTTGCGGGGGGCGGTCGGCGAACACGGGGAGCGCCTTGGTGAGGACGCGAGTGCGACCTTGGCGGCAGGCGGTAAGCGGCTGCGGCCGATGTTGGTGCTGCTCTGCGCGGGGCAGGCGGGAGGCGATCGATCGGTGCGGGCGGCGACGGCGATCGAGCTGGTCCACATGGCGACGCTGGTCCACGACGATGTGCTCGACGAAGCCCCACTGCGCCGTGGCCACCCCACCGTTGCCGCCAGCTCCGGCCGTGATCGCGCCATCGCCACCGGCGACCTGCTGCTCTCGCGCGCCTTCGCGCTGCTCGCCGAGGCGGGCGATGACCGCGCGGCAGCGCTGCTCGCCGAGGCCTCGCTCGCCCTGGCGCAGGGCGAGCTGGCCCAGCGCCACGATGCTTTCGACCTGACGATCACCGAGCAGCGCTACCTCGATCGTTGTCGGCTGAAGACGGCGAAGCTGTTCGAGTGCGCTTGCCTGCTCGGCTGCGACGACGAGCATCTGCGCGGCTATGGCGCGGAGATCGGCCTCGCCTTCCAGCTACTCGACGACGTCCTCGACGTGGCCGGCCCTCCCGAGCGGACCGGCAAGGCCCGAGGTACCGACCTGCTCGACGGCACGATCACCTTGCCGTTGATCGAGGCTGCAAAGGCGGATCCAGCGATCCTCGAGGTCGACCTGCAAGGGCTCGACCCGATCGGGGCGGAGGCGCTTTGCGACCGGATCGCCACCACCGGGGCGCTCGACCTCGTCCGCGCTCGGGCGCTGGAGATGGTGGCGGCGGCAAAGCAGCGGCTCGACCAAGCTGAGTTCGCGCCGGAACAGCGACAGCTGCTGGACCTCGTCGCCGACGGGGTCGTGCAGCGCTACAGCTAGCTAGGCGAAGTCGTCGGCGCCGATCAGGTCGGCCGCAAGGCCAGCGACGAAGGCATCGGCCATATCGGCCATGTTCGAATGTTCCAGCGCCCTCAGCTCGTCGGCCAGCTCATGGGCGCCGAGGTCGAGCTGCTCGTCGAAAGCGTCGATCTCGCGCTCGCCGTGAACCCCCTGGCATGACCACTCGCACTCAGGGCAGCGGCGCCAGATCCGCCAATGCGCGCGATCGCCCGTCTGCTCCCAGCAGGTCGGCTGCACGAGGTCGGATCCACACTCAGGACAGATGTGCAGTTGCGTGGCCTGCTTGGTCTGGTTGCGACTGGGCTCTCTCATGCGTCATCTATCGAACCCAATTCCTCACGACTTGATCCGGACCTTTTCAAGATTTCGGAAAGAAACCCAACTACCGGGTATCTAATTGCGCAAACTGTGGCTGATCCAGTCGGCCATCGCTGCCGTTACCATTGCCTAGATGCCCGGAAACATCGGACTTCCAGAGATTGCGATTGTCCTCGTCATCGCCCTAATCGTCTTCGGCCCGAAACGGCTCCCGGAGCTCGGCCGCTCGCTCGGCCGCGGTATCCGCGAGTTCAAAGGCTCGATCGGCGGCGACCACGACGACGATGACGACGAGAAGCCGCGGCTCGGATCCTCCAAGCCCGCTGAGTCTCACAGCGACCAGCCGGCCGAGGCCGAGGCCGAGGTCGTCCGCAACAAGTCCAGCTGAGGCGGGGCACGATGGCCCGCCGCGTCAAGGCGGTCGCACACGAGGATCGCCTCACTCTGGTCGAGCATCTCGACGAGCTGCGCAACCGGCTGATCGTTTGCATCGCTGCCTTTGGCGTCGCCCTTGCCCTCTGCTTCTGGCAGAACCACCTGCTGTTGGAAATCGCCGCGGCGCCGCTGCCGGACGATCAGGACCAGCTGATCACCTTCGGGGTCACCGAGCCGTTCACGACGACGCTGACCGTCGCCGTCTACGGGGCCTTCGTGCTCTCGCTGCCGGTCCTCCTCTACCAGCTCTACGCCTACGTCCTACCGGCGTTCAGTCGGACCGAGCGGCGGGTCGTGCTGCCGATCCTGCTGATGTTCCCGGTCCTGTTCCTGGCCGGGATCGCTTTCGCCTATTTCGTCGTGATGCCGGCAGCGGTCAACTTCCTGCTCAGCTTCAACGACGACCAGTTCAATATCCAGCTTCGAGCGCGCGACTACTACAGCTTCTTCTCGATGACGGAGATCGCCTGCGGGCTGATCTTCCAGATGCCATTGGCGATCATCGCCGTCACCCGGCTCGGCATCGTCCGGGTCGAGCAACTGAGCGAAAACCGCCGCTATGCCTACCTGGCCATCGCGATCCTGGCCGCGGCGCTCCCCGGCGTCGACCCGGTGACGATGCTTATCGAGATGGTTCCGCTGCTTGTTCTATACGAGTTGAGTATCTTGCTTGCGCGGGCTTTTGGCCGGCCGGGAGCAGCAGGCGGAGTGGCAGAACCCTCGACCCAGGAGCATTGAGGAACTGATGGCATCAAACGACGGCGAGCGGCGGATGCTCTTTGACATCCGCGGGAAACGGAAAAACGTAGTCAAAGTCGTCTACGCGGTTCTGGCGCTACTGATGGGCCTCAGCCTCTTTCTCGTCGTAGGACCGCTGCCGTTTCAAGACATCTTTGGTGCCGAGGACTCGGTCACCAGGGCCGCCGACCAACTGGAAGACCAGGCGGAACGGGTCGAAGTGAAACTGAAAAAAGATCCCGAAAACCCGGATCTGCTCTTGAGCTTGACCCGGGCTCGCATCAACGCGGGCAACTCGCTCGCTGTGGCCAACCCGGAAACCGGCCAGATTGCCTACACCCCGGAGGCTCGTCAGCAGCTGTTCTTAGCGAGCGAAGCCTGGGCGAAATACCTAAAAGCGACCGACGAACCGAGCGCGGGCGGAGCCCAGCTCGCGGCTCAGGCGTTTTTCGGCCTGGCCCAGACGGCCCGCACCATTGGCGAGGCTGAGTCGAGCGTCAAAGAGGCGGCGAGGGCGCAGCAGATAGTCGCCGAAGACCGGCCCAGCCTCGGCAGCCTCAGCAGCCTGGCGATCTTCCGCTACTACTCCTTCGACTTCAAAGGTGCCGAGCAGGCGCGCGAGAAAGCCGCGACCTTCGCGAACACGAAATTCGAACGCGAAAACCTCGACAAAGAACTCGACGAATACAGCAAACGCGGCCACGAATTCGAGAAACAGGTGGCCGAAATCGAAAAAGAAGCCACGAAAGCGCGGGAAGAAGGACAGTCAGCAACCGCCAATCCGCTGGCCGAAAGCAACCCCCTCGCCGGCGGATAACGTCGCTTCGCGAATGGGCCGTGAAGGATTCGAACCTTCGACCTTGAGATTAAGAGTCTCCTGCTCTAACCAGCTGAGCTAACGGCCCGGGGACGGGCAAGTATAGGAAGGTCGGCCGCCGGGCGGACCCGCCCCGGTGAGGGCGGACCTAGCGGACGGAGCAGGCCTTTTCGACGCTGCCGTCGACGACCGTGCCGTCAGCGAAGGTGAAGCGCCCATGGGTATGCAGGATCCCGTCTGTGCAGTGGGCCGATAGGTAGCTGCGCGTCTGGCCGCCAACCGTGAACCGCCGCCCCAGTGTCGC
Source organism: Solirubrobacterales bacterium (assembly GCA_035694165.1). Lineage (GTDB taxonomy): Bacteria > Actinomycetota > Thermoleophilia > Solirubrobacterales > 70-9 > VAYN01. The sequence continues at coordinate 20,104 of DASSFS010000059.1, read as the reverse complement.
TTCGACGCGGGTGATCGAACCGAGCCCAGAAGCGATCTGAGGAAACGACATGGAGGCGCGGTAGCGGAATGCTCCAGGCCTTCGTTCGATCGGAACCAGGATCGCGAAGGTCTGGGTTGCAGGAGCATTGGTGCGCGCGTGAAGGATGACGGTGGGCTCTCCTTCCCGGCTGGGCCCGTTGAAGAACGTCAGCGCCGAGCTCGCCGGCACTGAGGCCCCGCCCAGGTCGACCAGCGCTTCGATCCGGCCTGTGCCGACGATTGCGCCGCGACAGAGCTCGCGTGCTTCCCTGACGCCGACGTTCGCCACTTGCTCGGGAACGCAGACAGGCAGGCCGGCCGCGTTGAGGCGCCCGTCACGGTCGAAGTCGATGACCGCTTCCTGCAGGGCCACAGGCTTGCCGCCTCCTTTGGCGGCGACGTCGAAGTAGCCGTGGAAGTCGATCGGCGCGAAACCGCGGTGAGGAAGGGCCCGTGGCTGGAAGCTACCGTCGGCGCGGAGGATGATGCTATTGACCTTGACCAGCGCCCCGCTGGCGAGGGCCGAGGCCGCGAGGAGGATCGCGAGGAGGCAGCCGAGTGCCGTGGCTCTACTCAGTTGGCTACGTGGCATGGTGAAGTCAAGGTACCGGGGAAGAAGCTGCCGTCAGCGAAGCTGAGTCTTCCGTAGACCTGGAGGCGGCCGCCCACGCAGTGGGCGTTGGCGTAGCCGACCGTCTTACCGCCGCGTTTCCAGGTCTTGCCCACAGTCGCTTCGGCCAGGGTGGCGGCGCCGTAGCCTTCGGCGATCTTCGGCAGCGGGATTTCAACGCGGAAGCCGTAGCGGCCGTCGTGGATCTTCTGAATCGTGAACGGGACCAGGACAGCCTTTGGCACTGGCAAGGTCTCGTAGGCGTGGGCGATTACTGCGGGTCTGCCGCCCTGGGGAGGAGCGTTGAAGAGGGTGAGGGGAGATTTGATTTGGACCGGTGCCTTGCCGGGGAACCGGACCTCGGCTTTGCCGCTCCCAGTGCCGACGATGGCGTCCGCGCAGCGTTTCCTCGCGGCCTGGGGCGTCGTTCCGGCCAGCTTCGCCATCGTGCAGACCGGCAGTCCTTTGGTATCGATGAAGCCGTTGCCGTCGATGTTGAAGGCGATCTCGCTGAGCGCCAAAGGCGCCGAGCCGTCGTCGCTCTTGACGCGGATCACGCTGCGGAGGTCTATCGGCACGTTGCCCCGGGCTGGAAACTCCCGCGGCTCGACGCTGGCGGTGGCGCTGACCGTCGTCTCGTCGAGCTCGAACTTCAGCGCGTAGGCCGATGCGGCGGCTACGAGCAGCAGAATGATTGCGCCCAAAAACGTTCTTAACACAGTCTTCTGCATTTGTTCGCTCCCTCCCGTGCTTCCGATCGCCAAACTACCACGGGATGTTTAGGAGGAGGAGCAGGGGTCGGCCGGATTCCGGGGGACCGGATGAGGGCCGCCGCCCACCGTTGACGCTGCGCCATCCGTGGGCGTTACTTGCCGTGGCGGCGGTGATGCTGGTCGGGCTGGGCGTCGTCGGCTCCGGGGTCGAGGGAAAGCTCAACCCGACCACGCTGGACATCCCAGGCACCGAGTCTTCTCGCTCGAGTGAGCTGCTGCGGGAGAACTTCGGCGCCTCGATGCCGTTCGCGATTTTGCTGCGCGGTCCGGAGGCGGCGATCGACCAGCAGGGACCCGAATTGATCCGCGCCCTGCGCCGCGACCCCAAGGTCACCACCCTCTCGCCCTGGGACCGCGGCAGGGTCGCCCAATTGAGGCCCAGTCCGCGGCGGGCGCTGATCATCGCCGACTTCCACGTCGAGGTGAAAGAGGCGGTCAATGACACCGTCCCCCGGCTCGAGGAGATCCTCGACGAAGAGATTCACCCGCCGGTGCGGGTGACGCAGACCGGCTTCGCGACGATCTCGCGGGCGTTGCAGGAGCGCTCGATCGAGGCCAGTGAGCGTGGCGAGCTGATCGCCTTGCCGTTCCTGATCATCGTCCTCCTGCTGGTCTTCCGATCGCCGATCGCGGCGGCGATCCCACTCCTTTTCGGGGCGCTGACCGTGATTGCCTCGCGTGGGGTCCTCTACTTCGCGACCTCATGGTTCGATATCGACGCTTTCGCCCTGCTCGTCTGCTCGATGATGGGGCTGGCGCTGGGGGTGGACTACGCGCTGCTGATGGTCTCTCGTTTCCGCGAGGAGCTGTTAGCGGGGAAAGATCCGCTGCACGCGGCCTGGGCGACGCGGCGTACGGCCGGCCGTACGACGATCTTCGCCGGCAGCACGCTGCTGCTCTCGATGCTGGTCTCGATCTTCATCCTGCCGGGCTCGTTGCTGGCGTCGCTGGCGGGCACCCTGGCGATGGTCGTGATCCTCACGGTGGCGATTGCGACGATCCTCGGCCCGGTTGTGCTGACGCTGCTCGGGCCCAATGTCGATCGCTGGCGTATCGGCGCCGCCCCGAATGGCCGCTCGCGGTTGATGACGGTCGTCTCGGCGGCACTGCGGCGGCCGGTATTGGTCTCCGCCGTGATCGGCGGCGTCGTGCTGATCCTCGCGGCGCCGGCGATCGGCCTGCAGACGGGCCCGCCGAGCGCGAACCAGCTGCCCCCCGACGACCACACCCGCGAGGACGCTGAACTGATCGCCCGGGTGGCGGCGCCCGGGTACGAAGCCCCCTTCGTCGTCATCGCCGAGACCAACGACGGACCCATCACTGACGCCAAGACGCTCGACGCGCTCGACCGCTTCCAGCACCACGTTTCCGAGCTTCCCGGGGTCCAGCTGGTCGCTGGCCCGGGGGAAATCGCCAAACGGGTGGCGCCGCTGCAGGAAACCGGCAACGCGATCCTCGCCTCGGACGGCAACATTGGCCCGGTCAAACAGCTGGGCCGACTCGGCCGCGGCTTGCGGACGGTGGCCGGCGGGATCGGGCAGCTGCGGGGTGGCATCTCCGAAGCCAGCAACGGCGCCGGGCTGCTGGCCCAGGGCTCCGACCGGCTGTTCGAGGGAGCGCAGTTGATTGCGGGCGGCCTCAGCCGCGCTGCCGCCGGCAGCCAGCGCGCGATGGGCGGCCTCGACAGGTTCGTCAGCGGCGCCGAACGGCTCGCCAAGGCCCAGCAGACGGCGCAACTCGGTGCCCTGCAGCTGAAATTCGGGGCCGAAGCACTCGGCGGCCCCAACCTCCGCTTCAATGCGCTCAACCGCTCGCGCAAGCTGGAAAAGTCGCTGAGCCAGGACGCAAACACGACTCTGCCGCGACTCCTGGCGCCAGCCCGGGAAGCCGACGCGCAGCTGAAAGCCGCGCTGGCCCAGCTGCAGGCGATGACGGTCGGCAAAGAGGACCCCAGCTACGCGCCGGCCTTGGAGGCGGTCCGCCGCGCCTCCACCGCGGTCAGCGGTGTGGATCCGATCACCGGCCTGCCCTACGCAGCCGGCTACACCGGCCTGCCAGCCGAACTGGAAGCTCTGCAGGCGCGGTTGTTGGAAGACGTCGAGGAATCGCACAAAGTCTCGGCCTACCTGCAGTCGACGCTGGTCAATCTGAAGAAACTCACTAATGCAGCCGGCCGGCTCTCCGACGGCCTCAGGCAAATTGCCGCCGGCGGCAAGCAGTTCGCGGCCGCCGCCCGGCGCATCCAGCGCGAAGCGACGACGCTTGGCAACGGCCTGGGCCGGCTCAGCACCGGTACCGCCGCTCTGGTCGGCGGCCTGGGCCGGCTCGGCGGCGGCGCTGAGACGCTGGAAGCCGGTCTGACCGAGGCCTTCGATCGCTCCGCGCCGCTGGAAAGCGGAATCGAACGCGCCAGCGTGCAGGTGCTCTCCGGCAAAGCCCGGATCAACCGTCAGGTTCGGACCATCAGCCGCAGCACGCCAAACCTCTTCAATTCCGGTTATTTCGTGCTCTCGGCCCTGGACGGGGCGCCGCCCGCGGCGCGCAATGCGGCTAGCGAAACGGTCGATCTCGAACATGGAGGGCAGGCCGCCTCGATGCTGGTGATCTCCCGCTTTTCGTTCAACAAGCCTGGTTCGATCGCCCTCAACAAGCGCCTCGACAAGGATGCGGAAGCGCTCGCCGAGGAAACCGGGCTGGAGACCGGTGTGGCCGGTGGCGCCGCTCAGCTCAACGACTACAGCCGCGTCACTCGGGAGATCATCCCGATCGTCGTCGCGGCGATCACGATTGCCACCTTCCTCGTCCTCGTCCTCGTCCTGCGGGCACTACTGCTCGCGGCGCTCGCAGTGGCCCTCAACCTGGTCACCGTCGGGGTTGCGTTCGGCATCCTCACCTTGCTCTCCAACGTTCCGGCCGATCTTCCGTTCGGCGGGCGCGAATACATCGACGCGGTCGGGGCGGTGATGATCTTCGGGATTGTCTTCGGGCTCTCGATCGACTACGCGGTCTTCCTCCTCGTGCGCATGCGCGAGCACTACGACCGCGAGGGGGACAACGCCGCCGCGATCGAGTTCGGTCTCGACAAAACGGCTCGTGTGATCACCGGCGCGGCGGCGATCATGATGGCCGTCTTCATCGCCTTCGCCGGTTCTTCACTGGCCACCGTCAGCCAGCTTGGCATCGGCCTTACGGTGGCGGTGATCCTCGATGCCACCGTGGTCCGAATCGTTCTCTTGCCGGCCCTGATGCTGCTGCTGGGCGACCGCGTCTGGTGGCTGCCGCGCTGGATGGAGCGAACTTTGCCCAAGTTCGAGGTCTGATTCGCAGTTGAGTAGCGCGTTGACTTCCAGTTAAGTCCCCGCTTGCAGCGCTCTTGCCCGGGGGCGGCTCGGATACGATTCGCCCGCGCGTTCCGCCGGGTCGGAGGCCGGGGAACGAACAAGCGACGACCCGTGGCTGCTAATCCCTTAGGCGAGGAGAAAAGCTCGGCGCCAAGTCGAGGGGCTACCCCTGCCCGAATTGCGGTCATCGCGGCCCTTGCAATCGCCGTAATCGTCCTCGCCTTCATCTACTTCGGCGGCAACGGTGGCCACAAGTACACCCTTGTCTTCCAGAACGCCGGCCAGTTGGTCCCCGACAACCAGGTGTTGATTGGAGGTTCGCCGGTCGGCTCGGTCGAAAGCATCGAGCTCAGCGACGAGAACCTGGCCGAAGTCAACGTCGAAGTCGAACAGGAGTTGCACGAGGGCACCACCGCGGTGATCCGCGCTACCTCGCTCTCTGGCGTCGCCAACCACTATGTCTCGATCAGTCCCGGCCCGAACAGCAACCCGGCGCTTGACGACGGCTCCGAGGTCGGGCTCGGCTCGACCACCACGCCGGTCGACATCGACCAGTTCTTCAACACCTTCCCGCCATCCGTGCGCAAAGGGCTCGCCGAGTTCATCGAAGGCAATGCGACGATCTACGCAGGCCAGGCGGAGGCCGCCAACGAGGCCTACAAATACTTCGGCCCGGCGCTCAACCGCACCGACGCGTTCCTCGGAGAACTGAACGCCGACCAGCGTCTGTTCGAGAACTTCATCGTCAGTACCAGCAAGCTGGCGACGACGGTGGCCCAGCGCGGCGAGCAGCTCTCGAGTGCATTCAGCAACGCCAACACCGCTTTCAGCGCGATCGCGACTCAGAACGTCGCCCTCGACCAGACTCTGCGACGCCTGCCGCCGGTGATGCGGCAGGCCAACACCACCTTCGTCAATCTCCGCGCCGCCCTCGACGATCTCGACCCCCTGATCAACACGGCGAAGCCGGCGACCAAGAACCTCGCTCCTTTCCTGGCTGAACTGCGGCCGGTGTTGTCGAAATTCGTGCCTTTCACTCGTAACCTGCGCCTCACGGTGGCTAGGCCAGGGAAGGCCAACGATGCAGCTGAACTGCTGGCTGTCCTGCCGACGGTGGAACAGCGCGCATCGAGGGCGTTCCCGCACTCCGAGGAAGCGATCGCCGCTTTCCAGCCGAACCTCAACTTTGCTCGCGCTTACACGCCGGACATCTTCAACGGCTTCGGCAAGATCGGGCAGCTCGCCGGCTACTACGACGGGAACGGTCATTACGTTCGTGCCGCCACGGCCGTCCAGAACATCTTCACCAACAATGGCGGCACGCTCGAACCGATTACGAAAGCCCAGCAGTTCGATGCCTTCGGCGGCTCGGCCAACACTCGTCGCCCCTGCCCAGGCGGCGCCACGCAGCCGGCACCGGACGGCTCCAACCCGTTCGTCGGCCCTGGCAGCGTTAGCTCTTCCGAATGCAACCCGGCCGCCGTGCCCCCCGGACCATGACCAAGCGGCTGATAATTGCGGCCAGCCTCGTCATCGCCGTGGTGGCGGTCGTCCTGATCGCTTCGGGCGGAGGTGGAAACGGCAGCAGTGGCTATGTCATCCGTGCCGTCTTCGACAACGGCGGCTTCATGGTCAAAGGCGAGCAGGTCCGGGTCGCCGGCGCCAATGTCGGCACGATCGAATCGGTGGACGTCTCGATGCCGGGCCAGACGGTCGCCTACCGCGATGGCGAGCCAGTGGCAGTCCCTGGCAAGGCGATCATCGTGATGAACATCACCGACCCCGGCTTCCAGGATTTCCGCAGCGATGCCAACTGCCAGATCCGCCCGCAGTCGCTGATCGGCGAGAAGTTCGTCGACTGCCGCCCCACCCTGCCACGGGCACCGGGGTCACCCCCGCCCCCACCGTTGAGGAAAATTCCGGAGGGCGAGGAGGGGGCCGGTCAGTATCTGCTGCCGTTGGGCAGCAGCGGCACCAGCGTCGACCCCGACCTGATCAATGACATCCAGTCGCTGCCTTACGCGCAGCGCTTCCGTCTCATTTTCAACGAACTGGGTGCCGGCCTGGCGGGTCGCGGCGGCGATCTCGAGGTCCTGGTCAAGCGGGCCAACCCGGTCCTGCGGGACGTCGATCGGCTGTTCGGAATCCTCGCCGCCCAGCGCGATCGCCTGGCTCAACTATCCAGCGACTCCGACGAGATCCTGGCACCACTCGCACGCGAGCGTTCGCACGTCGCCGGGTTCTTTTCCAACGCCGGCGCAGCGGCGCAGGCAAGCTCTGAACGCGGGCCGCAGCTGGAAGCCTCGCTGCGCAAGTTCCCCACCTTCCTTCGCGAGTTCCGGCTGACCATGCGTAGCCTCGAAGGCTTCTCCGAGGCCGCCACGCCGGTCTTCTCCGATCTCGGCAAGGCGGCGCCGGCGTTGACTGACGCGACGCGGACGCTGACCCCGTTCTCGGAGGCGACGACTGTGGCGCTGAAGAGCCTCGGGGAGACGGGCGAAGTGGCTGGGCCGATCTTCCGTGAAGCCGATCCGGTCGTTCGCAAGGCAACGGAGCTCGCAAAGTCTGGCGTGAAGCCGACGACCGAACTGGCAGAGCTCTTCACCAGCCTCAAACAGACCAAAGGCTGGGACGGCCTGGTCGAACTGATCTACAACACGACCGCGTCGTTGAATGGCTTCGATCAGTACGGGCACTACGGGCGAACGCTGGTGACGCTGTCGAACTGCCTTGAATACGAGGCGAACGCCTCAGGTGCCTCCAGCTGCGTCGCCCGATTCAACGGCCCCAACGCCACCGAAGGCGCTGGCGCCAGCAGCGCTGACCTCTTCCGCCTGCTCCAGGGTGAGTTGGCAGGGCGAACGGGTGGCACTGCCGCCGGAGAAGGATCGGCGACGGGCATCGGCCAGGGCGCTGCCACCGAAGGCGAAGCCGGCGTCGCCGAAGCCGCCAAGACCGGCGGCACCGCCCCACTCCTCGACTATCTCCTCGGACCATGAGGAACCGAAGCGGCATCGGAGGAGTTGCAAGCAGCCCGATCCTGGTCGGAGCGGTGACGATCCTGGTCGTCATCGTCGCGGTCTTCCTTGCCTACAACGCCAACAACGGGCTCCCCTTCGTCTCCACCTACAACCTCAAGGCGAAGGTGCCCAACGCCAACGCCCTGGTCAAAAACAACGAGGTGCGGGTCGGCGGCGTCCGTGTCGGCATCGTCAGGGAGGTCATCCCAGTCCAGACTGGAGACGGCGGAGTCGCCGCCGAACTCACGCTCAAGCTCGACAAAAGCGTCGAACCGCTGCCGGTCGACTCGACGATCACGATCCGGCCGAAGTCGGCCCTCGGCCTCAAGTTCCTGCAGCTCACCCCGGGCGATTCCCCCGAGACCTTCGTGGCCGGAGACACGATCCCGCTCAGTGCCTACACGCCCGAACCGGTCGACATCGACCAGTTCTTCGACATGTTCGACGAACCGACCCGCAAGGCTATTCGCCAGGCTCAGGCCGGCTTCGGCAACGCCCTTGCCGGTCGCGGGCCGCAGCTGAACGAAGGGATCGGCTCCCTGCGGAGGTTCGTGGTCAACTCGCAGGCGACCCTGCGGACGATCGTCGAACCCAGCACCGACTTCGCCGGCTTCTGGCAAGCGCTCGAGGACCTCTCGGCGACCGTCGCCCCGGTGGCGGCGACGCAGGCCAACCTCTTCGTCGCCCTCGATCGCACCTTCGCCGCCTTCGCCCGCGTCTCTCGCCCCTACATCCAGGAAACGATCGAAAAAGGCCCCCCGACCCTGGATGCGGTCAACGCTGATCTGCCGGCGGTGCGGCCGTTCTTCCGCAGCTCCGCCCGTTTCTTCACGGCGTTGAAGCCGGGCGCCAAGGCCCTTGGAGAAACCTCCCCGATCATTGCGGACGCGCTCCATGCCGGCGTGCCCGCGCTCAACGCCTCTCCGGTCCTCAACAACCAGTTGGCGCCGACGGCAGAAGCCCTGGTCGCCTTCCAGGAAGCGCCGGGTGTCTTCAACGGCCTCGACTTGTTGATCGACACCAACAATCTGCTCAAGCCGGCACTTCAGTTCATCGCACCGGCACAGACCACCTGCAACTACGTGACGCTGGCCTTCAGGAATCTGGCCAACGCCAACAACGAAGGCAACGGCCAGGGCAACTGGCTCAATTTCATTCCCTTTGAGCCTCCTGAAGGCCCGAACAGCGAGTCCAGCCCGGCATCGGCACCTGCGAACGGTCCCGACCGAGCCAACCATCTGCATTTCAATCCCTCCCCGAACACCGCCGCCCCTGGCCAGCCCAACGGCTGCGAAGCTGGTAACGAGAAGTACGTCATCGCCAAAACCGTGATCGGCAATGCGCCGGAAGTCTGGGGAACCACTACCCGCGGGCAGGTCGAGAAATGAGCCGGCTGCCGGAGCGTGACACGAGGCAGGGCGCGACCAACAGCCGCTTCAAGTGGAGGCCGAGCAACGTCGCGATCGCGATCGTCTTCATCCTCATCTTCACGATCGGCCCCTACCTCGCATTCACCAAACACGTTCCCTTCACCGGTTACGGCTACGAACTGAAGGCCACCTTCGCCAACTCGGCCAACATCGCGAAAAACTCGCCGGTGCGGATCGCCGGTGTCGAAGTCGGCAAAGTCATCTCGAGCGAGCGCGACGGCAACGCCACCACCGTCGCCTTCACCGTCGATGGTTCTGGCCAGCCGATCCACGCTGATGCCTTCGCCTCGGTCCGGCCACGGATCTTCCTCGAGGGCAACTTCTTCATCGACCTCGATCCTGGTAGTCCGAGTGCGCCGGACATGGATAGCGGCAGCACGATCCCCGTCAGCCACACCTCTACCGCGGTCCAGCTCGACGAGGTACTGACGGCGCTGCAATCACCGGTCCGGGCGGATCTCAGTCGCTTCCTGGAGGGCCTTGGCACGGCCTACACGCATGAGCCGACGGCCGCCGAAGATACGACTCAGCTGCCTGAGGTCAAAGGCCTGACCGGCGCCGAGGCGCTCAACAACGTCTTCAAGTACGGCGGAGACGCTGGCCGCTACAGCGCCCAGGTGACGAATGCCTTCCTCGGTACCCAGCAGCGCGATCTCTCGCGCTTGGTGGCCGGAGCCGGCCGTACCTTCGGCGCCTTCGCCAGCCGCGAGGCAGACCTGCAGGGCTTGATCGACAACTTCAACGTCTTCACCGGTGCCCTCGCGGCACAGTCGGCGAATCTCTCGACCACGATCAACCTGCTCGCGCCGACCCTGCGCACGGCCCGCGCCTCCTTCGTCAGTCTCAATCGCACCTTGCCGCCACTGCGCACCTACGCCATCGAGCTGACCCCGGCCGTGGCGCAGCTCCCGAGTCTGATTAGCGCCTCCAAACCGTGGCTGGCCCAGACTCGCCCGTTGCTCTCCGGAAAAGAGGGCGGCGGCGTCGCCAGGCTCCTCGCCGAATCGACTCCGGGGCTCGCCGGCGCCGCTCAGGCCGGCAAGGAAACGGCGCTGCCGCAACTCAACCAGCTCAGTCTCTGCACGACCAAGGTCCTGGTTCCGACGGGTAACCAGACGATTGAAGATCGTTTCAGCACCGGCGGGCCGAACTATCGCGAGTTCCTCTACAACCTCGTCAACTTCGCCGGCTTCGCCCAGAACTACGACGGCAACGGTCCCTACGGACGCGCCCAGGTGGGCGGCGGCCCGGTGCTGGTCGGCGAACCAAATCCGCAGGGCAACCCAGACACCTTCAGCGACGGGATCAACTACGCCAACACGATCGTGGCCCCGATCGGAAACCAGCCCCAGCTGGGCGGCATCCCTCCGATGAAGCCGAACGTACGCTGTTACACGAACCCCGCACCAGACGTGAACGGTCCGCTCGGACAGGTCGGCGCTCCCACCCCGTCGCCCTCGGGGGTGAACCCATGAACGAGCAGGCACCCCAGCCCAGCCGCTGGCGGCACTTCCGTGCCTGGCTATCGCGCCAAGCGCGAGGCCATCGCAAAGACACGATCGCGATCTTCGTCCTCGCTTTCGCCGGGATCGTGATGATGCTCGGCATCTTCACCCAGCAGAAAGCCTCGCTGCCATCATGGCTGCCGTTGGTGGGCGAAGAATTCGAGCAGATCTCGGCGGAGTTCTCTACCGCCCAGGCGGTGACGCCGGGCCAGGGTCAGTCGGTCGACATCGCCGGGATCGAAGTCGGCAAGGTCACCTCGGTCGATCTCGAAAACGGCCACGCGGTGGTCGGGATGGACATCCAGCCCGAATACATGAAGCTGATCCATCCCAACGCCAGTTTCCTGCTGCGGCCGAAAACGGGTTTGAACGACATGATCGTCGAGGTCGACCCGGGCAGCGGCAAGGAGTCGATCGAGAGCGGCGCCCACTTCACCCTGGCCCAGACGGAACCGAACACCAACCTCGACGCCTTCCTCGCGACCCTCGACGGCGATACGCGCCAGTACCTGCAGCTGCTGGTGGCGGGTGGTGCCCAGGGGATCGGCGGTCGCGGTAAGCAGGTCTCCAATGCCCTCCGTCGCGTTCAGCCCTTCGTTCACTCCGTGGCGAAGCTCAACAAGGCTGTGGCCGCGCGGCACGTGGCTCTTGCCAACGTCATCCACAACTTCGGCCAGTTGACGACCGAACTCGGTCGCCACGATGCCGAGATCAGGCGCTTCGTGACCTCCTCCGACGCGGCCCTCGGCAACTTCGCTCGCCAGCAGCAGGCAATCCAGGATTCACTGCAGGAGTTCCCGGCCGCCCTGCGGGCTGGGAACTCCGCCCTGGCCAGCTCCAAACGCTTCTCCGACGTCGCCTTCCCGGCACTGACCGGCTTGATCCCGCAGACGCAGGCTCTGACTCCGGCTTTCAAGGCGACCGAGCGGCTCTTCAGTCAGACCGCGGCGCCGATCCGCGACCAGATCCGGCCCTTCACGCGCCAGATCCGTCCGGTACTGACTCATGCCAACGAAGGTTCCGACCAGTTCAACAAGACGGTCAGAGGCTTTGGCAACTCACTCGCCGCCTTCAACACCTTCTTCAACGAGCTCGCCTATAACCCGAAAGGGGGCAAGGAGAGCGTTCTTTTCTACCTGCCCTGGCTGAACCACAATTTCAACGCCTCCTTCAACCTCCAGGACGCCGGTGGTCCGGCTCTGCGCGGCCTGGTCCTGATCTCTTGCACCGGCGCCGATCTTGGTTACGCCGCTGCTGGCATCTTGCCCTTCCAGAAAACCCTTCTGCAGCTATCCAACATTCCCCGCAAAGAACAGATCCCGGTCTCGTTCACCGATAGCGGGAAATGCGAATACAAAGAAAAATGAGCAAGCGCGCGCCCAGCACCACTCAACTCCTCGTCATCGCCGGCTTTGCGCTGTCGTGCTTCGGGATCCTGCTCTTCCTCTGGGTCACGTTCGGCGGGCCGACGCCGTTCAGGGCGAAGTCCTACGAGATCAAAGTTCCGTTCAACGAGGCCACGCAGCTGGCTGAACAGTCCGACGTTCGCATCTCCGGCGTCAACGTCGGCAAAGTCCAGAGCATTGCCCTGGCGCCGAACGGCAGGCAGGCCCTGGCGACGGTCAATATCGACAACAAGTACGCGCCCCTGCCGGAGTCGACGCGGGCGATCCTCCGCACCAAGACCCTGTTGGGGGAGACCTACATCGAACTGACTCCGGGCTCGAGCGACTCCCCTGAGATGGCCGACGGCGGCACGCTGCCCGAGGCCAACAGCGCCGAATCCGTCCAGCTCGACGAGATCTTCCGCACCTTCGACCCCAAAACCCGCGCCGCTTTCCAAACCTGGATGCAGGAATCGGCGGTCGCCATCTCCGGCCAGGGCCAGGCTCTCTCCTACGCGATCGGCGAGTTCGAACCGACCTTCAGCGAGTTCGACAAGCTCTTCCGCGTCCTCGATACCCAGCGCGTCGCGGTGGGACAGCTGTTCCGGAACGGTGCCACGACCTTCCGCGCCCTACGCGGCCGCGAAGGCGAGGTGGCAAAGCTGATCGAGAGTTCCAACGCCGTCTTCCAGACCACGGCCCAGCGAGACCGCGACATCGAAGCGATCTTCCGTGCCTTCCCCACCTTCCAGGATGAGTCGAGGCTGACTCTGAACCGGCTCAAAGCCTTTGCTCTCAACGCCGACCCGCTGATGCGCCAACTGGTCCCGGCGGCCGAACAGCTCTCGCCGACGCTGATCGCCTTTGCCAACCTGGCCCCAGAAGCGAAAGGGTTCTTCGAAGGTCTCTCCAAGGTGATTGCCCGCGCTCCGACGGGGTTCCCCGCCTTGCGCAAGCTCTTCCGCGACGAGTTCCCGCCGCTGCTCCGTGCGGTCGATCCGTTCCTGCGAAACCTCAACCCGATTGTCACCGGGCTCAACCTCTACCGTCGGGAGTTCACCGCCTTCTTCGCGAACGTGGCGGCAGCCACTAACGGTGAACTAACGAAAGAGAATGCGAAGGGCGAAAACACGCACTACCTGAGGGTAATGGGACCGTTGATGCCCGAATCGTTGGCAACCTTCGACAACCGTCTGGCGAGCAATCGCAACAGCGCTTACAGCCCGCCCCGGTGGGCGGAGGGCTTGGCTGCGGGGTTGCCAGGTTTCGACACTCGCCAATGCACCTCGGGGATCACTGCGACGCTCGATCCGGAAACGCCGAAAAACGAAAATTTCATCAAAGAACGAACCAAACTGGGCGATCCAAAAGAAGCCGAAGACTTCTTCAACCGCCTGAAGAAATACGCCTTTTCGGAACAAGCCAGCACCGCCACGCTGCCTGCTCCGGGTTGCACCCAGCAGGCTCCCTTCAATCCGATTTACGGGAGCGGGCCGGCCACCACGTATCAGCACGCCTTCGAACAGCCTTAAAGGGGAAGAGCCGGTCGCCTTCGGTCGCCATCGTCCGATGGCGTCGGCGATTCAAAGTCGCCGAGTCCGTACTTTGCGTCAAAGCCTCGGCACCGGCGTCGATCCGCTCGGCGGCCTCTTCTCTGAATCCACCTCGGCTTCTATCGCCTCTTAGCCGCCTCCATGTAGCCGGCCCAGACTCGGCCGGCGACTGAGGTCCGCGCCATATCCGGCAGTGAGAGACTGCTCCCACCGGCTCGGGTATCAGGTGGCTGCGGGTAGCGACTCAAAGGTGTCCTGTCCACTGCGTCGCCGATGACTTCCACGGCGGCGCTGAGGGCCTCGTTGCGGCGAGGTTCTGTTTGATCACCGAGCCGAGTCCGCCCTGCCGCCCAGCTGCCAGGCTCGAAGGACTAGGCACAAAAAAGAAGGGCGGCCTTTCGGCCGCCCTTCTCAGATCCCAAACTTCTGGGAAACGCTTGGCGAAGCGCTACCTCAGGGCTTCGAGGTGCAGGTCCGCAGGACGTCCGCCGAAAGTGCGCTGCCGTCGTAGAACTTGGCGGTTACGTCAGCCGTGATCTTGCCGCCGACGCATTTCGCGCTGAGAACGCTGACCTTCTTGCCTTTGTAGGTGAATTTTTTGTCGATCTTCAGCGAGAACTTCGTCACCGAACCGGAACCGCCGGCGATTTTCGGAATCGTGGTGACGGTTTTGAGGCCGCTGCCCGCTTTTTTGATTTTCACCGTGGTCACGACCGCCGTGGTGATCGGCTGGGTCAGATAGGCGTGAATGAAGAACGTCGTGGTGCCGCCCGAGGTGCCGCCGTTGAAGACCAGCAGCGGAGCCTGGCCGGGGATCGGAGCCTGTTCAGGGAAGACGACCGAGATCGTGCTCGAGCCCTTGCCGATGATGGCGCTCTTGCAGGCCGCTTCGACAGCTTGGGTGTCCCGCGACTGCAGCTGACCGCTGGTGCAGGTGGGATAGCCTTTGACGTTGACGGCAGAATTTTTCGCGTCGAGCAGCACTTCTTTCAGCGGCGGCGGCTGTTTGCCGTCGGTGGTGGCGACGCTGCCCGCCGCGGTGAAGGCAATCGGGGTGTATTTGCTCTTCGAAAGCGCCTTCGGCGAAACGCCGCTGGAGCCGTCGATCGTCACGACGAGCGTGCCGGCACGGACGACGGTGTCCTTCGCCGCAACGGCGACGCCGGCTACGGTGAGCGCGATCAGGGCCCCAAGGGCCATCGTTATCAACAAGTGCTTGCGCATATCCCTATGTCTCTCCTTTTGCGGCTTGCCCGTCCAGAGCCGTAGCCGTCGAAAGCTTGCGTGGAACTATCCCTCCAGCGGCTCAAACTACCACCCTGGCCCCTGAGTAAACCCCCTGATCGGGGAAAAAGAGCGGCTTAATGCAGACTAGATCAGCGGTTCGCTTCGCGCATCGACCGCCGCACCCGCTCGCGCTCGGCGGCGGCCCCCTCGGCGCCAAGGAACGGCAGGGTGATCCAGAACATCAGATCTGGCAGCCGGCTCGGCAAGCGAGCCGCCGCTCCATGCAGGATCTCGCTGTAGAGCAGCTCATTGACGCCGCCGGCTAGCGAGAGCGAGGTAATGCCAGGGAGCTCGACCGAGGTCTCAGCTCGGCCCGACTCGAGGAAGCCGGTGAACTGACGCAGAGCGGCGTCGCGGCGGGCCAGCGCCTTCGGGCCCGCAGCGAGGACCTCGACGATCGCGAAGCGGGCCTCGTCGGGGTGCTCGGCGAGATGGTCCAGCAGCGCGCCAAGGCCAGCGGCCACCCGCTCGGCCCAGGGCGCCCCAGGGTTCGACTCGAACCCGTTGGCGGTATCGCCCAGGAGATTGCCAAGCAGAACGTCGTAGGCAGCGAGGAAGCAGTCCTCCTTGCTGTCGAAGAGTTCGTAAAAGGTCTTGCGAGAGACGCCGGCGACCCCGATCACGTCGACCACACGGGTATCCGGGTAGCCGCGCTCGGAGACCACCTCGATCATCGCCTGATGGATGCGGTTGCGCTGGGATTCGGTCACCGCCTCCCTCGGTAAACCGTGTCTCCCTCTGGGCAGCCGCTCGCTCAGCTTAGCCGCACGTTTGCTGGAAGCCACCCTCTGACTGTAGAGCAGACGGGCGTTTCTGCATAGAATCGGCGCGGCTATGAGGGGGGTCCAGAAACTGCTGCTCGCTGTCGCTTTCGCGCTGCTGATGGCGACCGCATTCGTCGCCTGCGGAAGCGACGATTCGAGCTCCGATTCAAACGCGACTACGCCTCAGGAAACGGCCCCGACTACGCCTAGCGACGAAGACGGTGGTATCGCGAAGAAGGAGACGGAGCCCGGCGACGATCACGGTGCGAGCAGCGGCTCCGACGACGCCGCGGGCGAGGACTCAAGCTCCTCCTCTGGCGAAGCTAGCGCCGCCTTCCGCACCCCCGGTGGCGACAACAGCATCCAGAATTTCGGAGAGGAAGCCGGCGGCGAGGAGGTCGAAGCGGCAAGCGCGACGCTGCGCGGCTTCATGGAGGCCCGCGCCGCCAGCGACTGGGGCGCGGCGTGCACTCATCTGGCTGCAGCGGCAATCAAACCGCTTGAAGATCTCGCCTCGAAATCACCGCAGCTGAAGGACAAGGGCTGCGCGGCGATTCTGGCGGCGCTGGTACAAGGGGCGCCCGCTTCAACCAGGGCCAACAGCTTGACCGACGGCATCGCCAGCCTGCGGGTGGAAGGTGATCGCGGCTTCGCCCTCTACCACGGGCCCAAGGGCATCAACTACTTCATGACGATGACTGAGGAAGACGGCGAGTGGAAGGTCGGCTCGCTGGCGCCGACCGAATTCCCTTAGGCCTTCCCGCCGAGCCAGATGGTCTGGTCACGGTCGGGGCCGACGCCGACCAAACGAACCGGCACCTTGACGAACTCAGAGATGAAGCCGAGGTAGTCGCGCGCCGCCTGCGGCAGGTCGGCCTCCTCACGACACTCGCCGATGTCCTCGTCGAACCCGGGCAGCTCCTCGTACTCAGGGGTGGCCGAGTGCAGGATCGACTGGTGGTAGGGGAAGCTGTCCAACACCGCGCCTTCCTTGGAGCGGTAGCGGACCGCCACCTTCAACGGCCCGAGCCCGCTCAATACGTCGAGCTTGGTGATCGCCAGCGAGTCCATGCGATTGAGCCGGACCGCGTAGCGGAGCGCGATCAGGTCCATCCAGCCGCAGCGGCGACGGCGCCCGGTCGTGGTGCCGAACTCGTGGCCGGCCTCGACCATGCGCTCGCCGATCTCGTCTTCCAGCTCGGTCGGGAACGGACCGGCACCGACCCGGGTCGCGTATGCCTTGGCGATGCCCCAGACCTCGGTGATGTCTGTTGGCCCGACCCCGGCCCCGACGCAGGCGGCCCCGGCGATCGGGTTCGAGGAGGTGACGAAGGGATAGGTGCCGTGGTCGAGATCCAGCAGCGTCGCCTGCGCACCCTCGAAGATCACCGTCTTGTCGGCATCGAGGATGTCCCAGCAGAGCTTCGCGGTGTCGGCGATGTGCGGCTCCAGGCGGTGGCCGAAGTTGACCTGTTCCTCGGTCATCGTGTGCAGATCGAGGCGGGGATCCGGAACGCCGCTGGCGGTCTCGTCCTTTTCCGCGTCCTCGCCCGCTTCCTTGCGCAGTTTGCGCCGCGCCACCGAGAGTTCCCGCAGCGCCTGCTGCTTCGGCTCGATCGCAGCGCGGATCTTGGTCCGCAGGATCTTCTCGTCGAGCAGGTCTTGGACCCGGATTCCCAGCCGCAGCGCCTTGTCGGCATAACAGGGGCCGATCCCGCGCCGGGTAGTCCCGATCGAGAGCTTGCCGAGCTTGGTCTCCCCGGCCGTGTCGAGCAGCACGTGGTAGGGCATGATCAGGTGCGCGTTGGCGGAGATGCGCAGGTTGTTGACGCTGACCCCGGCCCGTTTCAGGCCGTCGATCTCTCCCAGTAGCACGCGCGGGTCGACGACGACGCCGTTGCCGATCACGCAGAGCTTGTCGGCGTGCAGGATCCCCGAGGGGATCAGGTGGAACTTGAACTCCTCGCCGTCGCGGACGATCGTGTGGCCGGCGTTGTTGCCGCCCTGGAAGCGCACGATCATCTCCGCCCGCGCTGCGAGCAGATCGGTGATCTTCCCCTTCCCCTCATCGCCCCACTGGGCGCCGACTATGACTACGCCTGGCATAAGCGCTGGGGATTGTGACGGGGATGGGAGCCAGGCGCTTTGCGCGGGACCAGCGCGACTCTCGATGCAGAGAATTTGAGATCCGCGCACCACTTGTACGCCCCGGCTCGGGACGATCGGATCATGGCAGCCGTCGTCGTCCAACGTAGTGCGAATCGCGCTACGGTAGAGGCAGTGCCCGACACGCCTCATCCGCTTTCACTAAGGCTTGGTCGTCACGGGACAAAGGCGCTCGAGGAACTGGCGCGACTGCGTGGAGTCAGCAAAGCCGAGGCGGCTCGACAGGCGATCGAAGAGGCTGCCGAGCGCGAACGGAAACGAACCGGCCTAGCTGCAGAGGCGCGGAGGTTGGCGGCGGACCCAGAGTACGTGGCCGAAGCCAGGGAGATCGTCGAGTGGATGGATGAGATCAATAATGATTCGTGGTGATGTCCACGAGGTCAATCTCAGGCGCGGGGCTGGAAGGGTTCAGCACGGTCGTCGCTACGCCGTGATCGTCCAGGCAAATGATCTGCTGTCGCTCTCGACGGTCGTCATTTGCCCTACTTCTCGGTCGGCGCAGGAGGCCTCCTTTCGTCCCGAGGTGAAACTGAATGGGGAAAAGACGAAGGTGCTCTGCGAGATGGTTCGCCCCTTCGACGTTCGCAAGCTCGGGGATCGCATCGGCCACCTGAGCCTCGACGAGCTCGCAGCAGTCGACGAGGCGCTTGGTCTGGTTCTAGACCTGGCTTAGTTCGGCGAGCGCGCCTGGACGCGGCGGTCTGGCCCGAAGAGGGGCAGCGGGTCGCCGCAGATCTCCACCAGGCGCGAGACAGTGCGGGATCCGATCTGCTCTTTCAGTTGCTGTAGGCCGTGGTCTGCGTCTTGGTCGACGTCACTGTCAGCGTTACTGGTGACCAGCATCGGCCGCTGGTTCTCATAACGCTCGTTGACCAAGGCGTAGAGTTGCTCAACGACCCAGTCGGTATGGCGCTCGGACCCGAGGTCGTCGATGTAGAGCAGGTCGACTGAGGTCACCCGGCGGAAGAAGTCGTCGTAGGCGTTGCCGCTTTCCGCTTCCTGGTAGGTCTTGCGAATCCGGGTCAGCAGCTTGGGCGTGAAGTAGACGCCCACGGTCTTCCCAGCGGCGAGCGCTTCCTTGGCGACCAGCATCCCGAGAGTGGTCTTCCCGGTACCGGTGTTCCCCATCATCCAGAGGCCGCGGCCCGCCTCAATGTTCTCGTCGAGACCCTCGATGTAGTCCTTCGTGGCCTGGACCACGTGGCGGGTGGTCATGTCGCGCGCCATGTCGCTAACCGGCGGGCGGTCGAATGAAACGCCACGAAAGCGAGCGGGGATCGCGGAGGCCACCCCCTTGCTACGGCCGCGCTTCAGGCGCGCCTCACGGCACTCGCACGGACGTGCGACGTCCTCGGGGCCGAGGATCCAGCCGGAGCCGTCGCAGACCGCGAGCGGACAGGCCTGTTCGCGGAAGGGCTCTGAGCGGGCGATCGCCGGCATCAGAAGTCAGGCCCCGCGGCACTGGCGTCGGCGAGCGGCGGTCCTTCGGCGACCGGCTGGTCGATCGGCGCCTCCTGGCCGGAGAAGTCGGCGAATTTCGGGAAGCGGTCGAGGAAGACCAGCTTCCTGGTCCCGATCGGGCCGTTCCTATGCTTGGCAATGATCAGGTCGGCGAGGCCGTCCGGCTCATCGTCGGGATCGCGGTAGTAGTCCTCGCGGAAGAGGAAGGCGACGACGTCGGCGTCCTGCTCGATCTGGCCGGACTCGCGCAGGTCGGAGAGCTGTGGCTTCGGCGGCGTCCGCTGCTCCGGCGCGCGCGAGAGCTGGGAGATGGCGACGACGGGAACCTCGAGCTCGCGGGCGAGGATCTTCAGCCCACGGCTGATCTGACCGACCTGCTCGACGCGGTTGGCGCGATGGTCGTCGGAGCGCATCAGCTGCATGTAGTCGAGGATGATCAGGCCGAGCCCGCCGCGGTCCTGTTCCTGGGCATGCAGACGCCGCGCCTTCGCCCGCAGGTCGAGGATGCCGAGGTCGGAGGAATCGTCGAACCAGAGCGGCGCCTCCTCGAGTTCGTTGCAGGCCCGCACCACCTTCGGCCAGTCGCGTTCGGAGACCTGTCCCTTGCGCAGCTTGTCGCCGGAGATCCGCGCCCGACAGGCAATGAAGCGCTGGGCAAGCTCGACCTCCGACATCTCCAAGGAGAAGAAGGCGACCGGCATGTCTTTCTTAACCGCCACGTTTTCGGCGATGTTGGCGACCAGCGCGGACTTGCCCATCGCCGGCCGTGCCGCAACGATGATCAGGTTG
>DASSFS010000058.1:0-4474 GCA_035694165.1 Solirubrobacterales bacterium | reverse complement strand
GCGCGAAGGCCAAGAAGGTCTTGGCCGAGCGCGGGCGACTACCGGTGACCCTGACCGTCACCCACGTCCAGTCCGACCAGACGATCACCCGGAAGGTGACCCTCCATGGCTGAGTCACGACGAGCGATCCACAGCAAGCGCGGAAACGACCAGAAGCTCGGAGGGATGAAGATGAACAAGGCAAGGACTCGCCTGGCCCGCATGGCGCTGGCCCTGGCGGTGATCGCGTCGGCACTCGGCGCTTCCAGCACGAGCGCACTGGCCGCGGGCACCAACGACCCCAGCCAGTTCGAAGTCACGGCGTTCAGTGCGGGAACCAGCGACAACCGTGCCGGTGCCCGCACCGATTTCCGCAACAGGATCGAACTGAAGCACGAGACGATCGAATACAGCCCCACCGAGATCGGCAAAATCCCCTACGGCACGGCCCGGCGCCTCTCCGTCAAGCTCCCGCCCGGCCTGGTCGGCGACCCGACCGCCTATCCGACCTGCAGCGTCGAACTGTTCCTCCAGGCATTTCCCACCTGCCCACAGGGGACCGAGGTTGGGACGATGGAAACCGAGTTCCTCGGCGGCCTAACGCCAGGCGGCTTCAAAGGCCCCGTCTACAACCTCACCCCCGGCAAGGACGAACCGGCGCTCTTCGGCATCAAACCGGCGATCTCCCTCTACACCTTCCTCAAGGTCGAGGTCAGTCCCGACGGCGAGATCACGGCGATCTCCGACGAAATGCCGATCGGGGGCCCGCTCGCCTGGGCCGAGGTGACGATGTTCGGCGTCCCGACCGACCACGGCAACCCAAGCCCCCGCAAGCCCTTCATGACCAACCCGACCAACTGCAGCGAGCCGTTCGCGGTGGGGCTGGAAGCGTTCTCCTACGAGGGATACTCCGGCAGCGCCGAGGACAGCGAAGTACCGCTCTCCGAGTGCGCCGACGTCCCCTTCGCACCGTCGATGAGCGTCACCCCGACCTCCCATGAGGCCGGCGCCCCGACCGGCCTCAACGTCGACATCTCGGTCCCCCAGAGCGAAGACCCCGATGGCCTGGCCACCGCCCACGTCAAGGACGTGACGATGACCCTGCCCGAGGGCCTCGGCATCTCCTCCTCCTCGGCCAACGGCCTCGGCTCCTGCTCACCGGATGAGTTCGGCTACCACGAGGAGACGCCGATCAGCTGCCCGCTCTCTTCGAAGATCGGCGAAGTCGAAGTCGAGACGCCGATCCTCGAGGAGCCGCTCAGCGGCCCCGTCTACATCGCCAAGCAAAACGACAACCCCTTCGACTCCCTGCTCGCCCTCTACATGGCGCCGCAGGGCAGCGGGGTGACGATCAAGCTCGCCGGCAAGGTCGACCTCGACCCGGCCACCGGGAGGATCACCACCACCTTCCTCAACAACCCCCAGCAGCCCTTCAGCGATCTGCACGTGCGGCTGAAGGACGGCCCGCTGGCGCCGCTGGCGCTGCCGCGCGCCTGCGGCACCTACACCACCACCGCCGACCTGCGCAGCTGGTCGATGCCCGGTGTGCCGGTGGAGCTCTCCAGCTCCTTCTCCGTCGACCAGGGCTGCGGGCGCGAGGGCGTCTTCACCCCGGGCCTGCGGGCTGGCACGCTGAACCCGACCGCCGGTGCCTTCTCCCCGTTCACGATGCGGATCACCCGCGGCGATGACGCCCAGGCCAACATCTCGCGCCTGACCGCGACCCTGCCCGAGGGGATGCTCGCCAAGCTGTCCGGCGTCCCGCTCTGCTCCGACGTCCAGGCGGCCACCGGCGATTGCCCGGAGGCGAGCAAAGTCGGCCACACCACGGTCGGCGCCGGCGCCGGCGCCCCGCCGGTCTTCGTCCCCTACCCGGGCGGCGCCCCGACCGCGCTCTACCTCGCCGGCCCCTACAACGGCGGCCCCTACAGCCTGATCGCCGAGGTCCCGGCCCAGGCGGGCCCCTTCGACCTCGGCACGGTGATCCTCAAGAACGCTCTGCGGGTCAACCCGACCACCGCCCAGGTGACGGCGATCTCCGATCCTCTGCCGCAGTTCCTGCAGGGGGTGCCGATCTCCTACCGCGACATCCGGGTCGACGTCGACCGGCCGAACTTCACGCTCAACCCGACCTCGTGTGAGGCATCGAGCGTGGCGGCCACGATCGAGGGCTCGGCCGGTCAGGCCGCACAGCTCGCCGACCCCTTCCGGGCCGGCAACTGCGAGGCGCTCGGCTTCAAGCCGAAGCTCTCCCTGCACCTCAAAGGCGGGACCAAGCGCGGCAAATACCCGAAGCTGCGCGCGGTACTGAAAGCGCGCCCCGGCGACGCCAACATCGGCCGCGTCTCGGTCGCCCTGCCGCACTCGGCGTTCCTTGCCCAGGAGCACATCAAGACGGTCTGCACCCGGGTGCAATACGCGGCCAAGCAGTGCCCGCTCGGCTCCATCTATGGCTACGCCAAAGCAACGACGCCGCTGCTCGACCAGCCCTTGGAAGGCCCGGTCTACCTGCGCAGCTCCAGCAACCCGCTGCCCGACCTGGTCGCTGCCCTCCATGGGGCGATCGAGATCGACCTGGCCGGCCGCATCGACTCGGTCAACGGCGGGATCCGCTCCACCTTCGAGACTGTCCCCGACGCTCCGGTGACCAAATTCGTCCTCGAGATGAAGGGCGGCAAGAAGGGCCTGCTGGTCAACAGCCGCGACCTCTGCAAAGGCACCAACAAGGCCACGGTGAAGATGGATGGCCAGAACGGCAAGGGCTACGACACCAGACCGGTGCTGACGAATAGCTGTGGGAAGAAGGCGCGCGGGCGTTAGGAATGTACGCCCATGTCATCGAAAAAGCCCTTTTCGAAGGGCTAATCAAGATTTGCTCTTGACATTGCAGTAAGGGCATGTCTATTATTGACGCGGAAGCCGGGGTAGGTTGGACAACCGGTTTTCGCAGGGATGAGCTTCACGACTTGCGGCAGGAAGGCTGGGCGGGGCGCCACGGCGCCAGCGAGCCGGACACCGCGACAAAGCGGCTGCATAAGCCGACCGGGGCCGTCCGCCCTTCCCTGTTCGGGCGGCCTCGCAGTAAACGCAGACAAAGGCCCGGGAGAGCCCCCCACTCTCCCGGGTCGTTTGCGTTTTCTGACAAGACATCCAGTCCAGTACGCGAAGAAGTGCGCAGCCGCTAGGCGTCCGCGTTCTCCGTAGCTGGGGTGGCCAGCGGGTTTCGGCCGCCCCAGATGCCCCTGGACGCGTAGGGGCGGAAGCGGACGAAGGCTGATTCGTGGTGGAAGGGGCGGGTGCGGTCGGCGCCGACGGCGGCCTGGTGGGCGGCGCCCCGCTCGTAGGCGTATTCGCGCATTGCCGCGGCGCTGCGCCAGAGGCTGAGGGTGGCGACGAGGCGGGGAAGACGCGCCAGCCCCGTCCCGGCCAGCAGCGCCGGGCTCTCGAGCGCGGCGGCCTCGGCGGGGCCGGCGCTGCGACGGAAAGCGCCGGTGCGGAGCAGCCGCAGCCGGCCCAGGGTGAGGATCCCAACCGGCTCGTCCTCGTCGACGGGCAGCGCCCGGGACGGGAGGCCGGGCATCCCAGCCCAAGCTCCGGAGACGCGCAGCGGCTTCAGTCGTACCTGCCAGCCGCCGGCGAGCCGGTGGGCGATCGGGTGGTGGGCGGAGAACTCGTCCAGTGCCTCGTTGCTCTCCCAGGCGGCGATCATCCCGACCGGGCCGAGCCGGCGCGGCGGCAACAGCGGCTCGCCGAGCGGGGCGGTGGTGGTCGTCTCGGCATAGGTGAGCCCAGGCACACGGCCTGCCTTCGGCGGCCTCAGCAGAACCTCAGCCGCCTCGCGCTTCCCGACTTCCGCGATGTGCACCGAGACGATCACGTGACTCCCGCGGCAACCGTAGCGGCGCCAGTGTGCAAACGCGGTCTTTCCCTAAAAAAACGATTGCTTGACTTTATGAAAGGCAACGTTTATCGTGCCCGCAGTCGAGTTCGCCAGGGAGCGACCCGGCTTCAAACAGGGACAGGGAAAACGAGCCTCGAGGATCGCCGGGAGCGACCCGGCGGAGGGCTCCAGGGACAAGGAGAGCGATACGTGAGACGCCGATCGAAGGCATCCATTTTGAGACGCGACAGGGACCTCGGCAATGGTGCGCCTTCGGTTCTGCTCACCCTCTTCGCCGCCCTCGCTGTGGCGGGCCCCCTCGCCTCCGCCACTTCGGCGCAGGCAGCAACCTGCCCGAACGAAGACCTGCGCATCGCCCAGCACACGACCGAGCTGCCGGAATGCCGGGCCTTCGAGAGGATCTCCCCGGAAGACAAGAACAGTGCCGACATCAACGGCGAGGGACTTCGCGGCGGCGCCCAGGCCGCGCTCGACGGCAACAGCATCGCCTACGTCTCCCTTGGGGCCTTCTCCGGCAGCCACGGAGGCGGGCTTCCCAATACCTATGTCGCCAGGCGGAACGCTCAGGGATGGCCCAACTCACAGCTGAATCCG